>NZ_JAYESI010000033.1:0-90292 GCF_041903675.1 Corallococcus sp. RDP092CA | reverse complement strand
GGGCGGCAGCAACTCCGACTGCTCCGGTGCGTAGGGGCGGAAGGTCTTGCTCATAGGGAGGCAAAGAGCACCACGCCTCTGCCTCCCTTTCAAATCGGTTCTTCCGATTACCCCGACACGCTCCTAGTTGGCGCGCTCCCACGCGTCCTGCCAGGCGATGCCCGCGCCCGGCGCGTAGTACGACGCCACGCCCTTGCACCAGCCGGAGTACGGGAAGGGCTTGCAGCGGTAGATGAGCCCGTCCGTGCCCTCCACCCGCGTGCCCGCCGTGTAGCTGTCGATGCCCGCCGGGTACTTGTACTGCGCGGACCCGCCGGTGCCGCCGTCGGTGGAGGGCTTCTCGATGTCCACCTGGAACGAGAAGCCCGTCTCCTTCGCGTACACGCGGTTGCCCAGCGCATCCTGCACCGGCGACACGCTGCCCGTGGTCTGCAGCACGCCCACCTGCACGCGGCTGGAGCCCGCGTTCACCTGCTGCGCCAGCCGGTAGATCCACGTGGCCGCGGGCGTCGCCGCGTCGAGCGTGAGCGGATACGACTCGGCGTCGCGGCCCGCGCTGTCGAAGAGGCGGAACGTCACCTTGCTCGCCCCGGGCAGGTCCTCACGCGCCTGCACCTGGCCCAATTCCTTCCACGACACCGGCGGGGGCGGCGCGTCGCTGAACTTCACGTCCGCGCACGCGTAGAAGGCCTCCGGGCTGTCCGCGCGCTGCCAGATGGCGTAGATGACGTGCGGGCCCGTCCGCGCGGACGGGAAGGGACAGTCGAGGCGATAGCGATTGTTCACCGCGGTCACGTGGGTGACGTTGCAGAAGGGCGTCGCCTCCAGGTCCGACCACTTCAGCGGCAGCGCCGGGTTGTAGCCCTCCTTCGTCACGAAGAGCTGGAAGTAGCCCGTGGCGTGCACCGCGGTGGCGTGGAAGACGAACTCGAAGCGGCCATTGCTGTCCGGGGTGATGAGCGTGGACGGCCAGTCCGTGCGCGCCAGGTCCAAGCCCTTGTGACCCTCATTGGCGGCGCTGCACAGCTTGCCGTCGGGGATGAGCTCCCGGTGGCGCCCGTTGGCGGCGCCCTGCCGGACGCCGTTCCAGTCATACAGGGCCTGCGTCCCACCGGCCTGCACCGCGGCCTTGCACGCGGCGGACCGGGGGTTCTCCGGCCCCTCCTTGAAACATCCATAGACGCGGCTCAGGGGGACTTCCATGGAGCCGTGCGCCGCCGCCGGACCGGCGGACAGCAGCGAGACGAATGCGAGCGACGCGGTGAGGGCCCTGCGGATTGCTGGGAACATCCCTTCCTCCTCTGTGTGAAATGAAGGGAGGAAGGGCGCGGGCGGATCGGGTCAACGGCGTGGCGCGAGGAGCTCCCGCGCCACGCCTGACGACCCTCAGGCCAGCAGCTCCGTCAGCAGGCCCTTGGGGAGCGAGGGGTCGCCGAAGTCATCCAGCGGACCGCCCGCCGCGTTCTTCAGGCCCACGGCGGCGCCAATCGTGTTGAGCATCTTGTTGAGGTTGGGGCTCGTGTTGCCGCCGGCCGCCGTCACCGCGACGCCCTGCTTGAAGTAGCCGTTGCAGCTGCCCGCCAGGATGAACGGGACGTTGCGCGCCGAGTGCGCCGGCCCGTTGCCCAGGTCGTTGAACCAGACGGACACGCCCTGGTCGACCAGCTTCTTGCCGTCCGGCATCGCGTACGCCGCCAGCCGGTCCAGCAGGTAGTTGAAGGTCTGCGCGAACTGCGCGTCCACGCGCGAGTGCAGCACGTCCGACCCGGCGATGACGCTGCCCTGCGCGTCGTGCGACAGCCGGCGGTGGGAGATGAAGTGGAAGTTCTCCATCAGCTGCCCCGTCGTCGGGTCGCGGTAGCGCGTGGAGCCGTCGTTGCCGTCCCCCACCTGGATGGCCACCGAGCGCGTGGTGCCGCACGCCACCGCCAGCACCGCGATGTCCATGTGCAGCCGCACCGTGGCCAGCACCTTGTCGCCGTCCGTGCTGTTGTAGCCGGGCGCCTCCTGCTGGAGCCGCAGCTCCTCGTCCGCGCGGGCGCGGCAGCTCAGGGCCACCTCCAGGTCGCGCACGTTGGACAGGTGCAGGTCCAGGCGCTGCCGATCCGTGCTGCTCAGCTCCGGCCGGGACTGGAGCGCCTTGAGCTGGCCCGACACCAGGTCGTTGAGGCTCTTCTGGCGCACCAGCAACTGCTCGCGCGCCTCCGGCGTGAGGCCACCAGGGCCGCCCACCATGGTCTGGTAGGCCACCCACGGGTCATGCAGCGCGGCCCGGCGCGACGCGCTGCCGCGGTGGGAGATGCAGGGGCCGCCCAGCCAGCCGCCCGCCTTCCCCGCGTAGAGGAAGAGCGAGTCGCGCTTCTGCGGGTTGAGCTCGCGGCCGATGCGGTGGTCCAGCGACTCGCCGGACGCCTCGGAGTCACCGCCCACGCCCTCCACGGCGGGGCCCCGCGCGGTGAGGCTCTGGAGCGCGCCCCGGGCGTGGCCGTCCCCGTAGTTGTAGTCCTTCATGTTGACGTTGCGCACCACCAGCAGGCGCGAGCGGTGGTCCGCCAGCTCCAGCAGCGACTTGCCCGCGAGCGTCGTGGTGGTGAGGTTGCCCAGGGGCTCCGGCCAGAAGCGCTCCGGCTCGCTGCCCAGCTCCTCGGTGTTCTGCGCGGTGGCCACGCCATCCGCCTGTCGCAGGAAGATGGCGAAGGGCAGCGCGCCCGCCTCCGCGGCCCGGGCCTTCCTGGGCAGGAGCCCCTCCAGCACCGGCAGCCCCAGCATCACGCCGCCCAGGCCCTGCAACATGTGTCGACGGCTCAGTTTCACGGCAGCTCCTCCGGGTGGCGGCTCACGAAGCCCACGCCCGTCACGACCTCGACGACCAGGTCCACGATGGACAGCTGCCCCGACTGCGACAGCCTCCCCAGCCGCTGCACCAGCGCCTCGTCCTCCTCCGCCGCGGGGCGCCCGCTCAGGAACTCCACCCAGTGGCGCGCGTAGCACGCGTGCACCCCCTGCGCGTTCGCGAGCGCGTCCGCCAGGTCCAGCGCGTCCTTCACGGACACCTTCTGTCCGCCGATGCCCGGCGACGACGACGCGTCCACCGGGTGCCCGTTGTCCGTGGTGCGGTAAGCGCCCACCGCGTCGAAGTTCTCGAAGGGGAAGCCCAGCGGGTTGATCAACGTCGCGTGGCAGGTCGCGCACACCGTGCCGGGCGCCTCCGTGTGGGACGTCACCACCTCGCGGTTGGTGCGGCCGTTGGGCGCGGGCAGCGCGGGGATGTTGGCCGGCGGCGCGCCAATCTTCTGGCACAGGATGCGCTCGGACAGGTACACGCCCCGGTGGATGGGGTCCGGCTCCAACGACGTCGCGTGCGACGCGAGGAAGCCCACCTGCGTGAGGATGCCCCGGCGCTGCGTGCCGTCCAGCGTCGCCGGCACGAAGTCCGCGGTGAACGTCCCGGTGAGGCCGTAGATGCGCGCCAGCTCGTCGTTGACGAAGGTGTCGCGCGACGTGAGCAGGTCCGTGAAGCGCCCCTTGCGCCCGAAGACGACGTCCTGGACGAAGAGCGCGTTCTCCTTCGCCGCGGACTCCGCCAGCTTCGCGGTGACGTTCGGGAAGCGCGTGGGGTTGGGCAGGATGCGCCCGTAGCGGGGCACGTCGAAGATGACCTGGTGGTAGGCGTCCACCACGTCGCGCGCCCGGGGGTCCGCCATCATCCGGCGCGCCTCCGCGGCCACGCCCTCGCGCTTCGACAGCAGGCCCTCCCGCGCCGCCGCGAACAGCGCGTCGTCCGGCATGGAGTTCCAGAGCGCGTAGCTCAGCCGCGACGCCACCTCGAAGCCGTCCAGCGGCACCTTCCCGTCCGCCGCCTGCGTGCTGCGCTCCACGCGGTAGAGGAACAGGGGCGACTGGAGGAAGCCCTCCAGCACCATCCGCAGGCCGCCCTGGAACGCCGCCATGGACGGGTACCCCCGCGGCCCCTGGCGGTACAGCGCCAGGTACGTCTCCACCTCGTCCGCGGTCAGCGGGCGGCGCAGCGCGCGCAGGCCGAAGGACTCCACGAACGCCCTCGCGCGCGCCTCATCCGTCGTGTCGCCGGCAGGCAGCAGCCTGCCCAGCTTCGTCGCGTCCGTGGCCACCTGCTCGGCCAGGTCCGCCGCCGCGCGCTGGTAGGCGCTCCACAGCGCCTCATCCACCGCCAGCGCGCGAGCGTCGTTCCCGAAGAGGAAGCCGCTCTGCGCCGGATCCGCGCGGAACGTCTGCGCCAGCGCCGTGGGGGGCGCGTCCAGCTTGAGCAGGTCCTTCACGCTGCTCAGCCACTGCGCATGCGTCAGCCGGGCGACGCGCACCGAGCGCGCCGGCTGCTCCACCGCGGGAGGGGGGTTGTTCGTGCCGCCGGGGCCAGGATTGCGCGGGTTCAGCGCGTCAGAAATCTGGCCTTCGCAGGCAGTCAGGCAACTCAAGGATCCCGCGAGCAGCGCGGAAGTCCACCGTCGTTGACGTAGCGCCATGGGGGGAAGCGCCTCCGTTCGTTGGCGCTCATCCCAATTTGGAAATTCCGGGAAGTCAATCCGCACCCCGGCCGGGCAGGCAGCGCGTCACACGCCTGCTGGAAACCGCTGCCCGCACCGGATCCGCGCGGCCCTCAGCCGGGGATGAGGAAGCGCGCGATGACGCGCTTGAGGCCCACGTTGCCGCCGAACTCCACGGTGACCTTGGCGTTGGGGCCGCTGCCCTCCGCGGCGACGATTCGGCCCATGCCGAACTGCTCGTGTCGCACGCGCATGCCGCGCACGTCGCCGCCCACGCCGTCCATGTCGGACGAGGCCTGGGAGTAGCTGCGGTCCACGCGCGGGCCCGTCTCGTCGTCGTCCCAGCCGCGGCGGCGCTGGGGCATGGCGGCGCGCGGCGGGGGCGGCAGGTCGTTCTCCTTGAAGCCGAACAGCGCCTGGGGCACGTCCGCGAGGAAGCGGCTGGGCGCGTTGTACTTGAGCTCGCCGAAGAGGGAGCGGCACTGCGCCAGGCTCACGAAGAGCCGCTTGCGCGCGCGGGTGAAGCCCACGTAGCAGAGCCGCCGCTCCTCGGCCATCTCCTCGCCGCCGTCCGGGTCGTCGCTCTTGAGCGCGCGCGAGTGCGGGAAGACGCCCTCCTCCAGGCCGGTGAGGAACACGGCGTCGAACTCCAGGCCCTTGGCCGCGTGCAGCGTCATCAGCGCCACGCGGCCCTCGCGCACCTCCGCGTCCGCCTCGCCCACCAGGCTGATCTGCTCCAGGAAGGACTGCAGGGGCGGGATGTCCGCGGTGAGCGGCGCGGAGTCCACGCCCTCCGGCACCTCCTCCTCGCGCGCCTCGGCCGCCTGGGCGGAGGCCACCATGTCGGACGCGCGCTTCAGGTCGAACTCCTGCGCCGCGCCCAGGAGCTCCTTCAGGTTCTCCGCGCGGGTGAGCGCCTCGTCGCTGCCCTCGGCGACGAGCGTCTCCACGAGCTTCGTCTCCTTCAGCATCTGGTCCACCGCGCCCGCCGCGTCCTTCGCCGTGAGGGCGAAGGCGTGCAGCGACTGGAGCAGTTGGTGGAAGCCGCCCAGCCGCTTCTGCGCGGTGGCGTTGAGGCTGGGGATGCGGTGGCGCTCGCCCAGGGCCTCGAAGAGGCTCAGGCCCTGCTCGTTCGCGAAGTCCGTCAGCCGCTCCTCGGTCGTGTCTCCAATGCCGCGCGCCGGCACGTTGAGCACGCGCAGGAGGTCCGCGTCCGAGCGGGGGTTCACCATCAGCCGCAGGTACGCGGACGCGTCGCGCACCTCCGCGCGGTCGTAGAAGCTGCGGCCGCTCACCAGCGTGTACGGCACGCGCGCCAGCCGGAGCGCCTCCTCCAGCACGCGGCTCTGCGCGTTGGTCCGGTAGAACACGGCCATGCTGGAGAACTTGATGAAGCCCTCGCGCTGGAGGGCCAGGATGCGCCGGGCCACCTCCTGCGCCTCCGCGCGCTCGTCACGGTGCAGGAGCAGCTCCAGGTTCTCCCCCTGGGGCCGCTCGCTCCAGAGCTTCTTCGCCATGCGGCGCGGGTTCTTGGAGATGACCTCGTGCGCGGCGGTGAGGATGTTCTGGTCGGAGCGGTAGTTCTGCTCCAGCTTCACCACCTTCGCGCCCGGATACTGCCGGGGGAAGTTGAGGATGTTGTCCACGTCCGCGCCGCGCCAGCGGTAGATGGACTGGTCGTCGTCGCCCACCACCACCAGGTTCGCGGACGGCGGCGGGGCAAGCTGGCGCAGGAGCGCGTACTGCACGGGGTTGGTGTCCTGGAACTCGTCCACCAGCACGTGCGTGAAGCGCGTGCGGTAGCGATCCAGCACGTCCGGCCGGTCGCGGAAGAGCTTCACCAGCAGGAGCAGCAGGTCCCCGAAGTCCACCGCGTTCGCCGCGCGCAAGAGCTTCTGGTAGCCCGCGTACACGCGCCTGACGATCTGCCCGCGGACGTCGTCCTGCTCCACGCGCATGTCCTCCGGCAGGCGCGCGGCGTTCTTCTCCTGGTCGATGCGGTGGAGGATCTCGCGCGGCTGCATCACCGGCTCCACGCCCGCGTCACGCATGGCGCGCTTCACCAAGTTGAGCTGGTCGCCGTCGTCGTAGATGACGAAGGACTTCGTCAGGCCCACGGCCTCCGCCTCGCGGCGCAGGATCATCGCCGCGGCCGAGTGGAACGTGCTCACCACCAGGTCGTTGGCCTGCGCGCCCAGGAGCTGGGTGAGGCGCTCGCGCATCTCGCGCGCGGCCTTGTTGGTGAAGGTGACGGCCAGGATGCGCCACGGGAAGACGCGGCGGACCTTCACCAGGTGGGCCACGCGGCGGGTGATGACGCGCGTCTTGCCGCTGCCGGCGCCCGACAGCACGAGCAGGGGGCCATCGCCGTGGAGCACGGCTTCCGCCTGGGGCGGATTGAGGTCTTCGAGGAGGGCGGTTTCGTGGGCGTTCACGGGGTTTCCACCAGGGGGAGGACCCCGTCTTCTAACGTCTTTCGCGCGCCGGTGCCGGGTCTTCCGCCAGCCCCGGCGCCCGCCGGGCCGTCCGCCCTCGGGACGGGCAGGTGCGTGGGTTATAAGAAGGGTCACCCGCCATGTCCGACTCCCCGTCCCGCCCCTCCCAGGAAAAACTCGACCGCTTCGCGGAGCTCTTCAACCAGAGCCTCACCCTGCGCCACTTCGGCGCCCGCATGTCCTTCCCGGAAGGACGCATGGTGGTGGTGGAGCTCCCGGAGGTGCAGCCCCAGCACCGGGGCGGCCTGGGGGCCTCCGCCGTCAACGGCGGCGTGCTCTCCGCCCTCTTCGACTTCGCCATCGGCTGCACCCCGGCGCTCCGCGACCCCACCCGCCGCTGCGCCACCGTCCAGCTGTCCATGAGCTTCGAGCGCCCCGCTACCGGCAACCACCTCCGGGTGGAGGCCGTCATCGACAACGGCGGCCCGTCCACCCTCTTCGCCTCCGCGAAGCTGATGGACTCGGAGGGCCGCGTCTGCGCCCGCTGCCAGGGCGTGGTGCGCGTCTCCTCCCAGCAGTGGGCCTCTGGCGAGAGCCCCGCCACGAACTGACATTTCCCCACCCTGGGGCTCCTTTGCCCATTCCCGTCGATATGCCCGGCCTGACGGCGCGTTTCCCTGGAAGCCCGGGGCCGGAACGCGCGCCGGGGGACGAGCGCGGCTCGCAACGGGAAGACGGCATGGATGCAGCCGCACAGGGCCTGGGGATGACGACCCGCCAGTCGCGACAGGACACAGGCAGGGCTGCCCGGCCCGCGGCGCCGGACGAGGAGGCCCTGTCCCGGCGCGCGCTGGCGGGAGAGCGGGACGCGTGGGACGCGCTCATCGCCCGGTATCAGCGCCGGGTGGTGGTGTCGCTGCTCGCGAGGGGCCTGCGGGTGGACCGGGCCCAGGAGCTGGCGCAGGAGACGTGGGCGCGCCTCATCCAGCAACAGCAGCGGGGCCTGCTCACGGAGCTGCGCCTGCCGGCCCTCGCGCTCGCCCAGGCGGCGTTCCTCGCGTCGGATGACGCCCGGCGCACGCGGCGCGAGTCGTTGGACGGCACGGTGGAGGACCTGCCGGAGCGGCAGCAGCCGGTGGACCCCGCCGAGTCCGCGGAGAAGCGCCTCTTGTCGGAGGAGCAGCTCCTCCGGGCCCGGAGCGCGCTGGAGCAGGTGTCGCCGGGCGCGCGCAACGTCTTCCTCCTGGCCTGTGACGGACAGGGGCTTCCCCATGCCGAGGTCGCCTCCCGCGTCGGGCTGTCCGTCCAGCGCGTGCGACAGATTTTGTGCGAGGTCCGCAAGAAGCTGCGCACCGCGCTCGAAGAGGAAAAGCCATGAGCCCGCCCACGCCCCACCTCACCCGCGACCGCACGGAGCAGTACCTGCTGGGCGCGCTGCCACCCGAAGCCGCGGCGGAGCTGGAGGCCCACACGCTCACGTGCGAGCCGTGCGCGCGGCTGCTCCAGGAGGAGGCCCTGCTGGAGGAGCAGCTGTATGAGGTCGCCGCCTCCCTGCCGCGCGACACGGTCGTGGTGCGTCCCTCGCGCTGGCACCGTCCGGCCGCCGTCGCCGCGGCGCTGGTCGCGGTGGCGGCCTCCGTGTTCCTGCTGCTGCGGCCAGGTGGAGAGGCGGGTTCTCCGCCCGTGCCCCCCGTGGAAGCGTCGGCCATCGCGGCGCAGGAGGCGGAAGAGGCGCCCCGCGACATCGTGGTCGCGTGCCCGGATCTGGCCACGCAGGAGCACTGCCTCCGGTCCGCGAGCTCACGCGGGCTGCTCGTGTATCACCCCGGTGGACAAGGCGAGGTCCCCCGCTACGACACGACCAGCGGGCTGAGGCAATTGGCGCTGAGCTCGCGACCGTCCGCACTGTGAGGACTTCTGTCATGGCACTCCGAAACCGCATCCCCGGCCTGCTCTTCGTGCTCTCGGCGCCCCTCGCGGCGGCCCAGCCGTCCCCTGACGCGCCGGCGCTCGCGTCCCCTCCCGTGGCCGCGTCCGAGGCGATGGCGCGGAAGGCGGGCCCGACGTCCCCGCCCGGCGCGGCGTCAGTCGCCGCGTCCTCGCCGCAGCCGCGCGCGGAGGCTCCGCCTGCCACCTCCGGCGGCGTGCCCGCGGCGCCGAACGCCTCGCGGACGAAGCTCCCGCAGGGCTGGTACGTCACGGAGAGCGCTCCCCAGCACTACGAGGCGGGCGTGGATGAAGCCTCTCCGTGCGAAGGCACGCGCAGCGCCTTCCTGCGCTCGCGCACCGAGGCCACGGACAGCTTCGGCACCTTCATGCAGGCCTTCGGCGCGCAGGACTTCCGGGGCAAGCGCCTGCGCTTCTCCGCGGTCGTGCGCCACCAGGACGTGAAGGGCTGGGCGGGGCTGTGGATGCGCGTCGAGGGCGCCGACCCCAGGCAGCCGCTCGCCTTCGACAACATGCAGTCGCGCGCACTGGTGGGCACCCACGGCTGCAAGCGCTACGACGTGGTGCTGGACGTGCCGCAAGAGGCCACCACCATCATGGCGGGCCTCATCATGAGCGGCACCGGCCAGGCGTGGCTCGGCGGCGTGCGCTTCGAGACGGTGGACGCGTCGGTGAAGACCACCAACCTGCTCACCCCTCCGCAGCCACTGCCCTCCGGCCCCCAGGGCCTGGAGGACGCGCCGCAGTCCCTCGTCTGGAACAACGGTGAGCGGCTGGGCCGCGTGGGCTACTACTGGTTCGACGCGCTGCGCGTGCAGACGGAGACCCCGCTCGTGAAGGGCAAGGGCCAGCTGTGGCAGGGCACCGTGGGCGACGAGCTCTTCGAGCACGGCATCGAGGTCAACGGCACCTACCGCAACTACCCGCTGAGCGTGAAGGTGCACGCGGGCGGCCCCACCACGCGCATCCAGGGCACCTGGGGCACCGGCCCCGTGGACATCCGCCTGAGCCCCGATCTCCTGTACATGCGCTGGGGCGTCTTCGAGCGGAAGCTGGCGCGGGACCGGACGGCCCACGCGGAGCAGGGCTGCAACGTCTACCGGCAGCTGGAGGGCGTGCACGAGATGGACCGCATCGACGTGTGCGGCGTCGCGCTCGCCACCCGGCCGCCGCTCACGCAGCTGGTGGTGTCCTTCCTCGCCAACAGCTTCCGCCGCGACCCGTCACCCTTCACGACGCCGGTGCCGAGCCCCCCGGTGCGCTCTCCGCAGCCGGACAACTCCGCCGGAAGCAACCGCCCCGCCACGCGGTCCCGCTGAAGGCCCGGCGGACGCGGGAAGGAAGGGCCCCGCCCCGCCTTCCGCCGCGGCGCTTCAGAACGCGAAGTCGCGCTCCAGCGTCTCCTGCCCGGCCTGCACCGTGAGGTGGGCCGAGTGCGCGCCGGTGGCCAGCGCCGTGGACAGGTCGAAGGACAGCCCCTCCGGCCCCTGCGTCGGCTTGAGCGACGGACGCCCGGGCGACAGGAAGACGGCGGCCGTCACGGGCCGCGCGCCCAGGGGCTGCACCAGCAGCCTCAGCCGCTGACGCTCACGCACCAGCACCACGCGGAAGTCGCGCCGCTCCTCCAGCACCTCGCGGTGCTCCGGAAGACGGGCCGCGCCCGGGCGCCGGGCCACGTCCGCGCGCGAGTCGCGCGCCGCGCGCGGGGCCTGCGCCCCGTCCTCCTCCAATTCCAGCGCTTCCTCGATGGCGGCGTCGCCCTCTTCCAGCGCCAGCACGGCCTGCGCGCACTCGCCGCAGCTGGCCGTATGGGCCTCCACGCGCTCGCGCTCCTCGCGGCTCATCTCGCCCGAGTCCAGCCGCCACAGCTCGTCGTCCGTGAGGTGGCGGCGCGGGGGCGTGTCCACCACCGCGGTGTCCGCCCGGTCCGCGCGGCAGCTGGCGCAGTCCTTCAGGTGCTCCGGGTCCCGCATGGGGCGGCCCGTCCAGGACGCCACCAGGTCATCGCAGCCGGCCCGCGCGGAGAACCACCAGGCGCCGGGGCGCTCCACGGGGTCCAGCAGGTCACGCTCGGCGCGGCGTTCGGCGTTGAGCGGGATGAACCAGCGCGCCCGGGGGCGCAGCGCGGTGTCCAGGTGCCCCAACGCTCCGAGGAAGCGCTCGCGGGCAGCGCCCGCCTCCCCGTCCAACGGGCCCTTCAACATCTCCCAGGTGACGAGCGCGCGGGCGGCGGAGGCGGCCCGGTCCCGCGCGGCCAGCCCTTCCAGCGCGGAGGCGCGCCACAGCTCCGCCTCGTCACCCTCCTCGCCCAGCGCCACCTCCATCGACTCCTCGGCGGCGCGCAGGAGCACCGGCTGGAGCGCCTGCGGTTTCTGCTGGGCCAGCCAAGCCTCCAGCTCGGGACGGCCGAGGCCCTTCAAGGCCTCCTCCACCCCGTCGGTGCCGAGCCGGTCCGAGCGGCGCAGCACGTCCCCCACCACCTCCAACAGCTCACCCACCGCGAGGGGGCCCGCGCCCAGGCGCGCGAACCGGGCCTGGTAGCGAGACAGCGCATCGCTCTTCATCGCGGCATCCCGGGCAGGGCGGAGGACGGCATGCCCCCGCGGGGCATCACGACGGGTCCTCCGGCAGTCCGTCCCGCTGCAACTCCAGCAGGTACAAGCGCAGGTATGCCTGGGCGCGACTGACGCGCTTGTACGAGTTCACCACGCTGATGTTCAAACGACGTGCGCATTCCTCGTGATCCTCCACGTCCTCGTGGTGATAGAGTTCCCATGCGGAAGCCTCCTTCGGGTGCTCCTGCTGGAGCCTGGCGTAGGCGGCCCAGTACAGCTCCTGCGCCTCGGCGCGCTCCTCGCGACGCCGTGCGCCCTCCACCGCCCGGGCCACCTCGGACGGGGTCTCTTCCATCACGTCGTCGGGCGAGGCCGGCGCGGGCGCCAGCTCCTCCCGGTGCCGCCGGTAGAAGTCGATGGCGACGTGCTTGACGATGCGCAGGAAGAACGTCTTGGGAGACGCGCTCCTGCCCGGCATCTGCTCGGACACACCCCGGAACTGGTCCAGGCCCCGGTCGATGAACTTCCCCACCGCGTCCTGGAAGAGCTCGTCGGCGTCCGCCGGCGAGCCCCGTCCGTAGCTGCCCTGGATCCTGCTGATGACGTACCGGGCCGGGCGCGCCCACCGCGCGCACAGGGCCCCCAGCGGAGTCCCGACGGCCTCGCCCGTGGCTCGGCGCCGCGTCACCTCCGCGAACAATTCCTCATCCGTGAGCTGCTCGTACACCGGGAGACCCTGGAGGCTGTCCCGGGAGGTCCTCGTCCCGGGAGGTTGGGTTACGGGGATGTGGCGCGGCAAATTAACACGTTGCATCCGCGAACAGCCTCCGACTGGTTACAGGGGCCCCTGACGCCCACCTCCCGCGTTTCCTGACGCGCTTTCCTCGCCCGTCGCGCATGACGCGGCGGGCGTTCTCCAAAGAGGGACGGGCAGGCCCGCAAGGCCCCGGAAGAAGGCCTGGAACCGCGCCGTCAGGATTCCGGCCGGGGGGCGTCCAGGGGCGCATCGCTTTCGAGCGCCCGGCCGAAGAGGCCCTACACGCCGTGGTTCGACTCCACCCCTCCGCTCACGAGGCGGGGGGCCCGCCGGCGGTCCGGCACTGAACCGTTCATTCAGCCTTCTGGCTTCCTCACTCGGGCGCTCACTTCCTCCCTCCCACCCCAGGCAGCCCCTCCGGGCATGCCTCCGTCCCGAAAGGGGGACGACCGCCATGACCGCTCGCACCCAGACGACCCTTCCGGAGACGCAGCGCGGCCCAGCCGAGCGGCTGCTCGACGTGGTGCTCGGCGGCTCCGCCCACCTGTGGCACCACCGCCCCGGCCTGGACGTGGACGGCACCTGGGTGGCCGCCGCCAGCGCGGACGCGAAGGCGAAGGCCCGCGGCCGCAAGGTGGCGCCGGGCCTGTTCGTGCCCGCCGCGGTGAAGCTGTACGGCCAGTTGCTGGAGCTCTACCGCCTGAACCCGACGCTGATGGCGCACTTCGCGTCCTACGCGCTGACGCAGACGGACTGGCGAGACCTGAAGGTGGCCACCTGCGCGCTGATGCTGGTGCAGGAGCACGCGGGCCAGCCCGTGCGCGACGGCCAGGGGACCATCGCCTTCCACGACGACGACTACCGCGCCATCGGCGAGGCCATGGTGCTGCACTACGTGCGCCACTCCACGCGGATGCTCACGCCCAAGGCCGTGCTGCGCGTGGCGGAGCTGTTGGAGACGCCGGAGATCGCGCGCCTCAACCGCGCCGCGGGCTTCGGAGACCCGGCGTCGCGCAAGCCGCCCCTGGGCCGCTGGAAGCGCGTGGCGCAGAAGTGGCTGGCCGCGCGCGAGGCGAACCTGCCCATGCTCCAGGGCCTGGTGAAGGCGGGCTACAAGGAGACGCTGAAGCGGCTGGCGCGCAAGGCGGGCTACAAGCCCCAGTCGCAGGGCTTCTTCGAGGTGCTCGGCTGGAAGCAGAAGCAGGCGGACGGCGGCCACCGGCAGGTGGGGCTGCAGGGGCTCACGCTGGTGAAGCGCGAGCGCTTCGACGGCCTCTCCGAGGCGGAGATCTGCGAGTGGATTGAACTGGAGCGGCTCTCCTACAAGGAGGTCGTGGGCCGGCTGCCGAAGGACGTGGGCCTCACGCCCGCCATCCTGGCCACGCTCTTGCCGTCGTTGTCGGACCGCGACCTGCGGCTGATGACGCCCACGCTGGAGGAGCTGGGCCTGCTGCAGGAGCCGTCCGTGAAGGCGCGCTGGGAGCGGGCGGTGGCGAGCGCCACGGATCAGCGCTCGCTGAACATCGCGAAGAACGTCCGGAGCGAGGACGTGCGCCGCAAGCTGGAGGAGGCGAGCGACAACGCCGTGAAGAAGGCGGTGGCGGAGGCGACGGCGGAGACGGACGTGCGGGTGATGTTCCTCATCGACAAGTCGGGCTCCATGGAGGGCGCCATCGAGCAGTCCAAGGAGGCGCTGTCGCGCATCCTCGCGGGCTTCCCGCTGGACAAGCTGCACGTGGCGGCGTTCGACACCATGGGCACGGTGCTTCAGCCCAAGGCGGCGAACCGCACGGCGGTGCAGCACATGCTGTCCAGGCTCACGGCGTTTGGCGGCACGGTGCACGCGGCCGGGGTCCACGCGCTGCACCGCTCCGGGGTGCGCATCCCGGCGGAGGCGAAGCTGGTGGTGATGGTGGTGGGTGACGAGGCGGGCGAGGCCGGCGACCAGTTCGCCCGGGCCTTCCACGCGTGTGGCTACAGCGTGGCGGCCATGGCGCTGCTGGTGAGCGTGGCGGGGGCGCGCGGCAGCACGGTGCGCTCGGGCGCGAAGCAGCTGGGCGTGCCCTTCAGCGAGGTGAGCGTGGGGCAGTTCGCGGACCCGTATCAGGTGCCGCGCGTGCTCCAGGCGCTGATGGACGCTCCGCGCGCGGCGGGGGCCAGCCAGTCCGGCTGGGTGGACCGGGTGATGAGCACGCCGCTGTTGAAGGTGGCGTGAAGCGGGAGGCAGGGGCGTGGACTACCGGAAGCTGCTCGGAAAGGTGGAGTCGGCGGTGCTGCCGTATTTCGGCGGCGGGACCGTGGACGCGCCTTCACGCCGCCTGCGCGTTCCCCAGCCCGTCGCCCCGGGCTGGTGGCGTTTCGAGGTGAAGGGCCGCGAGGCCACCGCGCGCGAACCGGCGTCTCCGGAAGGACTGGAGGCGCTGCCGCGCGTGCGGGGCCACCTCTGGGGGACGCGGCTGGTGCGCGAGGGCGCGGTGGCTGAACCGCTGGCGTTGATGCCGGAGGAGGAGCCGCCGCGCCTGTCGCCGGTGACGGCGCGGCGCTGGCATGACGGCACGCTCCTCTTCGAGGGCGTGGAGTTCGAGGGCGACGCGGAGGAGGCGGCGCGCCGAGCATTGGAGGAGGACCGCCCGCTGGGGGACGCGCGTGGTGTCGGCGCGGCGCTGCGCGCGGCGTTCGGCTTCTCGGTGCTGGAGACGGCGTCTCGCGGCACGGGCATCCCGTTCGCGCCCGTGGAGGCCCGTGCGCGGGTGCTCGACGTGGCGCGCGAGGGGCGCGCGGAGGCGGAGCGCTGCCTGCGCGCGCTGGTGGAGGAGCGGGCGCGATTCCTCCGGATGCAGGCGGAGCTGGAGGCCCGGCGCGAAGCAGCGGCCCGCGTGCGGATGCTTCAGGAGCCCATCGCGGAGCCGCACGCGTGGACCGGCCCCAGGCACGGAACGGAAGCGGCCTGGCAGGACGCGGAGGGGCGCGAGATCGCCCGGCCGCTGTCAGGGCGCGAGCGCGAACAGTGGGAGGCCCGCCACCGCGCGGAGGCCCGCCTGTGGGACGCGCACGTTTCATCCCAGCCTCCAGGCGCGCGGAACGGCCGGGCCTCCGCTCGCCGGGAGCACTGGCGCGCGGAGTCCGACGTCGGCGCACGGGTGGAGCACGCGTTGGACAAGGCCGGCGCGCGGCTGCTGGGCCACCGCCGGCTGGGAGATGGCCTGCTGGAGGTCGTCTACACGTTCATGGGCGAGCGCTTCGTCACGGTCGTGGAGGCCGCGACGCTGCGCGTGCGCGACGCGGGCGTGTGCCTCGCGGGCGCGGACGCCCAGGTCACGCTGGAGAGCCTGCCGTCCGTGCTCCGGGAAGCCATCGACACGGACGCGCTGGTCATCACCCGGCACGCCTGAAGCCACGTGTCCGACCGGACTCTCTCCACGCGTCGGTAAGGGCCACTTGGGAGGACGAACGGAATGTCGACGACGCGCGAGGTGTGCCTGCTCATCGGACCAGGGGACCGGGTGATGTGGGGGGATTCGTTCGACGATCCCCTGGCGCTTCCGGACTCCCGCTCCCGCTGGGAAGCCATCTGGAGCCTGCGGGACCTGCTGGTGGAGATCACCCACAGCCACCCGGAAGGTCCCCTGGCCTTCTCGCAGGAGGACGAGACGACCATGGCCGCGCTCCAGACGGCGCTGGGGCGACCGCTGCGCTTCTCCGTGGTGGCCCCCGACGGCATGGTGGTCCGCATGGGCGGCGAGGACGTGGTGGTGCGCGACGAGCCCGCGTGGGCCGCGCCGCTGCGCATCGCCTCGGGGCTCTTGTATGGGAGGCCCCGGCCCGGGCCGACCATCCTCCAGGAGGACGGCCTGCTCCTGGACGGAGCCCACCGCAAACCGTGAGCCGCGTCCCTCAGCCCGGCAGCAGGATGATGCGAGCGATCTCCGGGGGCGCGGCGACGCGCATGGGCGGGCCCACGAAGCCGCACCCGCGGCTGACATAGATTTGCGAGTCGCCCCGCTGGCTCAGGCCCGCGTTCGTCTCGCCCCAGATGAGTCGGCCCAGCACGTTGCCCGGGAACATCTGCCCGCCGTGCGTGTGCCCTGAGATCTGGAGCCCCACGCCCCGCTGGGCCACCACCTCGAAGTTGGAGGGCTGGTGCGCCAGCAGCACCGACGCCCGGTCCGGCCTGAAGCCCTTCATCGCCGCGTCCAGGTCGTAACCGGACTCCCCCAAGCGGCTCGCGCTCCAGTCGTCCACGCCCAGCAGGTCGAAGGACGCGCCCGCGTCACCAATGGTCACCGCGCGGTTGCGCAGCACGGTGATGCCCAGCCCTCGCACGAACTCCGTCCAGGCCTCCACGCCGGAGTAATAGTCGTGGTTGCCGGTGACGAAGTACGCGCCGTGCCGGGCCTTGAGCGCGCCGAAGCCGGCCGCGTAGCGCCCCAGCTCCGGCACCGAGCCGTCCACCAGGTCGCCCGTCACCGCGATGAGGTCCGGCTTGAGCGCGTTGGTGCGCGCCACCAGCTCGTCCACGAAGCGGCGCTGCAACACGCCGCCGATGTGGATGTCCGTGAGCTGCACCAGCGTGAAGCCCTCCAGCGCCTTGGGCAGCCCGGGCAGCCGCACCGGGATGTCCCTCACGTCCGGCGGGTGGAACGCGCGCCAGGTGCCATGGGTGCTCACCGCCGCGCCCGCCACGGTGGCGCCCGCCGCGAGCCCCCTGGCGAGGAAGGCGCGCCGCTCCGGCGACGGTGGCTCCGGAAGCCCGCGTGCCTGGGTGAGCACGCCCCGGACCACGTCCAGCCCCAGGGTGAACATGAGCACGTAGAGCACCAGCCCCATCCACACCAGCAGCACGATGCCGATGCCCCGCGCGACCTCGGAGGAGAACATCGCCCCCACCATCCGGGCGCCCAGCGAGCCCACCAGCCCACCAGCGAAGAGCACCCTCCCCGCGCGGCGCAGGGCCTTGCTCGCCGTCACGTCACGCACCAGGCGGCGGTACAGGTAGACGTGCGCCAACACGAGCAGCGTGGTGACCGGCACGAGGAACAGCACCATCCGGAGCCAGGAGGCCATGAAGGGCTGGGTCTATCCGCGCAGGAGCCGTTCCACGAGCGCCACGTACTGCTGCTTCGCGGCGTCCTTCGCCAGCCCCTTGCGGCCGGCCCACGCGTCGTACTTCGCGCGGCCCTTGATATCGAGCATGCCGGGGCGCTTGCCCTGCACGTCCCCCTCCGTGCCCTGCTTGTAGAGGGAGTACAGCTCCAGCAGCGTGTCGTTCGAGGGGGCCTGGGGCAGCGTCTTCACCCGGCTCTGGGCGGCGCTGAAGTCATCATCGAGGGCCATGCGCGGTCTCCGGCAAGCGTGTGCCAGCGACCTTAACAGCCCCCCTTCACATCGTCGGCAGCCAAAGGTGGCGGATGTCCGCGGGCAGCTGGGCGCTCACGTCCTCTGCCTCGCCTTCGCTGATCTGATGGCGGACGGCGTCCATCACCGCGCGCACCACGGGCTCCACCGCGTCCGGATGCAGGGCCAGGTCCTCGCCCACCAGCTTCAGGAGCTCGTCGCGTCCGAACTTCGACGGACGGGGGTCGGTGTCATGGCGCTCGCACCGATGCAGGAGCTCCGTGAGCTTGCGCGGCAGCTGCGCCTCCAGGTCGTGGGACTCCTCCGCCTGGATGCGCTGCTCCAGGCCACAGAGCACGGAGACGGCCGCCTGCTGGGCGACGCTCGGGGACATGCCGCCCCGTTCACAGAGGTGGTCGATGAAGCGGGCATACGTCTGACTGGCCCGCATCGCACTGCGCCGCGCACGCCGCTCCTCGATGGACAGCTCGCGCCGCTCCTCCGCATGCTCCTCGTCCTGGGGTGCGCCCGAGCGGCGCTGCGGATCACGGTCTTCAGCCATGGGGCTCCTCCCTGTCGGTCCCGGTGGTTGACAGGGTGACCATGCTCGCCCCGGAGGGCACGTCATCGCGGCCTGCCGCACAGTCCGCCGGCTGGCTGGCTGCTAGGCGGCCACGCGGCGGACGTAGGTGTCCCAGAGCGCGCCGAAGAAGAAGCCGCCGAAGCGGGCCAGCGCCTCGGCCCGCTGCACACCGTCCCGGGCGTTGAGCACGCGCAGGGTGGTGAGCTGGCGCGCGAACTCCTCCGCCGTCAGCCGCAGGAAGCCCCGGCCGATGCACGGCGCCTCCGGCCCGTCCCCCCGGTGCAGGGACACGAACAGCGTCGTGGTGTCCTTCCACAGGTCCAGGCCCGGGTCGTCGTAGAGGTCCTTGTAGCCCTCCAGGTAGTACGCCTCGCCGGACTCGCTGAGCAGGTGCAACAGGTACTCCATCCGCTGGCCGCCCTGCCGCGCGCGCTCGCGGGTCATCAGGCGCAGCTCGCCGCGCGTCACCACCAGCGGGCGGGACGACAGCACCGGCGCCGTCACCGTGCCCATCAGCTTCAACGGGTGGCGCTCATCGCGCAGCGTCGCGTCCAGGTCCTCCGTCGTCACGGTGAGCACGAAGCGCAGGGGCGTGGCGTCGTCGCGCTCCGGGTCCCCGGCCTCCAGGTGCGAGGCCCGCACGTCGCCGGACACGAAGCCGTGCATCGTCTCCGTGAAGCGGACGCCCACGGGCCCCGGAGCCTGGGGGGCGGTGGCCTCCGGCAGCGGCGTGTAGTCGATGCTCCACCCGTGCCGCCGCGCCATCAGGACGCAGGCGCGCTCGGCGACGGCGGAGATGGTGAGCAGCGGGTTGATGCCCAACGAGCGCGGCACCACGGAGCCGTCGGACACGTACAGGCCCTCGTGCACCGCGTGGCCGGACGTGCCGGAGAAGACGCGCCCCTCGTGGTCCACCACCCCATCCTCCGCCCGCTCGGCCATGACGCAGCCGCCCAGCGGGTGCGTGCACAGGAGCTCCTTGCCGAAGGCCTCGGACCAGAGGGGGTAGCGCACGAAGGTGCCGCCCAGCGCGGCGGTGGCCCGGCGCAGGCGCTCCTCGATGCGGGTGAGCTGCGGGTCGCGGCCGGCGTCCGGCCAGTGCAGGCGCACGCGGTCGTGCTCCAGCCGCAGCTCGCCCTTGCCCTCGTCGTGGGACATCACCATCAGCGTCTGCGTGTGCTCCACCGCGCCGTGGTCCGGGCCGCGCACGAAGCTGTCCGCCTGGCGCAGCCGCTCCTGGACCCAGTCCAGGATGCCCTCGTCGGTGTCCTCGCCCACCAGCGCCGCGGCCCCCGCGAGCGCCGCGGGCATCAGCGACGCGAGCGCGCCGGGGATGGCGCCCTCCTCGATGATCATCCCCTCGTCCAGCCGCGCGGTGTCGCGCTGGTCGATGACGCCCGCGATGCAGGGGCCCACCGGGTCGCGCGTCTCGTGGTCCTGCTCGCCGTGGCCCACGCCGTGGACGGGCATGTCCAGGTTGTAGCCGAAGGCCAGCACGTCGCCGTTGCTGCTGAAGCGGTGGCCCAGCTTCGAGGACACGGACAGCCCGAGCTCGCGCGAGCGCAGGAGGAGCTCCGTCGTGCCCATGGTGCCGGCCGCCAGGACGACCCGGTCCGCGGTGAGCCACGCGTCGGGCGCGTCGAAGCGCTCTCGGCCGGTGTTGAGGGGGCGGTAGTAGACCCGCCACTTCGCGCCGTCCGGCACCACCGCGCGCACCGCGACCTCGGTGAAGATGCGGGCGCCGTGCGCGTGCGCGTCCGGCAGGTAGTTCATCAGCACGGTGTTCTTCGCGCCGGTGTTGCAGCCCGTGGCGCAGTCACCGCACAGCGAGCACCCCGGCTGCCGCACGCCCGCGGCGTTGACGCCCGCCTCGAACGTCACGGCCACCGGCGGCCGCGTCAGCCGTCCGCCCAGCTTCTCCGCGGAGATGCCGAACGTCTTGAGCTTCTGAAGGGGCGGGTGGTCCTCCGGGTACGGCAGGGGCCGCAGCATCAGCTCCGCGTGCGTGAAGCCGTCCTCCAGGAGTCCCTGCACGTCGGCGCGCAGGGCCGCTGGCCAGCGCGGGTCCTCGAACACGCGCGGGTCGGGGCGCATCGTCACGCCGGCGTTGATGAGCGACGTGCCGCCCAGGCCGCAGCCGTCGATGACGGACACGTCGCCGTTGCGGTGCACCTCGATGAGACCGGTGGGGCTGCCCACGTCCAGGTCGCCCTGGCCCGGGGCGCAGTGGAGCTGGAACTCGGCCAGCGCCTGCGCGGGCGTGCGCGGCATCTCCCCCGGGTGCAGCTCCCGGCCGCGCTCGAGCACGCACACCTGCTGCCCCGCGCGAGCCAGCCGGCTGGCCGTGATGCCTCCGCCATAGCCCGACCCCACGACGACCACGGGGTAGTGGGATGCCAGCTCACTCAACGGGGATGACAGCCTGCGCATGCGCACTCCTGGCGGCCCGACCGCCGCCTTCTTCCTGATGCCGCCTTTTTATTCCCCCCCGCTGACGCCAGGGATGGCGGGCCGCATGCTGCGCGGTCCAACGGCGCGGATCCACTCTCCGGCCCTCCCTCGCCTCCCGCCTGTCCTCGGGGACAGGCCCACGCCTGACCGGCCGGGCAGCGGGCGGCTCACCTGCCCGGTCGGGTCCTCGCCGGTCAGACGCCCGGGGTGCTCATCCTTGAGGGGAAATCCGCCTGCCTGGACCTCGGGAGGAGACCTACAGGAAGCGGCGCAGCACCCAGGCGCCCAGGCTGAGCAGCACGGAGAGGAGGAACATGGACGCCAGCGGCGCGTAGATGCGCGTGTTCCCGCTCTCCACGCGGAGGTCCCCCGGCAGCCGGCCGAACCAGGAGAAGGCGCCGACCCACACCAGCAGGCCCACGACGACGAGCCCCAGGCCCGCCACCACCAGCATCAACCCCACGGGTTTCATCCGGGACGCCCCTCCTCCAGCTCCGAGGCCTCTCCCCCCGCGCGGCGGAAGGCGTTCACCAGCCGGTGCGCGTGGCGCGTCGTCTCCGGCTCTCGGTAGCGGGGGCTGGCCTTCAACACCCACTCCACTGCGGTGTCCAGGTCCATGCGGTGGCCAGGGGAGACGTATACGGGGCTGACGCCCGCGCGGGTGCGGACCGCCATGCCCACCACCTCGCCCTTGTGGGTGATGGGGGACGTGGCGCCCCGCCGCTCCGCGAGCTTCCCGGGCGTGCCCACCAGGAGCGACTTGGCGCACCCGATGGAAGGGATGTCGAACAGCAGCCCCCCGTGGCAGGCGATGCCCAGGCGCCGAGGGTGCGCGGTGCCCTGGCCGTCGAAGACGAGCACGTCGGGGCGGACGGTGAGCTTCTCCCAGACGGCGGCCAGCACCGGCAGCTCGCGGAAGGACAGCAGGCCGGGGACATAGGGGAACGTCAGCGGCGCCGTGGCCACGGCGCGGGCCACCGGCTGGAGCGTCTGCGCGTCGAGCACCACCATGCCGCCATAGCCCGTGTCGTTGCCCTTCTCCGTGGAGATGTCGGCGCCCGCCAGCCGGGTGACGCGCAGGCCCGGCGGAGGTTCGAGGATGAGCTGCTCGCGCAGGCGCTTCTGCAGCGCCACGGCCTCCGTGGGCGTCACGTTCCAGGTGTGCGGTGCTCGCGGTGCCTCCATGCGTCTCCTCCCGTGCCCCCAACACTGTGCATTGTCCGGCCGGAGCGTGACCACCGTGCCCCTCGTCCACGTCCACGAGGCGACGGACATAGACCGGGCGGACCGTGAAGGGGGGCGTACAGGAGGCATGGGAATGACTTCGCGGCCCATGGAGCGCGCGGCGTGCCTGCGCGGCGCTCCCCTTCCGCGCACAGCCAGACACCGTGGACGAGGGAGGAGCGCAGGGGAGTCCGCCTGCTCAACCGCCTTCCCTCGCCGGCCCGGAGGTCGCGGGCACGGTACGGCCGGCCCGACAGGCCGGGTTGTCAGGACACCCCAGGAGGCGCCGTCCCGGGCCAGGGGTTCTCTTCCCTGGAGGCACGCGACCATGGCGACGCTCAACATCACCTACGACGGACACTCGGCGGACGTGCCGGTGGAGCTGGAGCGGCACATCAGCGACGCGGACGTGCGCCGCATCGCGGTGGAGCTGGTGCGCTCGGGGGGCGTGCCGGGCCTGCACCGCTTCCAGCTGCGGGATGAGGCCTTCCAGCACTACGTCGTGGACCGCTTCCGCGGTGCGCACGGCGAGGAGCGCATCTACCTGCGTCCGAAGGTGCCCTTCGGGGCGTGCTGAGGACGACCGACATGCGCATCGTCTTCTGTGGCGTGGGGGCCATCGGGTCCGCAACGGCGCTGTTATGCCGCAACCTGGACGCGACGCTGGTGTTCATCGACTTCGACCGGGTGGAGTCGAAGAACCTGCTGTCACAGGCTTACGTGAAGCCGTCCGTCGGCAAGAACAAGGCGGAGGCGCTGAAGCTCCAGTTGCACAACCTGCACGGCGTGAAGGCGGAGTCCCTCGGCGTGCGCCTCACGCGCGACAACGTGGAGGCGCTGTGCAGGGGCGCCGACCTGCTGGTGGACGCCTTCGACAACCAGGACAGCCGCCAGCTGCTCAGCGACCATGCCCGGAGGACGGGTACGCCGCTGGTGCACGGCGCGGTGGCCGCGGACGGCGCGTTCGGACTGGTGCGCTGGGATGAACGCTTCACGCCTGACGCCGAGGACACCCAAGGCCAGACCACCTGCGAGGGCGGCGAGCACCTGCCGTTCCTGGGCCTGCTGGCCGCGACGCTCGCGCGGGCGGTGCAGGACTTCCTCCAGCACGGGGTGAAGCGGGATGCCTTCGTGAACCTGAGCGCGGTCACCCCGGTTGTGGGTCAGGGCTGAGCGCCCACCGTCAGCCCGCGCGCGCCAGGGCCTCGCGCTCCTGGTCGAAGCGCACGAGCGCCTCGACGATGTCCTCCTTCGAGTCCGTGAGGAGCAGGTGGCGCGCGTACTGCTGTCCGCGAGCCAGGTGCTCCAGCAGCGGGTACACGGGCCGGGTCTTCGTCCAGAACTCGCGTCCCAGGAAGAGCATGGGGCTGATGACGCCCGTGGTGTTGTAGTGGTTCTGGCAGGCGTCCTGGAAGACCTCCTGCACGGTGCCCGCGCTGCCGGGAGAATAGATGACGCCGCCCCGGGCAATGGAGAGCAGTCCCTCCTCGCGCACGCTGTTGGCGAAGTACTTCGCGATGCGCGTGGCGAAGGGGTTGGGCGGCTCGTGGCCGTAGAGCCAGGTGGGGATGCCCAGGCTGTCGCCCATCGCCGCCGCGTCGCGAAGCGGCCAGGTGGCCCGCACTTCGAAGGCACGCGAGAGCCAGTCCGCGTCCTGGTAGGACGGAGCCCGGGCCAGGACCGCGAGCGCCGCGTCCAGGTCCTCATCCGCCCGTGGCGCGAACCACGCGCCCAGGTGCGTGGCCTCCATGGCGCCCGGACCGCCGCCGCTCACCAGGAAGAACCCCAGGCGCGCCAGTGCACGGGCCAACTCCGCCACGGAGCGGTAGTCGTCCTGGCCTCGCAGCATGGAATGGCCGCCCATGATGGCCACCACCCGGCGGGGCTTGCCTTGCTCCAGCAGCGCCTCCTCCAGCGCGTCGCTGATGGCGTGGTCATGAAGCCGCTGGGCCAGGGTCTCCAGGATGGAGGGCGGGTGGGCCCCGCCGCGCGAGCTCCAGTGCGCGTAGACGCGCGCATCCAGCGTGTCCGCGTAGGTCTCCGGACGGGTCGGGTCAAAGCCCGCGTACAGCTCCTCCGGCGTGTAGAGGCTGCCCCGATACGGGCAATAGGGCAGCCCCGAGAAGGGCGGGAACACCATGGCGCCCCGCGCGAGGACGTGATGCAGGGTCGCGGGCTCCAGGAGACAGCCCAGGAAGACAGCACCGGTGAGGTCCGCGCCGAGCAGCGCATCGCTCCACGCGCGCAGGTCCAGCCCCTGGAGGACGACGTTGGCGAGGCTGCGGCCTTCGCGAAGGTGCTGCTCGAATGCGGCCAGGGTCTCGAGTTCCGTCATGGGTATCTCACCGCGATACTACACGCGGCTTGTCCTCTGGCCGCGGACGGTGTCCCTCAGCACCTGGCTCCAAGCCACGTCGTGGCCGGGACCCGTCAGGAAAGGAGCTTCACCGCGTCATTCCTCCCCAGAAAGGAGGGATGCCCATGCTGAACCCCAATGCGCTGGATCCGCAGCGACCCGCCACGAAGGTGGCTTCTCCAGAGACCCTGGAGCTGGCCATCGCATCCTTCCGTGGCAGTCCGCTCGGCACCTGACCCTCGAATCCGCCGCCCGGCAGACCGGGAGTGGACAGGGGCCGGGTTCCCGAGGGGGGACCCGGCCCCTGTCGCGTCCGGGTCCTCCCTCGAAGGTCGAAACACCTCGGGATGTAGCTCAGCCTGGTTGAGAGCGTGCGCCTCGGGCGCGCAAGGTCGCTGGTTCGAATCCAGTCATCCCGACTTCAAATCAAAACACAGACATTCCGCCGGGGTAGCCCAACTTGGTAGAGGCGCCGCGCTCAGAACGCGGAGGTTGCGGGTTCGAATCCCGCCTTCGGCACTTCGAACAAGCCTCCAAGTCCTTGTGACCTGGGGGCTTTTTCATTTTCAGGCCGTGGCCTCCTGCGCGTGTGCCCCCAGTGTGCCCCTCGGGCGGCTGTCGAGGACCTTCACCGCCTCTCGTTTGATGTCCGGGCTCAAATGGGCGTACCGCTCCGTCATGCTGAGGGTGGCGTGCCCCATCAGTTCCTGGATGACCCGCAGTGGCACGCCCTTCATGGCGAGGTGGCTCCCGTAGGTATGGCGCAGGTCGTGCCACCCGATTCTCCCCACCTCGCGGGTGATGCCTGCTGCCCGGAGGGCCCGGCGAAGCGGCGCACGCATCTTGCCCGGGGTGAGGCGCTCACCGTTCTCCTCGCAGAAGACATAGGGGCCTCGGAGGTGCCGGTGAGCCTTGAGTGCGTCCACGACGGACTCTGGAAGGTCCACCGTCCGGGTGCTGCCGCCCTTGGGTGGGCCTTCGACACCGCGCCAGACGGTCCGCTTGACGTGGAGCTTGGCGCGGACGAAATCGATGTCTGGCCACTGGAGCCCGATGAGTTCACCCTGGCGAAGGCCTGTCTTGGGGGCCGTCGTCAGGAGGGCGACGTCTTGAGGAGCGGCGGAGTCGATGAGCTGCTCCACTTCTTCGAAGGAGAGGAAGTCGAAATCCGGCTTCTTCAGCTTGAAGAGTTTCATGTCGGGAGCGTTCGCCAGGACGCCTTGCTCCTTCGCGAGATTGAGCAGCTTGCCGAGGACGGCCAGGGCGTTGTTGATGGTCTTCAGGCTCAACGTCTTCGGCTTTGAACCCGTGCGCCTGCGGAGCGCCCTCTTGGACGGATTCTCCGAGAGCCTTCCCCGCCTCGGGGCCTTCTTCTTCATGACGGCCTTGAAGTCCTCGATTTCGGCGGGGCCGATGGCGTCCAAGGCCATCTCCCCGAAGAAGGGGAGGATGTGGTCCCGGAGGATTTGCTGCTTGCTGACGACGGTGGAGTACTTGTTGTTGTTGTCGCTGTAGGTGAGGAATCGCTGGGTGAAGTTCATCATGGTGAGGGGCGCTTCCTCGCTCTTGTTCTCCTTTCCGAAGGTTCCGGTGAGCAGGGCGTGGCGGACCTGACGCTCGTACTCTTCGGCGCCCCTCCTGGTGTCGATGGGCGAGGCCTTGCGGACTCGCTCCACCTTCCCATTGGGGTGCTGGTACTTGACGTCCACCCACCACGCCTCTTGCACCTTGCCCTCCTTCGTCTTCCACTTCCGCAGTCTGACGCTCATGGCTTCACTCCGAGCGCAGGACCGCCGTTACCCGGCCACCATGCTAGCAGCGCGTCGCGGTGGATGCGGAGCACTCTGCCGAGGCGGGCGATGCCGGGCACCTGCCCGAGACGGATGGCCTCGTACAACGTCTTGCGGTTCACGCGCAGGAGCGCGGCGGCTTCTTCCACGGTGAGGAATTCGGGAGCCGCAGCGGTGGGAGGCTCTGCTGGTGTCGCGGGCCCCTTCTGGCAAGTGTGACGGCTCATGACGTCGCCCTCCCCATCTGCGACGGGCGCGCCTGGAGTCGCTGGGCAATCGATGCCCCCTGCGCGTTCTCCGCCCCCACCTTCTCGTCATCGAGAACCAAGCAATAGGCGCGCACACGCTTACCCTCGGCGGAGACCTTGCGCGTCAGGTGGCCCTCTTCCTTGAACACCAACCCCTTCGCGGCAAGCTCCGTCATCACCTGTCGGGTGTCGAATCGTCCTTCCCTCGCGATGTCGTGCATCGTCGTCTGGAAGATGGCGACAACACGCCTCCCGCTGGAGTCCCTGTCGTCCGTCACCATCCCCGGGCGCTTGATGGCGAAGGAGCTTTCAAAGCCGGCCCAGTTCGCGGCGACGTAGTTCATGATGAAGTCATAGGCCGCGTCGGCGGTCGTCCTCGTCTCGCGGGACTCCTTCAACACCGCCGCACAGAACGCGTGCCCCGCTTCGAGCGCGGCTGCCTGGGCGGGTGCATCGGACTCGCCGCAGATGTAGATGCGTGCGAGTCTGTCGGCCATCACGAGGAGCGCGGCGTAGCGTGCTTGCTCCGCTGTCTCCGTCACCATCTGGGCGGCGAGCTGGCGGTGTTGCTCTCGGAGTTCGTCGAGTCGGTCCGCGCCCGTGTAGCACTCCATGAGCGCGCGGATGAAGGCGGGCCCCGCGTGGCCGTGGTGCTTCTCCAAGCCCTGGTGCGTTTGCGTGGCGAGGCTCGCGTCCCCCAACGGCTGGGCGCACACCTCCAGCGTCCGGTTCTTCGCCCCTGCCGCGCCTCCAATCTGCAACAGCGGCTTTTCTCCGGAGATGAAGGCCAGCGAGCGCCAGGTCTTCCGCGCGCGCAGCTCGCCGGTCTGCGTTGCCCGCGCGCCGCTCGTCTCCGTCCCCACGATGTAGGCCATGAGGTTCGTCATTCCCTCGCGCGTGACTTGGGTGTCGTCAATCCAGGTGGGCAGGTCGCGGTGACGGGACAGCTCGCCCTGCAACGCGGCCGACGAGACATCCCCGCTGATTTTGAGGCCAGAAGGACGCCCCCACACCGACGTGGTGGTCGCCTGCACGGCGGACTTCCCCGTTCCAGATGCGCCCCAGATGGACAGGCACATGCTGCGCAGGCCCAAGAGCCGCAACAGGGGGGCCGCGAAGCCAGCAGCCCACGCCATTTCAGCGAAGGGGCCCCTGTCACGAACGGCCAGCATCAAGCGCAGGTGCTCATCCGCCGAACCCCGCGACTCAAGTGCATCGAGGAAGGCTGCCTCTCCGGGCATGATGACGCGGCCGGGCTCGCCAATCACCTGCCGTCCCACGACGAAGCTCTTCATGTCGTGAGACCAGCCGCTCTGGGTGAAGATGCGCACCCGGGGCAAGCTCGCGTGGCTGTGCTGCTCCTGGGCTTGGAGGAAGTCCTGGACCTTCTTGCTGTTGCTGCTGGTGAGGGGGGCGCCGCGACCGGCCAGTTCCAGGATTTCGTTTCCCGACACCTTGGCTCGCGGCATCGTCTCCACGCGCTCGCGTTGCCCGTACAGCCACCGCACCGTCACGTAGCAGGTGCCGTGCTCGTCCTCCCCTGTCTCGGTGATGTTGATGGGGGCGGAGGCAATGGTGGACAGGTTGCCCTTGTCGGTGACCTTGAAGATGCCAAGCGACTGGCCATCGTGGATGGTGTAGCCCGGAGCTGCCATCCAGCCATCAGCGCCAGGAGGCGCATCGGAGGTGGGAGGAGTCTCGGTTGACGGGCGGGAACCGGCCGCGCCTTTCAGTGCAGCGGCGACGAGAGCGGACTCGGCTAGCGCGGTGCCGTAGTCGTCATTGATTCGTCGGAGGCGTTCCGCAACGTGCGCGGCGTCATGCTTCGAGCAGTTCATCGCCGTCACGGACGGAGCCAGGAGCCGCAGCACGGTTGCGTCCGAGGCCTCGGGAGCCTTGAAGCGCAGGTACGAGAGAAAGGCCCAGAGGTTCCCTTCATGGTGCCCAGCGGGGAACAAGGGCTGTCCCTGCTTCATGCGCTTCACCGCCGCCGCATGCTCCGGGGCGCTTGTCGCGTGCCACCGAGTCCAGAGGTGGGATTCGGTGAGTCCATCCCCGGTTGGTGGCTGCCACGTGCCCACCGCGGATTCCCCCTTCGCGAGCGTGGGGCGCGTGCGCTTCGCTTGGGCTGCATCGCGAATCCACTGCGGCGCTTCGGCGGGCGGAAGCTCGGAGGGGGACGCTCCCTCAAGCCATGCGTAGCGCTCTCCCGTGCGGTGGAGGCTCGGGGGCGCGATGACGTAACCACCGTTGCCTCGGGTGTCGATACCGGGCGCGAGGCTACCAGCCTTCGACACCATGCCTGCGTGGCGGAAGTAGACGTGACAGCCGCCGCCGCTGGTGCGGGCCGTGACGGTGTCGGGCAGTTCGCCTCGTTCCTCTTCCAGCTTTGCGAGGGTCGCCACTCCATCGGCCTTCGCGTCCGCGTCCACAACGTCCACGCCGGAGAGGGCTCCCGTAGCGATGGCGACGTTGGCGGACGGCCACTGCCGCCACCACTCGCGGATTTGGGCTTCGTCCGTCGTGGCGTCCTTCACGCCGTTGCGTGTGCGCGGGTGTTTCCCTGTCTGGCTGCATTCCGCTCCCTTGGGGCAAGCGCAGATGAGGGCGCCGGAGGGCGAGCGAACGGGCTCAAAGCAGGGGAAGACATGCCAGCCGCGCCCCGCGTACTCCAGGGCGGCGGCTTCCAGTGAGTGAGTCGAGTTCGGGTCAGAGGCTTCCACGGGACATCCAAGGGCAAAAGAAGGGAATCGCGGCGAGCCCAAGGGCTGCTGCGCTGGCCATCCGGGGCGAGACCGGGGCGAATTGAGTGGCGGGGCGGAAGGCGGGGCAGGCTTAAGCGGCGAGAATCACTAGAGAATCTGGCGACCTGCCCCGCTGCCCCGCTGATTCACCGGAACACACGCAGTGACGTATAGGGAGAATGAGAGGGGTTGAATGTCTGCAATTCCCTCTCTGGGGTATGTCCTCCTCTTTCTCTCTCTCTTCTTTGAAACAAGCGGGGCAGGCGGGGCAGTGAGCAAAAGGGGCTCGCCAAGCCGTTGATTTCTTGGGTGTTTCTCGCGTTCGAGGGTGCCCCGCTTTGTGCCCCGGTGTGCCGGGAAGCGGGGCAGTGAGCCGACAGTCGGAGTCGTGTCCTGAATGCGCTGGGGGGCGCTCACGGCTCGCCCTCGCGATTCGCGTCGGTGAGGCTGTAGGCCCGAGGCACCGCGCCTCGCGCTCCGGGCGTGTACCTCGCGGCCTCGCGCAGGACGCCAGCCAGGACGAGCGCGGCGAGGCAACGGCGGAGGACCTGCTCTCCGGCTCCGAGCGCGGCGCACAGCTCCTTCACGGTCAGCCCCAGCGGCGAGGCCTTGGTGAGTGCTTCGATGATGAGTGGGCGGTACTGCTCAACAAGCTCCAGCATGGTTCGGATCTCCCTTTCCCCCTTTCAATGGGGGCAACTTCTGGGAGTGGTTCCCGCGCCCAGTCGTTTTCTCGGGAGCAGGACGGGTTGCCGGGCATGGCGGGGTGGGAGTGGATGCCCCCCCGGGTCGAATTTCCGGAGCACTGCCTCTTCAAGGCTTGCTCGGCGTGTCCCCACGCTGAAGAAATTCTGGGACAAAACGCGGGCCCCCATGAGGTGGGCGTTATGCGAGGCGTAAAGTGGGTTTCGCCTCAAAACTGAACGAATCCCCGCCGACGGTGGGACACGGAGTTCGCCCCATCCTCGTGTCAGTGGAGCCGTCCTGACCTCGCTCGGGGTTTCCAAGCCGCGTTTCCAGGGCTGTGGGTCCTTCCGGTTTGGTAGGGTCGCGGGCGGAGGCCGTCCCGCTTGTCCTTCCCCTTCTCCGCGTTGCACCTGCCCCTCGTGCTGGGGGGACTGCTCCTCTTCACGACCGCCCAGGCCCAGCCGTCCGCATCGGTCCGCGAGCGCAGGGACAGGCGGGTTGCGCTTCCCCGTCCTGGTGAGCCCGTCCTGGAGGTCCCGGTCGCGGCGGGCATCCTGACGACCCTCGTCCTCGACTCGGCGGTGGATCGGAACGCCGTGGAGTTGGAGGGCCGCGCCCGTTTTCAGTTCGTGGACGTGGGGGAGAGGTCTATCAACCTGAAGCCGACGATGGAGCTGGGCGCGGGGGAGCGACTGATGCTCCGGGTGCGGTTCACGGATGGCGCATCCCCTGAGCATGCGGTCTTCGCCCTTGTGTCGCGCCCATCGGAGGTGGACTCCCACGTCGAGGTGTCTCGTCGTCCAGTGAGCCCCGAAACGCTTCAGGCGGAGCTGTCTGAAGTGCGCGCCGAGCTTGCGGCACTGCGGGCGCGTAACGAGACGGGGAGTCCAGGGAGACTGGCGTTGGCGGGACTCCTGGATGAGGGCGGAGTTTCAGCTCGCCGCATTGAGCCTCAACCCAGGAAAGACGCGCAGTCCTCACTGCGCGTCGTGGGGGGCTTCAGCCTTCGGGCAACTGCTTGGAGGGTGTTGTCCTTGGACGTGGTGAACGAGGGCAAGGATCCATGGGCGCCCACGGAAGCGCGCATCTCCCCTCCAACGGGTGGTGCCCATCTGCTGGTCCTCGGCGTGCGCATGAATCAGCCGCAGATTGGGCCGGGGGAAGTGGGCACAGTCGTGGTGGAGACGGAGAAGCCTTCCTGGGATGTGGGCACGGCGTTCCGTTTGGAGTTGGTGGATGCTACCGGCGCACGTCGTCTTCTCATTCCTCGTGTCGCACTGTAGAGGTCGGCCATGCTGACGGTCATCCACCACCCAGCGCAGCTCCCGCCCGGCTACATGATTCACGGCTGGCGCGTGGTGAAGCTGCTGGGCGCGGGCACCTACGGCGCTGTCTACCGCGTGGAGATGAACGGACACCCCTTCGCGATGAAGATCGCGATGCACCGCCCGAGCAGCGGGGATGCGGAGCAAGCGGACGCGCGGCTCATGCGTGAGCTGGGATGCCTCGTTCACCTGCGGCATCCCAATGTCGTTGGAGTCCACGGGTTCGGTCGCTTCCCAGACTTCCAAAACGGCTGGCTCTACGTCCTTCTCTCGTTCGTGGAGGGCTACACGCTGGCGGAGTGGATGGAGCGCACGCACCCCACGGCCCAAGAGGTGGTGCGCGTCTTCGAGAAGCTCGCGGGCGCCATGGACTACATGCACGGGCGCGGCATCTTCCACCGCGACCTGAAGCTCGCGAACATCATGGTGCGCGCGAAGGACAGCGAGCCCGTCATCCTGGACTTCAGCGCGGGCGACTACACGCACGCCGAGGATTTGACGGACGCCCCGTTGCCGCCCGGCACCCGCCGTTACCGTTCGCCCGAGGCCTACCGCTTCCTGAAGGAGCACGGAGACGAGAAGGGGGCGCGGTACGAGTTCAAGGTGACGGATGACGTCTACGCGCTGGGCGTCTGTCTCTATGACGTGCTGACGACGCCGGAGCCCGCGAGCGGTTCTCCCAAGGCTGCCGTCGAGGGCCGCTGGGTGCCCCCTCAAGCCCGAGAACTGAATGCGCGCGTGCCAGCGGGGCTGAGCGACGTGGCGATGCGCTTCATCGCGAGGAAGCCGGAGGAGCGCCCTCCTTCGGCGGAGGCGATGCGCCGCGAGCTGGCGGCCCTCGCGGGCGAAGTGGGACCGGAGTGGACCATTCCCGTCCACGTCCCCTCGTTGAAGCCCCCTACCGCTCCCGCCTCCAATACGGATGCGGAGACGCCCTCCGCCCGCCGTGTGAGACGGGCCCGGCTGGTGGATGCCGGAGTGGCGCTCCTCGTCGTGGCGGCCGTGGCGGGGGCCTTCATGTGGCTGCGCCCCACGCCTCCGACCGCTGTCCTCAGGGAGGTTTCGGGACGGCCGGTGGAGCCCGTCTCCCATGGGGATGCGGGAGTCGCCTCCCATTCTCCAACGCCCGTATCCCTCCAGGATGCGGGCCCCTCACCTGACGCGGGCGACGTGCTGGCCGCGTCGTCCCCTGGGGTAGCTTTGCCCCCTCTCGATTCTGTCCGGAAGGAAAGCTCCGCCGTGAAGCGTGCTCCCATCGTCGCAAGCCCGTCCACATCCCTGGACAAGAAGGCCCCCGCCACCAACGCCAGGGCGGAGTTCCTCGCGAAGTGCGCGGCGGCGAGCGCCGCCGTGGCGTTGCAGCTCGGTTGCCCCAGCAGCGCCCAGGTACGGCCCGAGGCGGGAGCGTGTCCCAAGGAGGCGCGCGAGGCCATGTTCCGAGGAACAGGGAACGGGGGACTTGGTCACCAAGCGGGGGTTGGCGTGGATATCACCATCGACAAAAGTCAGCCGGGTCTTCCCGGTGATGAGGGGGTCTTCAGGGATGGGGCTGTGACGGGAATTGTCTTCAGACCCATTTTTAGCATCCCCAAGGGCACGGTGCTCTACGGGCGGTTGTGGACAGGCGATGGGACGTTCCTGCTGGCTCGCTACACCGAAGCGCGCCTTCCCGATGGACGCACTCTCCCCGTGTGCATTGCGATTGGGGAGAACGGCCCCCAGGAGGCATGGGAGGGCTCAAAGCCGGGGGCAGTTGTCTACTCTCGCGTTGGAGTGGGCTACCTTGTGGACCGCTGGCCTTAAGCCCTGGAGTGTCAAGACTCGTTACGCCTCGGAGCGTGCCTGGACTGATTCCGTGAATAGCAGGGAAATTTGAAGTAAGTGACCTGTGGCGTCGTTCCCGGAGGAAGGCAGCCGGAGGTAGCTTTCCGTCTGCCTTTGCGCGGCTCCCTCGCGCGGGCATTCAGGAGCCCCTTCCATGTCCAGTGGTGCTGACTCCCGGCTCGCCGGGGGTGCTGTCCTCTTTTGCGACGGTGATACCGCCTACGAGTTCTTCCAGGACCTGGGCACTGGCCGGAACGGCGAGCGTGTCCTCTTCGCGCGGCCTCGGACGCCCAACGGCTACCGGGGCAAGGTCCTGGTGAAGTGCGTCCCCCTGCCGGAGGGGCCCGCGACGGAGCGCTTCCTCCGGGCTCGCGCGCGGCTGGAGGAGGAGGTGCGGCTGGCGCAGTTCCTCCAGCACCCCAACATCGCCCACGTCCATGGCCTCTTCGAGATGAAGCACGGCCTGGGCGCCGTCCTGGAGCACATCGAGGGCTTCAGCCTGAACACCCTCCTCGACATCGCCCAGCTTCGCGGGCGCTACTTCTCCGAATCCTTCGTGCTCTACGTGGGCGCGGAAGTCGCGGCGGCCCTGGCGCACGCCTCCTCGCGCACGGACGACGCGGGCAATCCCTTGGGCATCGTCAATCGCGACATCAACCCCGGGTGCATTCGCTTGCGGCCCGGAGGCGGCGTGGCGCTGACGGACTTCGGCGTGGCCTTCTCGCTGCTCCAGGGGCGCCCGTCCACGACGATGCCGCGCCCTGTCGGTGACGTCATCTACACCGCCCCCGAAGTGCTGATGGGAGAGGCGGCGGATGCACGCTCGGACCTCTTCTCGCTGGGGCTGACGCTGCTGGAATTCGCCACGGGACGGCACCTGTACGACCCGGGAGACTTCCACCCGGAGGACGCGCCCTTCCGACGCTCGCGCGAGCAGTACCTCAAGGCCCTGAAGGTGACGGCCCTGGCGATGGGCGCGCACCCTCTGCCCTTCATGGAGGACATGCTCCGGTGCGCCATGGCCTACCGGGTGGAGGACGTGAAGGCGGCGGCCTGCGGGTTGTCCAAGCCCCTGCGCACCGTCTTCCTGCGGCTCTTGAGCCGGAACCCTGCTTCCCGCTACCCGACGGCGGCGGCGCTGGAGGTGGAGCTGCGGGCGCAACTGGCGCGGCTGGGGCCGTACTCGGGAGCGGACGCGGTGAAGGAAGTCCAGGAGGCGATGATGGAGGGTGGCGAGGAGTTGGAGGAGTTGGACTTGATGGAGGACGAGGGCGGCATCGTCCCGGCCTTCCCATCGCTGAGCCAGGACGACATCCGCACGGAGCCCCGGCCCCTGCGCAGCGTGGACGAGACGACGACGGAGCCGCAACCGGGCGCCCTGCGCCTGACGCGGCATTAGCACCCGCTGGCCCGAGGCGGCCAGCACCCATTCCCTTCAACCCCAATCCATGACGCGCGGCCGGCCCCAAGCCGAGCTGAACGTCAGACGTGTGTCCTTTGCTCCCCTCGCTGGGGGCATTGCTGGGAGGCGTGTATGCGAATGACGAGACGTTGGGCGGTATGGCTGTGGTTGTTGTTGCCGGTCGCCGCGTGGGCGGAGGACGTCCCGGAGGTGCCGCCCGTGGAGGAGGAGCGGCGCCCGCAGGCAACCGCGTGGCGCTCGCTATTGCGGCTGGACGCGACGACGTGGGCCCTGCTGCCGCGCGCGGGCATCGGCTCGAACGAGGGCTTCCTCCAAGTAGAGCCGACGCTCATTCTCGACGGAGGCGCGGAGTTCGGCCTCAACCTGGGCGCCCCGGTGCGGCTGCGGTTGTGGGGTGGAGGGGAAGACACGGGCCTCGTGCGGCGGGAGGACTGGGACAGCCTCTCGGACTTCGGGCAGGTGGTGCGCGGCCTCAAGCTGGGCTCGGACAACGCGCCGGTGGGCGTCTGGTTCGGCGGGCTGGAGTCCTACAGCCTGCTGTCGGGGCACCTCGTGCGGCGCTACTCCAACCGAAGCAATCCCGACTACCACCCGGCCGGAGGCTTCCTCACCGGGACGTTGGGCCCTCTCTACATGCAAGCCTTCGCCTCGGACGTGCTGGGCGCGCGCCTCATGGGGGCGGAAGTCGCGCTGGACGTGCAGCACGTCCTCTTCGGCCAGCCCCGCGAGCCGGGCCGCTACACGCTGTCGCTCTCCGCCGTGCATGACTGGGGACGGGCCGGAGGTCGCGCGCCGTCGGTGACGCTGGCGCACCTGGACGGTACTGCCGTGGTGGTGGTACGGCCGGGCTTCGAGGCCCACCTGATTGCCGGTTGGGGCGGACGGCCAGGTGAGGGCGGCGCATGGGGAGCGGTGGTGGGCGCGGGCGCGGATGCGCTGACGCCCACGCTGGACATGCGGCTGCGCTTGGAGGTGCGCCGACAGCACGGCGGCTTCCGACAGGGCTTCTTCGGCCCGGACTACGAACTGGCGCGCTTCCAGGCCGCAGGGCCGGAGGGGGTGCCGCTGGCGGAGGCACCCTTCCCGGATGGGTACTCGGCCTATGGCGAGGCGGAGGTGGGTTGGGACGCGGTCCGCTATGGCGGCCTCTCCAAGCACCTGAAGCTGTCGCTGGGAGTGGAGGCCTTCTCGTGGGGCCGTTTCGACGTGGATGGACGCGTGGCGGTGCAGCTCTTCGCGCGCAGCCTGGAAGTGGCGGTGAAGGGGCTGGGCGTGGGCATGGGACAGCCCGGAGCGCGCTACCTGGGGGCCGCCGAGGTCCGCTGGCGATTCCTGGGTGGGAAACTCTACGCGCTGGGGACGGGCGGCACGCTGCTGTTCCCCACGCCGGAAGGGACGCTGCGGCCGGGGGCTTTCGCCTCGGTGGGCCTGGGGGTGGACAATGCGCGCTGACGCCCTGTTGCTGGCCGTAGCGCTGCTGGCCACGGGATGCGCCTCCGTGCCGCACGCGCCTGGGAGTCGTCGGAGCTTGAGCTACGCGCCGCGTGCGGCTCCCGCGCCCGCGTGGGTGGAGGCTCCGATCGATGGGGCCCCGCGCGCCTGGGGCTCCCCGCCGTCCTCCCTCTCGGGACCCGAGGTGTTCCAACGGATGTTGCGTCGCCAGGGGCCACGGGACGACGCGACCGCCGTGGGTGCCAGTGCTGTCGGGGGCGGTGCCCGGAGCGCTGCATCAGCGCGTCAGGCGGTCCTGGACGCCACGGACGAGGTGACGGGCTCCCTGCGTGGCGTCGAGGCCGCATTCACCCAACTGGCGGCCCGTCCTCCGGACCTTTGGGGCTTCAGCCTCACCGGCGTCTTCACGCGCTACCTCGACCAGGGTTCCAAGCAGGTGACGTGGCTGCATGGCGCGCTCGGGAGTGCCACCGTGTTGACAGAGGCAGCCTCGGAAGTCGGTGACACGGACATGGAGCTGGGCCTCCTTCGCATGGCGGGGCCCAGGCTCCAGGCGGCCCAGTTCGGGACCCTCCTCCTGGCCACCTGGGTGGACTTCCTCCACCTCGCGGACGCCATTCTCCGCAACTGCCCGATGTGCAGCGTCGAGAAGCTCTTCACGGACCTGCATCGCGTGCAGGGACTCATGGAGCCCACGCTGACGGACCTCGCTTCCCTGGACCCGGAGCGGGTCGAGGCCGCGACCCTCGCGATGCCCGAGTTGATGGGGAAGCTGACCCGTGAGTTCGACGCGCTCCATCGAGAGACCCGCTCGACGATGAAGCTCGGCGGGCAGATCATCGCGGCGACGCAGGCGTTGGAGATGGTCGCCATGATCTCCACGTTGAAGATGTCGCTGCCACGGCTGCCGCCCTCGGGCCCCGCTGCGCTCGGCGTGGGCCTCGTGATGAGTTCGGGTGGAGTGATGGTGGGCTCTCGGCTGGTGGTCTCCGCCGAGTGGGTGGAGATGATGCGAAGGCTCGTGCAAGCGGGCGTCATCTCCGTGCCAGCCGTCGGCGCGGCCGTCCTCATTCACGGCGGACAGGTCATGATGGCCCAGGCGCATCAGGACCTGCCCGAGGGCGTGCGCGAAGCGCTAGGGGACGGCCCCGAGGTGCGCGGCATGCAGGTGACGGGCAGGGCCGGGGCGGGCATGTCGGACGGCCCGAAACACCATGTGCTGCCGAAGGAGCACCGCGAGTGGTTCGAGCGGCGCGGCTTCAAGGGCGACATGGACATTGACCAGTTCTGCGTCCGGCTGGAACAGGCCCACCACGAGGCCATTCACGGCGGGGGGGACTGGCGTCTGGGCCGCACGTGGCCCGGTGAGTGGAACCGCATGATCATGGGAGAGTTGCGTAGGGTCGAAGGTAGGATCGGACGAGTGTTGACGCGCAATGAGGTCCTGGACATCGTCGCGGCGCGGATGAAGGTCTATGAGATCCCGGTGATGTTCACCAAGGGGAGTAGCCGATGACCGACGGACGTTCGTGGCAAGGAAACTGGAAGGCTCGTTTGTATGAGCGCGTCCGGGAACGTGGTTACGACTCGCTCACGGCCTTCGCGGAGGCGCGTCCCAGAGCATCGCTGGTAGCACTGGCCAAGGAACTCGGTCCGGAGGACGTTGCTGGAGTGCAGGTGTTCAGTGGACTTGTCGCCGAAGCGGAGCGTGCCCACCGGGTCGCGCGTTTGGTCCGCGGACAGTTCGTGCGCGAACTGAGCGAGCATCTCCCTGAGGGCTGGCCGGCCACGATGGATGACTCGAACCGTTTCAAGGTCGCACGCGCTCTCGCCGGTTGGTCCTCGTTCACTCCAGATACCCACCAGCAACGCGTTGACCGGGCCGGCGATCTACTCTTCTCCAATCCGCCACACCCGGGCTGGCGTCCGCTCGGACCCGACGACGAGCTTCTTCGGACACTGCTTCCCGACGAGGAAGCCTGACCGGAAGCTGCGGCTCTGCCAGCCAGTGAGGGATTTGGCGTGTGCCCCCAGTGTGCCCCTCCAGCGTGGTTCGAGGGGGCACACCAGGGGACAGCTTGGGACGAGACGGGATGTTGAGTCCGAGCAAGATCAGGGAGATAGCGGGTAACTGCGCGTCCTGCTTGAGGTTTTCTATCTCCCTGCCTGCGGTTTCGAATCCCGCCTTCGGCACTTCAAGAAGGCTCGTAATCCTCAGGGGTTACGGGCCTTTTGTCTTTCTAGCTTCCTGCCATTGCCCCCCTATTGCCCCTCTCCAGCACGGGGCCGTCCAGGAGCCTCTCCGCGTCCTGCTTCACTTCGGGGCTGAGATGCGCGTGCCGCATGGGCATCTCGATGGTGGCGTGCCCCATCAACTCCTGGACGACCTTCAGCGGCACGCCCCTCATGGCAAGGTGGCTGCCGCCACTCCCGTTGTGGTTGTGACGGCAGCCATAAGACTTTCCATGGATTGGGGGACTGGCGCGGGAATGTTCGCGTTCGGCGTCGGCTGTTTCGCGGGCACCTGGCTGAATGATAGCTTCCTCCAGGCCCCCATTCCGGCATTTCTCTGGGAGCACTTTGGGAATGATGGGGCGGGAAGCAATATCGGGGCAGGAATTCGCGGCCCCAGTTGCAGCCTGGGCCGAATGACACTGGCAGGTGAAACCAAGGGAGCTATTCTTCTCCGGCAGAATCACTTGAGGATCACTTTGATCAACACGGAGCAGCTATGGGGGGAGCAAAAAATATGACGCAGTATCTGAGAATGGCCAATGCGTTCTCCCGGAATCTATTCGGCGCACAGCGGTTTCCTGTCGATGGCTTCACTCCCGGCGTAACCCGCTACGTCAAGAACGGTCGATACATTGACCTTGCACCAGATGGTACAATCATCTCATTCGGTCTTCGTGATGGCACAATCATCTCATTCGGTCTTCGTTAGGAGGTTCGCAAGATGGACTGGAAGGCCATAAACTTGCACGGCAGAGCAAGCATTTCCAGGGTCGCCAATATTTACGAACTGCGGGACCTCCGCATCCCCAGCACAATATACAGAGTCAAGGTTCTGGAGCGTGGCTCGGGCGATTTCCTGGCGTTACCCAATGTGTTCGTGAAAAACAAATCCGGGGATCCCGGGTGGACCGCAGGACTTGGCCGGACGGAACTTGAAGCTCTTCAAGACATCATCGACCGGATGGATGAATCGTTAATGTCCGCAGAGCGACTGACTTCAGAAGACTTCGAGTGGAGTGACCCCCGTGACTTTTGAGTCAGAAACCGCTCTACCGATGAGCCCCTGAGGTATCCCCTCCTTTGAAGAGTCCCCTCGGAGAATGCACGGATGGATGAGCGAGCAAGCTCCGCGGGAAAATCGCAAATGAGGGGATACCTCATCTGGGCCCTCCTCGAAGGCACCACCGGCACTGAAGCTCGCCGTGCAATGGCGGTAGGTGCAGGGTTGGCTCGTAACCGACCGACGGGTGCAGGTGCACCTGCCGCTCCACATGCGCGGGCACATCCTCGATGAGGGTAACCGCCCGACGGCGGGCGGTTACGTTGGCTCGCTCTCGCAGAGGATCCAAGCAGTGGGTGCGATTCCCGCCGCCCCATTCAGAAGCCCAGCAATCATCCCACCGGCTCGCTGGGCTTCTCCTTGGCCTCCTGGCTTCATTGGCGCGAAGGGAGGATCCCTCCACGAACGCCCGCCGAGCAGGCGCCCACACGATTCGTCAGGGGCGCGGCGTGCGCTTCAGTGCTACTCCATGCCGCCATGTCCGGCGACTCCCCCGTCCCAGCCCCCGGCGGCCTCCCCACCCTGCGCTTCCCTCCCGAGCTCCCCATCTCGAGCCGGGTGGAGGACATCACCGCGGCCATCACCGCCCATCAGGTGGTCATCGTCGCGGGGGCCACCGGCTCGGGGAAGACGACGCAGCTGCCGAAGCTCCTGCTCGCCATGGGGCGCGGCCGCCCTCGCCAGATTGGCGTCACCCAGCCCCGGCGCATCGCCGCGACGAGCGTGGCGGCGCGCGTGGCTCGCGAGCTCGGCACGGAGCTGGGCACGGACGTCGGCTACCAGATTCGCTTCGAGGACCGCTCGTCCAAGCGGACGGCCGTGAAGTTCATGACCGACGGCGTCCTGCTCGCGCAGATCCACAGCGACCCGCTCCTGAGCCGCTATGACACGATCGTGCTCGACGAGGCCCACGAGCGCAGCCTCACCATCGACTTCCTGCTCGGGTGGCTCAAGCGCATCCTCCCCAGGCGCCCCGACCTCAAGGTGGTGGTGAGCTCGGCCACCATCGAGACCGAGCGCTTCTCGCAGTTCTTCGGGGGCGCTCCCGTCATCCAGGTGGAGGGCCGAACCTTTCCGGTGGACGTGCTCTACGAGCCGCCCCCCGAGGACGCCGAGCTCGCCGACGCCGTCGCCGATTCGGTGGCGAATGTGCTCTCGCTCGACCCGGACGGGGACGTCCTCGTGTTCCTCCCCGGGGAGCGGGAGATCCGCGAGGCCGAGAATGCCCTGAACGCGCGCGAGCTTCGCGGCACGGTGGTGCAACCCCTGTATGCGCGCCTGTCGGCCTCCGAGCAGTCGCGCGTCTTCGCCACCATCCCCCAGCGCCGCGTCATCCTCGCCACCAACGTCGCGGAGACGTCGGTCACCATCCCGGGGATCGTGTACGTCGTGGACACGGGGGTGGCGCGCCTGTCGCGCTACGACCCACGCTCGGGCACCACGCGACTGCACATCGAGCCGGTCTCCCAGGCCAGCGCCGACCAGCGCAAGGGGCGCTGCGGCCGCGTGCGCGAGGGCATCTGCGTGCGCCTCTACGACGAGGTGAGCTTCACCACGCGGCCCGCCTTCACCGACCCGGAGATCAAGCGCACCGGGCTCGCGGGGGTCATCCTGCGGATGAAGTCCCTCGGCCTCGGCGACGTCGAGGACTTCCCCTTCCTCGACCCGCCCCAGCCGAAGGCCATCGCCGAGGGCTGGCGGGTTCTCGAGGAGCTCGGGGCCATCGAAGGCAAGGAGCGCACCTTGACGCCGCTCGGCCACCAGCTCGCGCGCTTCCCGGTGGACCCGCGCATCGCGCGGATGATCCTCGCCGGCGCCGAGTACGGGTGCCTGGACGAGGTGCTCATCGTCGCCGCGGCGCTCAACCTCCAGGACCCGCGCGAGCGGCCACGGGAGCTCGCGCAGAAGGCGGACGCGTCGCACTCGCGCTTCCGTGACGAGCACTCGGACTTCACCGGCCTCCTCAAGCTCTGGGCGTTCGTGCGCGAGGCCGAGGTCCGGGGGACATCCCATCTGCGGCGCGTGTGCCGGGACAACTTCCTGTCCTTCCTGCGGGTGCGCGAGTGGCGGGACGTCCAGCGCCAGCTCGAGGAGACCGTCCGCGAGCTGCGCCTGCCGCGCAAGGGCCGGGGCGCCCCGGCACGCGGGGACGTCCTGCACCAGGCGCTGCTCACCGGGCTCCTGTCCCGCATCGGCCAGTGGAATCCGGAGCAGCGCCACTACACGGGCGCGAAGCAGACGCGCTTCACGGTCCATCCCTCCTCGGCGCTCGCGAAGAAGCCCCCAGCCTGGGCGATGGCGTTCGAGCTCGTGGAGACGTCCCAGCTGTTCGCGCGCACCGTGGCGAAGCTCGACCCGGAGTGGCTCGCGGCGGCGGCTCCGCACCTGCTCAAGCGCAGCTACTCCGAACCGCACTGGTCGGAGAAGTCCGCGCGCGCCGTCGTGAAGGAGAGCGCGACCCTCTTCGGGCTCCAGGTCTTCAAGGAGCGCCCCGTGGCCCTGGCCCACATGGATCCCGACCGGGCACGGCTGATGTTCCTCGAACATGCCCTGGTGCGCGGCGAGTACCGCACCCGGGGAGCGTTCCAGGAGAAGAACCGCCAGGTGCTCGAGCGCGTGGCGCGCCTGCGGGACAAGGCCCGGCGCAGCGAGCTGCTCGACAGCGAGGCGCTGCTGACGTTCTTCGAACAGCGCGTCCCGGCGAACGTGACGGACGGAGCGGGCTTCGAGGCCTGGCGCCGCAAGGCCGAGGCGGCCGACCCCGACGTGCTCGTCCTCACGATGGAGGATGCCCTCTCGCATGACCCGGGCCTGTCCCCGGCGCACTACCCGGATGCCATCACCCTGCACGGCGCGTCCGTGCCGGTGACGTACACCTTCGACCCCTCCGCCGAGGACGACGGCATCACCGTGAGCGTGCCGCTGCTGCTGCTCGCCCAACTGGTCCCGGGTGAGCTCGACTGGACCATCCCCGGGTGGCAGCGGGAGAAGCTCACCACCCTGCTCGAACAGCTCCCCCGCGCCCAGCGCAAGCAGTTGGGGCCGGTGCCGGAGCTGGTCGACCGTCTCGAAAAGGAGCTGGTGCCCTTCCGCGGGCCGCTGATTCCGGCGCTCGCGCGCGCGGTGTCCCGGCTGTGCGGCGTGGACGTGCCCGAGGAGTCCTTCCGGGCGGATGCCGTGCCGCCGTACCTGCGCGTCACGCTCCGGGTGCTCGACGAGCGGGGAAAGGAGCTCGCGAAGAGCCGCGACGCCGACGCGCTGCTCGATCAGCACGGGGGACGTGCACGGACAGCGCTGCGTAGCGCGGCACCGACTTCGGACTGGGAGCGCAAGGGGCTGACCGCCTGGACCTTCGGCGAGCTTCCCCCCTTTGTTACCCGGCGGGTCGGCGGACTCGAGGTCCGCAGCTATCCCGCGCTCGTCGACCGGGGCGCGGCCGTGGACCTGGTGCTGCTCGAGACAGCCGCCGCCGCCGACGCGGCCACGCGCACGGGGATCCGCCGGCTCCTGATGCTCGCCGCGCGCGGACACGTGGCCGTCAGCGCCGCGCGCATGCCGCTGCCCTTCCCGTCCCTGGACGGCGCGCCGCCCGCGCGGGGCCAGGCCGACGCCTTCCGGGCGCTCGTCCTCGCGCGCAGCGTCGACGATGCGTTCAAGCTCGCACCAGGTGCGCCGCTGCCCCGCACGAAGGCGGCCTTCGAGGCGCTGGTCCAGGACGGCTCACAGCGCATCGAGCAGACGGCCCGGGACTGGGCGAACGTCGTCGTTGCCACCTCCGCGGAGCTCGCTGAGACGCTCGCCGCACTCAAGGCAGCATCCAAGGGGCCGAGCGGCGCGGCGGCCGTGCGGGACATCCGCTCGCAGCTCGGGCACCTGTTCCCGGCGAAGCTCATCGAGTGGGTCCCCTTCACGCGCCTGCTGAACTACCCGCGCTATCTCCGCGCGGCCCAGGCACGGCTGGCGCGTGCGGTGGCGAACCCCGGCAAGGACGCAGGGAAGGCCGCGCCGTTCACTCCCCTGTGGGAGACCTTCCTCGCCAGGCGAGCCACCGTGCGTGACCCGGAGGCGGCGCAAGAGCTGCGATGGGCCTTCGAGGAGCTCCGCGTGGCCATCTTCGCTCCAGAGGTGACGACGCCCGTGTCGGTGACGGTGGCGAAGGTCGGCGCAGCCCTCTCGGCGCTGCGCTAGCTGCGAGTGGCTGGGCGTCATCGAGGTGCTGCCGCCCGACTACCCACCGCCGGCCACGGGCGCTGCCGGACGCTCCTCCGGACCTGGGCGCGGTCTCCATCCTGGCCCAAGGCCCAGGCGAAAGGATGCCTTGTCGGGCGCGGGCGTCCTGGTGACGCACATCACGCCTCCCACCCGCGTGGAGCCGCACCGGCTCACCCCCTTCGCGGAAGTGCGGGGGCGACAGGTGCTGTCCCCGGCGACATCATGAGGAAGCTCAGGCGATTGGACTCATAGATGTCGAGGTACAGGGATGCCTTTCAAACGTCGAGGATCAAGTCTGTCTCCATGTCGGCAACAGCGCGTCCTGCCTGTGATTTCCTATCGCCTTGTCCGTGGGCTCAAGTCTCGCCTTCGGGCACACGTTGACGGCCCAGCAAGCCCTTCAGATCAATGGGTTTTCGCTTGCCCATGTTCCTCAAGGAGCCGCAGGGCAGGAGATTCGCTGGATCGCTGAAAGCGGTTCGACGTCCTCTCGGGACGCGGCAGGTTGAGCCGGAGAACGCCGAGCACACACGGTGCTGTCGTGCGCTGCTAGACTCCGAGCACGTAGCGCTGAAGCCCTCACTTCTGCTGCGAGAATATCGCCATGCGCTTCCGCGCTTGCATCACGCTCCTACTCTTCCTTTCGGCATGCGCCGCGTCGACACCGTCGCCCGGTACAGGCAGAGCGCGGAGCCGGAGACTCACCAACCTTGAACGGGCTGCGCAACTGCCTTGGATTGACGAAGGGCGGTGCGTGGTCCGCGAGGCGTCTCAGCCTTGGCCGGTTCTGGTGGAGAGGTGCTATCGAGCCCTTGACCATGACCGCATCGAGTTCCACGACACCACGGGAAGATGCGCGGTCGCCTCCGCTGACGCCGCTGCCGTGGGAATCGGGTTCTGCGTGCTGGCGGCTCCGGAGATTGCCGTGGGAGCCGTGATCGTGCTCGGCGTGGTGGTGGTCGGCGTCGCCATCAAAGAAGCGATGGATGCATACGAACTCCGCCACGCCTACCCCGAGGAAGCAGGGACCTCACGAGGAACGAAGGTGGCCTCCCAGGAAGCGGAAGTGCAACGCCCACCCAAGCTGAAGCCCGAGCCGGCGGGGCAGAACAGGAAGCCCCCAGTACCTCCTGTGCCCGTGGCCCGGACGGGCCGCGCCAGTTGCGAACCTGTTCCAGTCCCCCACGCGGGCGAGGACGACCCGCACAATGAGTGCGCCGACACGTTCCCGCCCAACCGTTATCCTGGAATGGACGTGCTCGTTGGCGGCGTCCGCTTCGATGCGCTGCAAGTCGGCGTGCGGGTACTGTGGGAAATCAAGACCCACCAGTTCGACACATACAATGAATTTGTTCGACAGCACGAGATTGAGAAAGAAATTGAGCAATTGCGGAATGAGCGCCGGGTGGCGCAAGCCTGTGGCTACGACTTCGTTATTGGTGTGAGCACCCAAGCACACAAAGATGCGCTGTTCGCTCTTGATTCGTCCCTCAAGATCGTCGTCACGGGATGTCAACGATGACCACTAAAGAGCGCCTCGTTCTGGCCATCTACGCCCCTTCACTCGTGGGGGACGATCGCCGCACGCTCGTAGCAGTCCATGGCATGGAGCAAGCGATGCCCGGCTTGCGCCTCCGGTGGGAAGTGAATGAGAAGCGACAACTTGCAATGTTGCCTCAGCGCGACGCATGGCTTTCCGAGGCTGCGGCACGGGGGAAGTTCCCTTTCCTATGCAATAGCGATGAGAGCTTTCCTGTGATGATTAGCGGGTTGACAACCCCAGCAAGCCAGGCGCCGGGCGGCCAGTCATTGCTTGATGTCCATGCGAAGCTGCCGCTAGACACCACCGTTGTCACGGCAGCGGCGGAGATCCTGGAGCGTGTTGCGGAGGGGATGCGTGCGTTCTGGGGGCATGCGACGCCGGACGGGGCTGCGGTGGACATCGCGTATCAGACCGCCCCCACGCTGGAAGGGCCGCCATCCCCACGCCGGGGGTTGCCCGCCTTGAAGCTCCTCGAGCACATCCGCTCGCCAGAGATTCCCTATTACCTCGGGTGGCTGAACTACTGGTCCGCCGCTGCCGCACGATCCATCGGGTTCCCGGATCCGCTCCGTGATGCCGAGCTGCTTTCACGGGCGCGGCGCACGGCATCGGACGGATGGCTCGTGCAGCTCACCGACGCGCCGCTCGACCTGGACAACCCCGCCCACTTGGATGCGCTCAAGCGTGCCTATGAGCGCTTCCCGGAGATAGGCGGACGCGCGGCGCCTTGACCTCACCCGCTCCGTGTACGGGCACGCCACGGAGCCGGGCGAAACCCGTAACGGTGCCATCGACCGGAGCTCAACCGCCCCCGCCGCGGCGGTCACTCCGGCTCGACATCCCGGGAGACGCCGCGAGCGCAAGACACAGCAAGGGGGGAGATTCATGAAATGACCTCCCCCGCTCCGGATGACGAGCGCCCGAAGCGCAGGCGCTACTCGTCGAGGGACGTCTTCTGCTTGTAGGCCTCCAGCTTCGCCGCGTCCTCCTTGGACAGCTTCGGATCCAGGTTGACGGAGCCCTTGAGCAGGCGGTCGACGCCGCTGTTCTTCACCTCCGCCTTGTCCGCGTAGAAGGTCCGCTGCGGCAGCCCCTGCTCGTGACGATAGGTGTTCTCCGACGGGCGGGACAGCTTGCCCTTGCCCTCGATGAACGCGCTGTCCTTGAAGCCGTCCAGGCCCGCCGCGCTCATCTCGCTCAGCGACAGGTCCTGCTTGTTGCCGCGCTTCACCGTCGTCTTCGTGTCGATGGTGCCATCCACGTACTCGCGCGCGTGGTGCAGCTCATGGAGGAGCGTGGAGTCCGACGGCTTGTTCTGGGGCGTGCCCCACGCGCCGTACTTCTCCTTGTGTGAGGCGTGCTTCGGGTCGGGGATGCCGTCCTGCGGGCTGTACTCCACCTTGGCGCCCTCCTTGATGCCGAAGGCCTTGCTCTCCCCCGCCTTGTCGGTGGTGCCGCTCTCGTCCTTCTTCCAGATCTGCACGTGCTTCTCGGTGGTGCCGTTGAGCCCCGAGTGACGGTTGATGCCATTCAGCTCCATGCGGCCCGTCTCCGTGCTGGAGATCTTCTTCAGGTCCCGGAGCGCCGCCAGGGTGAAGCCCGGCTGCTTGTCCGTCTCACCAATCTTGAGCTGCCCCACCGTGGTGATGCGCACCTTGCGGTTGTCCTGGAGCGCCACCTCCTCCGTGCGCACCGGCAGGCCCGGGCTCAAGAGGTCGCGGCGGATGCCATCGGTGAGCTTCTTCTCCTCGGGCGGCTGGCTCACCGGCTTCGGCTCCCCCAGCGGCTTCTTCATGAACCAGTCGTCCGGCTGCGCCTTCGCCGGGGACCTGGACGTGGACGGCGCCTGCGACGCGCCCGCGGTGGGCATCTTCAAGGACGGCAGCTTCAGCTTGGACGTCATGGGGAGGCTCTCCTGGGAATGGAGCGAAGCCTACCGCAGAGGCCCCGGAGCCCACCTGATGACGGAAGACATCAGCCACCAACGGCAGTCACCAGAAGCACGGCCATGCGCGAGCGCGGCGCTTCACGCGGCCCAAGCAAGATCAACGACTTGCGCAGGCGCGACCGGAGCCAGGGCGTTGGCATGCCCGCTGCTATGGGTGTCCTCGTCGCTGAAAGCCACACTCACTCCCCTTCCAGAAAAGAGTCCCGTCATGGCCATCCGCTCCGTCAGCAGCCCCGCCGCCCGCCCCACCCCCTCCATCCAGAGCCCGACGTCCCCCGCCTCCAAGCCCACCACCCCCACCTCGCAGTCCGCCGCCGCCAAGCCCACCACGCCGGGCCTTCCGGGCGCCGCGACCTCCTCCCCCGCCGGGAAGGTGGACGGGAAGTCCTCCAACCCGCTGGCGGCCCTGAAGCAGGACGGCTTCGACGTCGGCGGCATCGGTGGCAAGGCCGCGGAGCTGGGCAAGCTGCTGGAGGGCGCCGCCTCGGTGCTGAGCAGCATCGCGCAGTTGGTGCAGGGCATCACGCAGGGCGTGCAGGGCGTTGCCCAGGGCGTGCAGGGTGTCGCCGAGGGCGTGCAGGGCGCCGCGGGTGCGGTGGGCGGCGCCCTGGGCGCGGTGGGTGGCGCCGCGACCAGCGTGCTGGACCTGGCCCACGGGCCGGTGCAGGACCCGACGGTCGGCATGAGCCAGGCCCCCACCCTGGAGTAGTCCGCCGCCCAGCCTGACGCGATGAAGAAAAAAGGCGTGGCGGCGATGAGCCGTCACGCCTTTCTTCCTTCAGGGTGTCGCCGCGCTACTCGATGGCGGCGACCTTGTCGTCCTTGTCGAACTTCACGCGCACCTTGGTCGCCTTCGACTTCCAGTAGGTCCAGGTGCTGGAGTGGAACGACGGCGTCTCGTGCGGCGGCGGCGGGCCCCACGCCATGCGCACGGCCTCGCGGCTCATGCCGAGCTCCACCTCGGATGCGGAGACCCGCCGCCGGTCCTCCGGCGACAGCGCCTCCATCCTGGCGGCCTGGTCCTCCAGCGCGAACGCGGCCTGGAACAGCTTCCAGGTGTCCGAACCCGAGCGCGAGTCGTTCTCGAACTCGAGCTCCGCGCCGGAGTCCAAGACCTTGAACTTCACGGAGGACGAGCCCTTGTCCAGCACCTCCACCTTCGCGTTGAACGGGATGATGGGGCCCTTGAGGTAGTTCACCCAGGACACGGTGCCGTCCTCGAAGTGGAAGTTCGCGGTCGCGTGGTAGTAGGTCTTCTCCACCGGAGCCGGCGCGGCCGCGGGCTCGTCGCCCACGCGCACCACCTTGCCCTCCGGACCGAACTCCACCTCGAACGTGGAGAACTTCGAGCTCCAGTACGTCCAGCGGTTGGCCTGGAGCGACGGCGTCCGGTGCGGCGGCGGCGGGCCCACCGCCAGCAGCACGGCCTCGCGCGACATGCCCCGGGCCAGCTCTCCGGCGCGCACCTGCTTCTGCTCCTCGGGCGTCAGCGCGGCGATGCGCGGGGCGGGGTCCTGCTCGGCGAAGAAGCCGGCGAACAGCATGTTGACGGGCTTGCCCAGGCTCCGGTGCGTCACGAACCGGAACTCGAGGCCGGAGTCCACCACCTTGCAGCGCACTTCATCCTTGTCCCGCTCGAGGACCGCGACCTTCGCCCCCACGGGGATGGCCGCGCCCTTGCCGCGGTAGTTCACCGCGGAGAGCTGGTTCTTGTTGAGCAGGAAGTTGGCCTGGGCGAACAGCACCTCGGCCTGGGCCCCCATCGCCGTCAGCAGCCCCAGCGCGAACACCGCGCCGAGGACATTCTTTCGAAACACGTAAAACCCCCTCCGGAAATCAGCGGCGCGGTTCTAGTGGTGTCCCGCGCACGTTCGCAAGGGGGCCGCCGCCTCGGAGGACGCGGAAGGGACGGGCCCGGAGCCCGCCCCCCATGCGCCCGGCCCTACCTACGCCCCGAGCAGGCCCATCACCTCCGAAGACAGCATGGGGCGCGAGGACATGGGGAAGTCGTACTTGAGCGCGTTCCGGTGCTCCTCCGCCGAGGTGGCGGCGGCGCAGTCAGTGAGGGTGATGACGTCGTAGCCGTGCTCGTACGCGGTGCGCATGGTCGACTCGGCACAGCAGTTGGTGAGGAAGCCGCCCATCACCACCGTCTTGATGCCCTTGCTGCGCAGGATGAAGTCCAGGCTGGTGCTGGCGAAGGTGTCCAGGCCGCGCTTGCCTTCAATCACGATGTCGCCCTTCTGCGGCGCCAGCGCGTCGATGATCTGCGCGGCCCCAGCTGCCCTTCAAGCCAACCCCGGCTCAGGCCGCGGCGAGCGCGCCGTCCCAGTCCTCTACTTCATAGAGGAACCTCGTGCCGCCCTTGAGCTTGCGGTTGGCGGAGGTGCTCTGGACGAAGACGACGTACTTCTCCAGGCTCGCGGGCCGGATGCGCACCGTCTCTCCGGGCGGCAGGCCGAGCATCTCCCGCGCGCGCTCGCCGCTGTAGAGGTCGCCGGACTTGCGGTCCATCAGCACCACCTCCTTGCGGCCCTGGATGGTCTCCGTCTTGGTGAACTCGTAGAAGCCGCGCCCCGCCTTGAAGCCCAGGCCGTTCTCCGTGACGAACTCCTTGATGGCGCAGTCCGCCTCCACCTCCAGCACCTGGAAGCGCCCCGGAGGCACCGCCCGCAGGTCCGTCTCACCGAAGAGCGTGGACGCGGTCCGCTTGAGCATCGTGTTGAACATCGCGTTGAGGCCGCGGTTCATGCGGCCCTCGCGAGACACCTCCGCTTCATACGACTGCAGCCGCGCGTCCGAGGACTGCTTGTAGCAAACGGCCAGCAGCATGTCGGTGACGTGCGAGAACTGATCCAGGCTCAGGTGGAAGCCGCCCGACTTCTCCGCCAGCTCTTTATAGAAGGACGTCGCGTGGCGGCGGTTCAGCGCCTGGACGCCGTACACCGACACGCCCTGCTCCCCCAGCGCCGCCACCTCCTTGCGCCAGTCCAGCTTCTTCGGGTTGTGCTGGGGCGGGTGCGGCACGTCGTCGCCAATGAGCACCAACGCCCTCGTGTAGCCCTCCGTCCAGGACAGGCTTCGCGCCTCGTGCAGCACCAACTCGTAGCACTCCGGCGCGTCACCGCCGCCCGTCTTCCCCACCTTCTCCACGAAGCGGGTGATGGCCTTGGCGTCGTCCGTGAGATCCAACGTCTTGGTCACGTAGGTGGACTTCGCGTCACAGTAGTCGCCGTGCGCGATGATGCCGATGCGGATCCCCGGGATCTCCCTGGTCAGCCGGGCCACCGCGGCCCCCAGCTTCTTCCGCACCTGCGCAAGACACGGATACATGCTGCCCGTGGTGTCAAAGCTGAAGACGACCTCGACGCGGTTATCAATCACAGACATGGTCATGGCGTGCTCCCCCTCGCGTGTTTCTCGCTGCGACAGGAAGAACAGTACTCGCGGGGTCTGACATGGCCGGCGGCTCCGGGGCGCCGGTTTCCCGGCGGTGTCATACCGGGGTACGTAGCCAGGACAGCGCTCCGGGGCCGTACTGCCGGGGCAGGGCGTGACGCCCGGACATCACCCAGGGGGGACCATGAGGAACATCGGCATCATCGGCGCGGGCCAGGCGGGGCTACAGCTCGGCTTCGGCCTGCTGGAGCAGGGCTACGCCGTCACCGTCTATTCGGACCGCACGCCCGAGCAGCTCTTCAACGCCCGGCTGGCCGCGACCACCTACCTCTTCGGCCGGGCATACCAGTACGAGCAGGAGCTGGGGCTCGACTTCTGGCAGGGCCCGGGGGAGTACGCCCGGGGCGGAGACCTGGACGTCTGCGCGGCGCCGGGTCAGCGGGTGCTGCGCGTCCAGGGACGCATGCTCCACCCGGGCAAGTCGCTGGACCTGCGGGCGAAGTACTCGCGCTGGCTCGCGGAGCTCGAGCGCCGCGGCGGCACGGTGGTGGTGCGCGACGTGGACGTGGAGGCATTGGAGAAGCTCGCGCCGGACCATGACCTGGTGGTCGTGACGACGGGGCGCAACAGCTTCACCCGGCTGTTCGAGCGGGACGCCGAGCGCAGCATCCACACACAGCCGCAGCGGCACCTCGCGGCAATGATTGTCACCGGCATGAAGCCGCTGTACGAGACGCCCTATCCCGCGCTCAAGTTCATCCTGACCGCGGGCCACGGCGAGTACTTCGCCATGCCGTACTTCGACCGCATCCGGGGCCCGCAGAGCTGCCTCCTGCTGGAGGCCATCCCCGGCCAGGGACTGGACCGCTTCGGAGGCGTGAGCACCGCGCGCGAGGCGATGGAGCGGATGAAGCAGGTGCTGCGGGACTTCTCTCCCTGGGTGGCGGAGCGGCTGGAGGGCGCATCCATCGTGGACGAGTCCTCCTGGCTCACGGGCGCGTTCACGCCCACGGTGCGCAAGCCGGTGGGCCGGCTGCCGTCAGGGCGGCAGGTGATGGGGATGGGGGATGTCGTCATGCTCAACGACCCCATCGCGGGCCAGGGGCTCAACAGCGCGTCCAAGCAGGCCCACGCGATGACGCGGGCCATCCTCGCGCACGGCGACCAGCCCTTCACCGCGGCTTGGATGGAGCAGAGCTTCGAGCAGTTCTGGAGGACGGAAGGTCAATACATCACCGCGTTCACCAACATGCTGCTCCAGCCGCCCCCGCCGCACGTGCTGGACTACCTGGGAGCCGCCTCGAAGGTGCCGTCCCTGGCCGACACGTTCTTCGACAACTTCGGAGAGCCACAGCGCTTCTGGCCATGGATTGTCAGCCCCGAGGAGACGGAGGCCTTCATCCAGCGGGCAGCCGCCGCGTCGACGCCGCCAGGCTCATCGAGTTCGACAGCTTCGAGTGCGTGACGTGCTTCGCACCCGACACCCACTCCCAATGTCAGCGGGGCGCGTCTGGGTCATGGGAGTGACGCGGCTGGAGCCCTCGGGCGGGTTTGAGGGCGCACGCCCTCTCCCTCTAGGATGACGTCCCCATGGGGACGCAACATGAGGGGTGAGGGCTCCGAGCCGGTCACGGCCGCGCTGGTGGGGCTGACGGACTCTCGGCTGGGACGCATCCTGCTGTGGCTCACGACGGTGTTCCTGGGGCTCCTGGCGCTCGTACCGGGCCCTGACAGCGGGCGCCTGTGGCGCGTGGCCGCCATTCCGGGAGTGCTCGCGCTGATCGGCACAGGCACGGCGTGGTGGAAGGAGCGCCAGCGCTCCCGGTCCGCTCCCATTCCGTGGCTGCTCCCCCGATTGGCCATGGGCGCCATGCTCTTCGGCGCCGCCGCGCTCCTGATGTGGTGGCGGCGCCGGCGCGAGCTGAAGGCCGACGCGCCGGCATCCCCGCCTTCCGCCGAGCAGGTGGACCGGTGGGCCCGCGCGGAGGTGGGCGTCGCGGCCGTGGAGCGCTCGCCATGACCCACGCGGCCTTGGAGCAGACAGCCCCGGGCGCGGCGCCTCCGCGTGCGTCCATGGGCAGCATCATCCGCGCGGGCTTGCGAAGCATCGTCGCCCTGGTGCCCGCGCTGCTGGGCTCCGGCGTGAAGGGCGCGCTGAAGGGCTTCTTCCTCTTCGGATGTTTCGGCCTGGTGCTGGCCGGCGTCTTCGTGCTCGCGCCGCGATGGACCGGCGCGGCCCCGGCGCCCTCCTGGCTGAGCGTCCTGGGCTTCGTCCTCACGCCGCTGTCCCTGGCCGTGGCCGGGGGCTACGTGTGGATGCTCCACGGGGTCAGCTCGCGGCTCGCGAGCGAGGTCCGCGCGCGCGGGTTGATGGGCTATGCGTACGCCATCCTCAAGCCCGCGACGCTGAAGGTCGCCCAGCGGCTGCGCGGGGCCAGCACGCTTGACCGCGAGGGGCTCACCCGGGCCATCGAGCAGTCGGTGGCGGAGCGCATGCACGAGCCCGAGGAGGTGCGCGACTCCGCGGCGTCCCGCGCAGGCTGGCTGGAGGGCTTCCTCATGGACCAGTCCCGCCGGGTGCTGGGACTCATTGCCCTTCGCGCGGTGCTGACGTCGCCGGACATGCCTTCCGCGGTGCGGGAGCTGGAGCTGCTGGCCATCGACCGGCTGGAGGGCGTGTTGGAGGAGACGCTGGAGGACCTGTTCTTCCTCCAGATGGTGCTCGCACTGGGCGCGGGCCTCCTCGTCGCCGCCGTGCCCACGCTCCTGCTCCTCTTCCTGCCCCGCTGAGCACGGCCCCACCTGCCTCTGCTAGCCTCCCGCTGTCCCGCCAGGGTGGGACAGGAGGCGACGCCGGGATGGACTCACTGGACGCGCGCATGGAGCGGCTGGAGGCGCGGCTTCGACGGTGGCAGGGCTTCACCCTCGCGGCCTTCGTGCTGGCCGGAGCGGGGCTGGGAACCGCGGCCCTGCGTGACGAAGCTCCGCCGCCGCACTCGGGGGAGCTGGTGGCCTCCCGGCTGGTGCTCAAGGACGCCCGAGGCCGCACGCGGGCCAGCCTGGAAGCGGACCTCCACGGCGGCGCGGCGCTGGTGTTGAACGACAGCGAGGGCCGCCCTCGGGCGCTGCTGGGCGTGGGCCAGGACGACTCGCCCCGGCTGCGCTTCTCCACGGCGGAAGGTGAGTCGCTGGCGGAGCTGATGGTGTTCTCGGACGAGGCGCCGCGCCTGACGCTGTCCAAGTCCGGAGGCGCGGAGCTGTTCTCCGTGGGGCTTCAAGTGGATGGCTCGTCGCGGCTGGAGCTGGCGGACGTCACGGGACGGCCCCGCGCCATCCTGGGCGCGGACGAGGAGGGTTCGCCCGGCCTGCTCCTGGTGGACCGGCGCGGACAGCCTCGCGTGGAGCTGCGTGTGGGAAGCTCCGACGAGGCCAGCCTCGTGCTGGAGGGCCGCAACGGACAGGTGTTCCGCGCGCCCGGCGTGCAGTGACGCCGCGCCGTCATGAGGGGAGGGAGCCGGACGTCGGCACCTCGACGGAGGCCTACCCGTGAAGACACCCACGGACAGCATCCTGTTGATCCTGGACCTGGATGAGACCCTGGTCCACGCGAGCGAGAAGCCCCTGGCCCGGGAGGCGGACTTCCAGGTCCTCGGCTACTTCGTCCATGTGCGCCCGCGGCTGGAGCCCTTCCTGCGAGAGTGCGCTGCTCGCTTCCGGCTCGCCATCTGGTCCGCCGGGGACGACCGGTACGTCGCGGAGATCGTGAAGCGCATTGTTCCTTCGGAGCTGGCGCTGGACTTCGTCTGGGGGCGGAGCCGGTGCACATACGCGCTCGACCGGGCCGGCGTTCAGCGGGACGGGTTCCTCGATCCGGGCCTGCACTACGACTGGGTCAAGAAGCTGCGCAAGCTGAAGCGGCGGGGCTACCGGCTGGAGCGCGTGTTGATTGTCGACGACACGCCGGCCAAGTGCGTCCACAACCACGGCAACGCCATCTACGTCCAGGAGTACGAAGGACAGGAGCACGACACGGAGCTGCTCGACCTGTCCCGGTACCTGGTCACGCTCGCGGACGTGGACAACGTCCGGTGCATCGAGAAACGAAACTGGCGGAAGCAGCTCCGCCAGGGCTGACGCTCCGTTCCATCAACTACGGGAGAGGACAGGCGGGCCCTCGCCTCGGAGCGGAGGGTGGACCGCGCGACGATATCCGAAAGGCAGAACCCCGTGCGAGGACGCGCCCCCGTCCCCGCGGACCGCCGGGTGGCGCGGTGGTGGAATCCGTTTTCGCTCCGCGCGGGCGCCCGTTAACCTGGGTCTCCCAGCAGCCCTGTCCCACCTCTGTTCAGGAGCCCGGCCCGCTGCGTGCCGCCCGCTCTGGAGACGATATGACGCGCGAGTATCCCGAGGAGCAGCTCCTGGCGTTCATCCAGGCCATGGCCAACGTGGCGGCGAGCGATGGCCGGGTCACCGAGGACGAGCGCCAGCAGCTCGATGACGTGGTGCGGGGGCTGGGCCTGTCTCCCCGGGAGGAGCGGATCGCCACCCTCATCGAGAAGGAGTTCCAGAAGCCCGGCGACCTCGCGGACATCGTCCGCAAGATCGAGAACCGCGAGCTGCGGGCCTCCGTGCTGCGCATGCTCGTCGAGGTGGCGTGCGCGGACGGGGAGATCGCGACCGAGGAGCGCGCGGCCGTGAAGGACGCCGCCAAGACCTTCGGCATCGACACGTCGCTCGCCGACGAGCTGATCGGCTGGACGCTCGACTCGATCAAGCTCGAGCAGCGCGAGAAGGAGATCATGGCGAAGCTGCTCTGAGGCTGAAGGACGCCGTGTCCCCGCACCGCCCAGGAGGCCCCATGGTCGCGCAGACGTCACCCGAGGAGCTCACCGCGCAGGTGCGCCAGCGCATCGTCGACCTGGCCCGACAGGGCGGTTACTTCGACGCGGTCCTGGGCGCGGGGCCGGAGCTGGACCGGCTGAAGCACTACCTGCGCATGCTCGCGGGCCAGGTGCCCGCGCCTCCCGCCCGGCCCGAGCAGTCCCCCACCATCTTCCCGCCCTTCCCCGGCCTGGATGAACGTCCGTGGCGCGACCCGCCGCCTCCGGCCGCGAAGGCGCTGGAGGGCTGCCTGACCGCGGTGACGCGCGACCTGGAGCGGCTGGAGCACGCGGACCTGCTGCACTACGACTCCGGCATCGTCGGCACGGGCCGCTGGACCGTGCACCCCATCTACTTCGGCGGCGAGCGCACCGACCGCCTCTTCTGGCCCCAGCTCGCCATGGAGGAGACGGCCGCCGCGGTGCGGTCGCTGGACGGCGAGTGCACCGACTTCCCGCTGGCGGACGTGCTCTTCTCCTCGCACGCGCCCGGGACCACGCTGACGCCGCACTGCTCGTGGGATGGCTTCCGGATGCGGCTGCACCTGGGGCTCCGGGTGCCGGAGGGCTGCGGCATCCGCGTGGGCACCGAGCGCCGTCACTGGGAGCCGGGCCGCGTGCTCACCTTCCACGACTCCTTCGAGCACGAGACCTGGAACCGGGGCACCGAGCGCCGCGTGGTGCTCATCGCGGACTGCTGGCACCCCGGCCTCACCGTCCCCGAGCGCGAGGCCCTGCTCGGCCTCACGCGCAAGTTCGAGGTCCGCGCGCTGCTCGCCCAGCTGCGCGTGCCGGAAGCCATGTCCGAGCCCCTCCTCGTCCGCTTCGAGGAGCAGGAACGCACGGACGCCCAGGTGCGCCGCTTCTGGCGCATGTGAGCCCCGCCGGAGCCACGGCATGAGCGGCACCGCTCCCGCGACACGGATGGCGCGCGCACTCCGGGATGACGGGCGCGGTGGACAAGGCCACCATCGTGCATGAGGCCGTGCCCTGAACACGAAGTGAGCGCCCCGGGCCCGTGCGCGGCGTGGACACGGGCCCGCCGTTATGGTTCACGGGCGCGTGCCGGGACCTTCCATCCCCCGGCACACGCTCGGAGAACACCATGGGATTCCTGCGGCCCCACGCCGAACGCATCTACGCCCTGCTCCGCATCGCCGCGGGGCTGATGTTCATGCAGCACGGCATGCAGAAGCTCTTCGGCCTGTTCGGCGGGATGCCCGCCGGGGCGCCGCCGTTCATCGTCTACGGCGCGGGGACCATCGAGTTCCTGGGCGGCCTGCTCGTGGCGCTCGGGCTGTTCGCCGGGCCCGCGGCGTTCATCTCGAGCGGCACGATGGCGTTCGCCTTCTTCATGGGGCACGTGCTCCCCAACGGGGGCAACCTCAACCCCCTCCTGAACAAGGGCGAGCTCGCGGCGCTCTACTGCTTCGCCTTCTTCTACATCTCCGCCCACGGCTCCGGCATCTGGAGCGTGGACGCCGCCCGCCGGCGCACACCCCGCGTGTGAGCGCCGGGCCGTGCCCTGGACCGGCCGCTGTGCTAATCCGCGCTGGCAACAGGGTGACGTCCCCACCCCCAGACCGGAAGACAGCCATGGCAGGCAGCAGCCTGATTGCGCTCATCGACGACATCGCGACCATCCTGGATGACGTCTCCATCCTGACCAAGGTGGCGGCGAAGAAGACCGCGGGGGTGCTGGGCGACGACCTGGCGCTCAACGCGGAGCAGGTCACGGGCGTGAACGCGGACCGCGAGCTGCCCGTGGTGTGGGCGGTGGCGAAGGGGTCGCTGGTCAACAAGGCCATCCTGGTGCCGGCCGCGCTGGCCATCAGCGCGCTGGCGCCCTGGCTGGTGACCCCGCTCCTGATGGTGGGCGGCGCCTTCCTCTGCTTCGAGGGCTTCGAGAAGCTCGCGCACAAGTTCCTGCACGGCAAGGAAGAGGACGAGGCGCACCACGCCGAGCTCCGCAAGGCGCTGGAGGACCCGAACGTGGACCGGGTCGCCCTGGAGAAGGACAAGATCAAGGGCGCGGTGCGCACGGACTTCATCCTCTCCGCGGAGATCATCGCCATCACGCTGGGCACCGTGGCGACGGCGGACTTCACCACCCGCGTCACGGTGATGGTGGGCATCGCGCTCATCATGACCGCCGGCGTGTACGGAATCGTGGCGGGCATCGTGAAGCTGGACGACGCGGGCCTGTACCTCAGCCGCAAGACGGGCGGGTTCGCGCGCACGCTGGGCGCCGGCATCCTCCGCGCGGCGCCGTGGCTGATGAAGTTCCTCTCCGTGGCCGGGACGGCGGCCATGTTCCTGGTGGGCGGCGGCATCCTCGTGCACGGCGTCTCCAGCCTGCACCACGCGGAGGAGTCCTTCGCCAGGTGGGCCTCGGCGGTGCCCGGCGTGGGCAGCATCCTGGGCGGGCTCGCCCCCATGCTGCTCAACGCCGCGGTGGGCCTGGGCGCCGGCGCCGTGCTGGTGGTGCTCTTCACCCTGGGCCAGAAGCTGCTCAAGGGCCGGGGCGCGAAGCAGTAGCCAGGTCCCCCGCGCCGGGGGCGGAGTTGCAACCACGGATGCTGGATGTCTTCACGAGTCCAGCAGAGGGGGGAGGACTCATCATTCCCACCTTCAGCGTCACGCTGACCCAGGCGCCCTGGAGCGTGCAGTGGAACATCCCCGGCACCACCTCCATCCAGACGGAGCTGCCGTTCTCGGTCACCGCCAAGGACACGTGGGGGAATACGTCCAGCAAGTCGCTGTGGTGCGGGGTGAACACCGCCTCCACCACCCCGTATGACCTGAGCTGCCACCCGTGAGCTGACGCGGCCGGGGAGCCCGCCCTCCCGGAGGGAATGGGTATGCTCCCTGGCCGCGCGGTCAGCGCTCCACGCAGGGGACCAGACATGGGTGTGGGTGACTTTCTCAAGCGGCTCTTCTCCGACCGACCGGTCCAGGTGGACTACAGCGGCGTGGAGGACGAGCGCCTCTTCACCCTCTGGAAGGAGCGGAGCTCGCTGACACCCGAGGCCGTCGCGCGGTTGCAGGCAGAGGCCTCACGCAGGGGGCTGGACCTCGCGTCCCGTGAGCCAGCGAAGCGGCGCGGCGCGGCGGCCGTTCCCTTCGAGGTTCCCACCGGCGCGCCTCCCGAACCGCCCGCACGTGTCCTCCGCACCAACCCCCTCCACGTGGTGGCGCCCTGTGGCGTGGTGCTCCGCACCGGGGAGAACCAGGGCGTGCTGTGCCTGCTGCCGCTCCGGGACGCAGGGACGGAATGGACGCGCGACTTCTCGCCCGGGATGGAGATTGAAGCGCTGGTGATCTGCAACGACGGCGAGGGGCTGCTGCCCTCGGCGTGGATGGCGGAGCGTCTGGGATTGAAGCCGGAGTCGGTCTTCGTGCTGTCACCGGAGCGCCCCGCGGACCGGCCGCTGCCGGGAGCGACGGCGCGCGACCTGCTCGCGACACCCCTGCCCCGGAAGCTCGAACGGGGGCCCCTCTTCCTCACGGCCTCCAGGGAGCATCCGAACCTGCTCATCGCCTCCTGGACGACCCCACCCGGTGCGCCGCGCTGGCGGGCCCTCGTGGGCCCCAGCGTTCCCATGGAGGAAATCGCGGCCCAGGGCGCGACCCACGTCGTGGGCGGCCTGGCGATTCCCGAGCAGGCGCAGGTCCCGATGCTGGAGGTGCTCACGCGCCTGTCGCACGTGGTGATGATGCTCGACGTGCAGGGCGTCGTGGACTGGGGCGCGACGCTGGCCCAGCTGGGCGTGGACGTCACCACGGTGACCCGCGTGAGGCAGGATGCACTGGCGCAGCTCGGCACGGCGCTGGGGGCGGGGCGCTGGGAGGAGGTGCCCGCCCTGCTCACGAAGCTCTCCGACAAGGAGCTGGAGACGGTGACCACGGGGCTGCTCATCCAGCAGGGGCGCGAGCAGGACGCCCGGCGGCTCCTGGAGCTCGCCTGCGAACAGCAGCCGGACTCCGGCGCGCGCCGGTTCCAGCAGGGCGTCGTCGCCTACGTCCTGGGCGACATGTCCCAGGCGCGAGCCTGCTACGAGCAGGCGACCCGGGCATCGAAGCCCGAGCCCCGCGCCTGGGCCAACCTGGCCGCGGTCCATCGACGCAGCGGAGACGCGGCCGAAGCCCTGCGCTGCGCGGAGGCCGCGCAGGAGGCCATGCCCGGGGACCCCGTCAGCATCGCCCACCGGCTGGGCAGCCTGCTGGAGCTGGGGCGGCAGGAGGAGGCCCGCGCGCTGCTCGCGGGGTCTAGCATGCACCTGGGTGAGGCGGAGCGAGCCTCCTGGGCGGCGTGGGTGGAGGAAGGACGTCCGCCGGAGTCCACGCACGACCTGTTCCCCCACCTCGCGGTGGCCGCGCGGGACTGCGCGAAGGTCTTCCTGGGCCAGGGCCGGCGCGAGGAGGCGAGCGCGCTGCTGCGCCGGAGCCTTCACTGGGATGGCTCGCGGAGTGACGTGCGGCTCGACCTGGGCGCCCTGCTGTCGGACCTGGGCCGGGACGAGGAAGCCGTGGCTGTCTATTCCGAGGGCGTGGCCCGCACACGCAGCGCGGGCGAGGTCGCGGCGCTCCGCTACAACCGGGCCCTCTGCCGGCTGCGCCAGCGCTCCCTCGCCACCGCGCGCGACGACCTCCGCGCCTGCCTGGAGCTGCTCCCTGGATGGGCGGAGCCGAAGGCGCAGCTCGCGGTGGTCCTGGCGGAAGAGGGAGCCCGAGCCGAAGCGAGCTCCCTGCTCCAGGAGCTGGCCGCGGCCCACGCATCACCGGAGCTGATCAGCCGGGTCCGCGAACGCCTGGCGCGGTGAGGCACCGCTAGCCGACGGTGTAATAGTAGGTCGTGATGCCCAGGGAGTCGTCCGTCGCGTCGGGATCGACACTGCCATTGTCGCCAACCACCGCGTAGCCGCCGGGGTCGGCCACGATGCGCGCGACGTTGGGCTTCCGCTTGACGATCGTTCCGAGCCCGACGCCCTGGCCGATGGTCAGGTGGATGTCCACCTCGGGATCGGGGGTCGTGGTCTGCGTCGCGTCACGGCAGATCTGCGTGAAGATGCTCATGGACGCGACGGTCGCGACAAAACCGCCGTTTCCCGGCACGAAGGTGTAGCCGCCCACGGGCGGGTTCCCGACCTCACCCACGCCTTCATACTTCCCAACGAAGATGACGGACTCACCGCCGTAGTAGCCGATGACCCGGTTCTGCACCTTCTTCTGGTTCTCGATGACGATGGAGCCGGGCACGATGAGGATCCGCGGATAGGCGGCCGACAGCTTCTCCATCTCGGTGAAGAACTGGCTCACCACCGTGACGGGGAGCGGCTCGGCGGGGAGCGCACGGCCCTTGCCGCGCCCCACGAAGGCATATTCAGGCGCCGCGAAGATGGACAGGGAGCCGGGGTTGCACCGCAGCGCGAACTGCGACAGGGCCTGCTTCATCGCGGCGAACTTCACCTTGAGGGTCCGGTCTTCCCAGTAGGGATTCACTGCCATGTTGCAGTTCCAGAAGCCGACCTTGATGGGCATGGATGGGTCTCCCCCGTGGGCTGCCCATCCTACAGCGTGGGCCATGACAGCGGGGAGGCGCTATCCTCCGGGCAATGCCCTTCCTCCCGCGCATTCACCTCTTCGAGTTCCTTGATCAACCGTGGCTGCCCACGGTGTTGCGCAGGGGAGAGGTCGACTACCTGCACGTCGTCCTCGACAAGTCGCGGCCCTATGACGGCATGGCGACGCAGCTGGCGGCGCTGCTGCACATGGCCGGCACGAACCAGCTTGTCGACCTGTGCTCCGGCACGGGCGGCCCGTGGCGCACCCTGCTCCCGGTGCTGCGGAAGCAGAACAGCGAGGCCGAGGTCCTGCTCACCGACCTCCACCCCACGCCAGGGCTGGAGCTGCCTCCAGGCGCGAGCTACCGCGACACCCCCGTCGACGCCACGCGCGTCCCCGAGGAGCTGAAGGGCGTGCGGACCGTCTTCGAAGCATTGCACCACCTGCGCCCGGCGCAGGTCCGCGCCCTCCTCGAGGACACCGTCGCGCGACAGGTCCCCTTCGCCGCCTTCGAGCTGACGCAGCGCTCGCTGCCCTACATCCTCTTCCAGGTGCTGCTCATCGTCCCCCTGGTGTGGGGCTTCACCCCGCTCATCCGCCCCAGGCGCTGGTGGCGATGGCTGCTCACCTACCTGGTGCCCGTCATTCCGCTGCTCCTCCTCTGGGATGGCGTGGTGTCGTCGCTGCGGACCTACGCGCCGGAGGACCTGGAGAAGCTCACGGCGGGGCTCGACGCGAATGGATACACGTGGCACGCCGGCGTCCATCGCGCGCGGGGAATGGCCATCACCTACCTCATCGGGCAGCCCGACGACGCGTAGAGCCCCCGGCCCCCCAAACCTAACGTCTGGAAACAATCCCCTCTCTTCACGGTCCCCCTTGGAAAACAGGGCCACGCGTCCCACCCTCCGAGCGCGGTGGACCGGGAGGAGATGCCATGCATGTAAGGAATTGGAGCGCCTTGCTGTGCTTCGGGCTGGCAGGGGTGGGCTGTGGGGGATTGCAAGGGGATGCGCTGTCGGGTGGGCCTTCACCGGCGGAGACCCTTCCCGTGGCCACGGTGGCGGACGACGCCCGAGAGGTGACCGCCCAGGCGTGCCCTCCTGGGGTGGCGACCCCGGTGGCGACCCCCTCCAGCCCCCGGGACAGGTGGACTTCATGGGGGAGCTCACCGACGTCCAGGGGACGCTCTACTTCGTCACTTCCACCATCGAGGCCGGCTCGGTCCTGTGGCGCAGCAACGGCACGGCGGCGGGCACCGTCCCGGTGAAGTCGTTTCCGGGGCCGCCCGGCGTCTATCAGCCGCAGCGCCTCGTCGCGGTGGGCAACAAGCTCTTCTTCCAGGTGCGCACCGACGCCAACGGCTTCGAGCTGTGGAGCAGTGACGGGACGGCGGGAGGGACCCGGCTGGTCAAGGACCTCACCCCCGGCGCGGAAGACTCCCTGATGAGCAATGCCACGGAGGTCGATGGCCGCCTGGTGTTCTTCCGCTGGGTGCCGCTCCCGGGAGACAGGGTCGGGCCGGAGCTGTGGCGGTCCGACGGGACGGCCGCCGGCACGCTGCGGGTGCGGGACTTCACCAGCACCCCGGGGCTCGCCTACGACACCTTGAAGGTCGGCGACGCGTTGCTCTTCTTCATCTCCGAGGACACGGGCACCACGCTGTGGCGCACCGACGGCACGGCGGCCGGGACCACCTCCGTCAAGCGACTGGACGCGGGGCGCGCCGGCATCACGGGTGTGAGCGGCCCGGGTGAGCAGCCGTTGTTCATCCTGGAGGACGGCCCCAACTCCGAGGTGTGGAAGACGAATGGCACCGCCGCGGGAACCGTTCGCCTGGACGCCTTCGGCAAGCGGGTGAGGCTGCTCGGAACGCTGGGCACGTCTGTCTATCTGACGTCCATGGACAGCCCGGTGACGAAGCGGCTGCGCATCGACCGGCTCTCGCTGGCGGGCGGTGGCAAGACGGGGATCACCACCCTGCCCAACCCCTACGGGTCCTACGAGTACACCTATCCCTCCGTGCCGATGGCCGTGGTCTCCGGCGGCGACATCTACTTCTCCGTGGCCATCGGAAGCGATGCGCCCGTGCCCACGGCCATCTCGCTCTGGGCGACGAATGGAACGGCGGCGGGGACCCGTCAGCTCCTCGACAACGGCAATGTGGAGTACGGGTACCGCTACCCGGTGTTCGCCACCGGCACGGGCCAGGTCCTGTTCGGCGGCGCGCCGGATCCGCTGGGCCCCGCCTTCCCCTATTTCACCCGGGGCACCGCGGCGACACAGGGGCGGCTGGCGGACGTCACCTTCCCGAACGCGTTCACCCGCGTGGGCAATCGCATCTTCTTCACCGCCATCGCCACCACCGGCGAGGGCCAGCTGTGGTCCGTGCCGGCCACCTTCAGCTGCCCGCCGGGACTGACCGGAGCACGCGAGTAGACAGGGACGACGCCGGGGCGCCCCGGCGTTGCGGTACACTCCGGCGCACACGCGCTGGAATGTCCTCCGACCTGCTCGAAATCTCAGACCCCATCGTCGACTACGACGTCGCGACGCTGAAGCCCCGGCCGGTGTCCCGGTCCGCGGTGGTGGCGCGGCTGATGGCGAACGGGCAGCGGCTCCCCGCGTCCAACGACACGCTCGACTTCGAGGCCTGCGGCCTGGCCCAGCTGCGCTCCCACATCGAGCTGCAACGGCTGAGCGAGGAGTTCCTTCAAGCAGACCGCATCCGCTGTGTGCTGCTGCCCCTGTTGCAAGCGCTGCGTGAGTCCGGCGTGAAGCCGCCGCTGCGCATCGTCGACGTTGGCTGAGGGCTCGGGTACGCCGTCCGCTCGCTCGCGGCGCATGGGCGGCTGGGGCGCGACGTCGAGCTGATCGGCTGTGACATGAACGTGACGTTGAGGAAGAGGAATCGCTCGCATGCGAGCCCCGGGTCGCGAACGCGTTTCAGTTGGAGCAGCCCGGGCACATCTACAAGCAGCTCTCGACCCTCCGGGGCCGAAACCAGGAGGCACCGGGGTCCCCGTGACACCGTGAAACAGGAAATCGCACGTGATTCCTGACATTTCCGGGGGACCCTTCCTCCCTCGCCTTGCCCGCTCCTCTGCCCCTTCCTAGGATTCAGGGCTCCGTCGATCTCCCCCCACCCCCTGGAGTCCCCACCATGCGGTACACGCGCAAGAACATCTCCGAGCTGCTCGACACCGTGCAGGGCAACCCCGACGTGACGGGCTTCTGGACGTCCACCGTTGGCGGCTCCACGTACAACATCACCCCGTCGGCGGGCGGCTACATCTACCAGGACATCTACAACCCGAATCACCGGATGTGCGAGGACGGCGGCCAGGTCATCTACGAGGACGCGTCCCAGGTCGGCTGCTACTAGCGCCCCGCTTCGCCGTCTTCCCCACGCCACCCCCGGAGCACTCCCATGCGTTACACGCGCAAGAACGTCAGTGACCTGTTGAACGCGGTGCAGGGCAGCCCGGACGTCCAGGGCTTCGGCACCTCCACCTTCGCCGGCTCCACCTGGACGATGGTGCCCTCCTTTGGCGGCGGCGCCGTCTGGCAGAACTCCTGGACGTACCAGTGGACCTGCGAGGACGGCGGCTCCGTCACCGCCGAGGACCGCTCCACGTTCGGCTGCTACTAGCTCGCGGCCCGCGCCTTCCGCCTGCCGTTCCACCCGCCACACGGAGGTCCCCGATGCGATTCACGCGCAAGGATGTCTCGGAGCTGCTGGAGCTGGTTCATGGAGGTCCGGACGTCACGGGCTTCGCCACGTCGAACTTCTCCAGCACCACCTACACGCTCGTCGCATCGGGGCCGGGAACGGTCTGGCAGGACCTCTTCAACTCGGCCCACCGGCTGTGCTCCGAGGACGGCGCGACGTCTCCCTCCGAGGACTGCGGCGGCGGCGCCTAGCCCCGCGGTCCGCCGTACCTTCCCCCGCCTCTCCCGGCTCGCGGTCCCCTCATGAACACGCGCCTCACCCTGATCCTCAACACCCACATGCCGCAGGTGTTGGGCGAGGGGCCCCTCTTCGACGAGCCGGAGAACTGGCTCTTCGAAGCGCTGACGGAGACGTACCTCCCGCTGTTCCGGATGCTGGAGCGCTGGGACGCCCAGCGCTTCGCCGGCACGCTGGTGATGTCCTTCACCCCGTGCCTCTTCGAGCAGCTCGTCGGCTGCGAGGAGCGCTACACCGGCTACCTCCAGCTGCTGAAGCGCATCGCCACGCGCGAGCTGGAGCGCACCTCGCGGCTGGAGCGCTACAACCGCTACGAGAAGTACCCCCAAGCCCTGTCGGACGAGGCGCTCGCGAAGGTCCACCGCACCGCGGGCATGTACCTGCGCCGCGTGGAGGACAGCCTCGCGTTCCTGCGCGAGCACAGCCTGCGGGACGTGTTCGCCGCGCTGGGGCGCTCGCGGCCATCCAACGTGCAGCTGTGGACCTCCACGCCGCAGCACAACTTCCTGCCCTTCTTCCAGCCCGCCGTCGCGGACCGGCTGGTGGCGCGGGGCGTGGAGTCCTTCCAGGACCTCTTCGGCCGCGAGCCGGACGGCCTCTGGCTGCCTGAGTGCGCCTTCCAGCCGGGGCTGGAGCGCGTGCTCACGCGCCATGGCATCCGCCGCACCGCGCTCAGCCTGACGGGCATTGGCGCGTCCCAGCCCCAGGACCCCAGCGGCGTGTTCCGCCAGGAGGACCTGGAGGTGCTGGTCCACGACTACCGCATCGGGCTGTACCTGTGGAAGTCGCCCGAGTCCACGTTCCCCGCGCACCCGGTGTACCGCGAGTTCTTCCGCGACGTGGGCTTCGACCTGCGGCCGGAGTACTTCGAGGAGCTGGGCGTGCCAGTGCCCGCGAACAAGCGGGGGCACGTGTGGACGGGCCTCAAGTACCAGGCGGTGACAGGCCAGAAGGTCGACCTGGGACAGAAGGCCCTCTACGACGTGGACGCCGCCAGCGCGCAGGTGTCCCGGCACGTGCGCGAGTTCTGGGAGCTGCTCGACTCGCGCCGCGCGCTCGTCCAGGACGGGCAGACGTTCGTGCTCGCGTTCGACACGGAGCTGTTCGGCCACTGGTGGCACGAGGGCGTCGAGTGGCTGGAGGGCGTCATGCAGCCCGCCACGTCGGTGCAGCCCCAGGCCGCCACGCCGCCGCCGGAGCCGCCGACGCTGCCCCGGCTCTACTATTCGACGTGGGGGCGCGACTTCTACAGCGAGCACTGGCTGACGCCGGGCAACGCGTGGATGTACGCGCTCATCAAGCTGGTGGAGGCGCAGCTTCCGGAGCCGGTGGACGCGGAGACGCGCGAGACGTGGCGCCGCTTCGAGGTCTTCAGCGGCAGCGACCTGCTCTTCATGATCCCGGATCCGACGCAGCGGGACCGGGCGCGCTCGCTGTTCCTCCAGCGTTACGCGGACGTCGTGTCGCGGCTGAAGGACTTCTCGCCAGAGCTGCTCACCTCCTTCCCGGTGGACCCCTTCAAGTGCGTGCTCATCCACGTGAGCAAGGCCGGAGAGCAGGAGCAGCCGCCGTTCCTCCTGCGCCGGCTGTCCCTGGAGGGAGTGAGCGCCGGAGCGCGCCGGGAGCTGACGCTCGACGCGGAGGTGCTGGAGGTCGCGGGCCTGCGCGTCGCGTTCCAGTACTTCCTCCTGCACCCGCAGGGCCGCTACGCGCTGCGCGTGGAGGGCTCCGGGCGCGAGCACGTCTTCCAGATGCCGGACTACGGCGTGCCGCTGCTCATCGCCCCCGACACCCGGACCTATCCCAAGTACGACCCGGAGGTGCTCTACCGGAAGCTGGGGGAGATCTGGGAGGGCGACCAGCACCTGCCCCTCCAGCAGCACCCCACGCTGCGCAGCCGCCACATGTACACGCGCGCGCACGTGATGGAGGTGCTCCAGGGCAAGCGGACCGCGGTCTTCAAGTACAACAAGGAGGGCTACGCCCTCCTGCGCTTCCGCGACCACAGCCCGGCCCCGGCGTGCGTCGTCTTCGATGACACGGTGACGCTCAGCGACGCGGGCACGTACATCCAGGCCGGGGCGCTGTCCGTGCCCGTGGTGAACGACCCGGCGGACATCGCGCGCCATGACTTCGACGCGGTGGTCTTCACCTGCTCGCTCAACTTCGAGACGGAGGTCCCGCACGTCCGCGCGCTGCTGGAGGTGGCCACGCGCCGGCGGCTGCCCGTGGTGTCGCTGTACGACGACATCCTCTATTACGACCTCTTCGACGGGCTGGAGCCGGACCCCAACCTCTTCTTCCGCGTGGCCGTGCCAGAGCAGGACGCGCTCGCGAAGCCGGGCCCGGAGGACTACGGGCCGCGCAACCTGCTGGGCGTCTTCGGCACGGACACGGTGCAGGGGAAGTTCACCACGCAGGTCTACCTGCGCGAGGCGCTGGCGAAGCACGTGCGCGTGCGCCACCACGCCACGGAGCCCACGGGCATCCTGCTGGGCTCGGACACGGGCTACTCGCGCGTGCTGCGCGTGGAGGGCCCGCAGCGGCTGGCGTTCGAGCGGCGCCTCATGGCGGACCTGGCGAAGGACTGCGACCTGGTCATCACCGGTGGGCAGAACGGCCTGCTCTACGTGCCGCAGGGCCAGGACCGCCGGGCCAACGCCTCCACGCACATCTACGAGACGTTCCTGCCGCGCCTGGTGGTGCTGACCGTGTCGGTGGACACCCGGCCGGAGGACGTGGTCGCGACGCGCGAGTACCTGGAGCTGCTCGCCCGTGAGCACGACGTGCCCTGCACCGTGGTGGGCCTGGCGATGATGGGCGGACGCAAGCTGCTGGGCAGCCGGTGGACGGAGACGTGGTTCCTGGGCGTCCGGGACGAGGTGCTGGAGGAGGCGCGGCGGAAGATGGAGCAGCACACCGGCCTGCGCGTCCACGCCATCCCCGAGGAGGCGGACGCGCTGGCGCGGAGCGTGCTCGCGCACCTGTGATGGAGGCGGGCGGCGCGATGCAGACGGAAGGAGCCCCCGGGCTGCGGCAGTCGGCGCGACACCTCGTCGCGCTGCTGCGGCTGCTGCATCCGGCGTGGGGCTCGCTCGCGAGGAGCGCGCTCCTGGGCCCGGTCATCACCGGGCTCCTGCTCATCCCTCCATTCCTCACGCGGCTGTTGTTCGACCACGTGTCGTCCCCGCGGGACCTGGGGCTCCTGCACGTGCTGGTGCTGAGCATCCTCGCCGCGTCGGTGGCGGCGGCGCTCGCGGAGGCGCTGTTCGGCTATTACTCCTCGTACCTCACGGTGAAGCTGGAGAGCTCCGCCGCGCTCTACCTCTTCAACCACCTCCAGCACCTGCCGGACCGCTTCTTCTCCCGACGCCAGGTGGGCGAGCTCACCAGCCGCTTCGATGACGCGAAGGCGGGCATGGCGCTGGTGCTGGGGCTCATCCGCCTCGTCTTCTCGCAGCTCACCTTCCTGATCGTCATCCCCTTCACCCTGGCGTCGCTGCATTGGGAGCTGGCACTGGCGGCGGTGGCCACGCTGCCCATCGTGGTGGCGGTGCCGCTCGGCATCGGCCGCGCCATGGGCCTCGCGTGGCAGGAGGTGATGGGCGTGCATGGCGCCCTCCACGCGCTCCAGGTGGAGACGCTGCGGCAGAGCCGCACGACGAAGGTGCTGGCGCTGGAGCCGTTCGTGTACCAGCGCGCGGCGGGGCTGATGCAGTCCGTGCTGCGGGCGCACCTCAAGGCCCATGGAGTGGAGGGCCTGCTGCGGCTGTTCGAGCGCTCGGTGGAGGCCGCGCAGACGGCGCTCTTCACCTGGCTGGGCTGGCGGCTCATCCTCCAGGGCAAGCTGACGCTGGGCGGCTTCGTGGCCTTCGTGGCGTATGCCGCGTATCTGCGGGGGCCGGTCATCGAGGCCATCGCCTTCGTCACCGGCCTTCAGCAGCGCGGCGTCCACCTGCGCCGCTTCTTCGAATACCTGCACGAGACGCCGGAGCAGGACCCGGCCCGTTCCCTGACGCCGCCAGCCCCGCCGACGCGGCGGCTCTCGGGCGGGGTGGAGCTGGAGGGCGTGTCCTTCGGCTACCTGCCCGGGCAGGACGTGCTGCGCGAAGTGAGCGCGCGCGTCCGGCCCGGCTCGGTGGTGACCATCGTCGGCTCCAGCGGCTCCGGGAAGACGACGCTCGCGCGGCTGCTGACGCGCCTGGAGGAGCCGGGCCGGGGGCGTGTGCTGTACGACGGACAGGACGCGCGCGCGCTGGAGCTGTCCGACCTGCGCCGGCAGCTCGCGGTGGTGTGGCAGGACGTGGAGCTGTACCACGGCACCGTGCGCGACAACCTCACCCTGGGGCTCCCCGTCGTGAGCGAGGAGGACCTGCGTCAGGCAGTGCGGCTGTGCGCGCTGGAGTCCGTGCTCGCCGCGCTGCCCCAGGGCTACGACACGCCGGTGGCCGAGGCGGGCGCGAGCCTCTCCGGCGGACAGCGGCAGCGGCTGGCGCTGGCCCGCGCGGTGCTCCGCGACGCGCCGGTGCTGCTGTTGGACGAGGCCACCTCGCAGCTCGACGTGGAGACGGAGTCCGCCATCGTGCGGGCGCTGCTCGCCCGGGCCCGGGAGCGCGGTCAGACGGTGCTGTTCATCACGCACCGGCTGGCCAACGCGCCCCTGGCCGACGAGGTGTGGATGCTCGCGGGAGGCCAGCTGGTGGGCCAGGGGCCGCACGCGGAGCTGCTCGCGCGCTGTGCGCCGTACCAGCGGCTGTTCCGCGCGGGCATGGGCGAGGCGGACGCCGCCTGAGCGCGGACGGAAAGGGCCATGACAAACGAACCCCCACGTTCCTCCGCACCGCCGCTGCCCTCGCGGCTGCCCCTGCTGGAGGACCCCGACCACGCCGGACTCTTCGTCGTGCGGCGGATTGGCACGCTCACGCTCCTGCTCGTCGTGGTGCTCGGCGCGGGGATGGGGCTCGCGGGTTCGCTCGTGCACCTGACCGTGTCCGTTCCGGACGCGGTCCCGCCCCGCACGGAGTCCGTGTCGCTGGGCGCCTACGTGTTCCGGCAGCTGAAGCACTGGAGCCCTTCGCGGCTGGGGGGCACCTCCCCGTGAAGAAGGTGGGCATCATCGACAGCGGCGTGGAGGCGGCCTTCCTGCGCGAGCACGACCTGCATCTCGCGGGAGCGGCCTCGTTCTCGCTCGACCTGGACGCGCAGGTCCTGGAGGCGCGCGCCTATGAGCGGGAGGAGCTGGAGGCGTGGCGGGCCGGCGCGGGCACGCTGGACCTGGAGGACACGCACGGGCACGGCACGGGCATCCTGAGCATCCTCTACGACCAGGTCCGTCCCTGGCCGGACGTGGAGGTCTACGTCGCCCGCGTCCTCGACCAGAACATCCGTGGACACTCGCTGTGCCTGGTGGAGGCGATGGGGTGGATGCTCGATGAGGTGGGCGTGGACGTGCTCAACCTGAGCCTGGGCACGACCCACCGCGCGCTGGAGGCCTCCATGCGGGAGCTGGTGGAGCGCGCGGCGGCACGGGGCGCCATCATCGCGTCCTCCGCGGGCGGCGTGCCCACCCTGCCCGCGCAGCTGGAGTCGGTGGCGTCCGTGGGAGACCCCGCCCTCATGGAGCGCGTGGGCGCGGACGTGAAGGTGGACCACGTCGTGAAGGAGCGGGAGGTGAAGCTCTACATGGCGGGCCGCTGGATGCAGGTGCCCATGACGACCAGCTTCGCCTGCGCGGTGGCGGTGGCCGAGGTGCTGCGCGACGGGCCTCCGCCGGGATGGCGGCGCACGCGGGGCTGAGCGCCTTACTGCGCGGGCGTGGCCTGGGTGGGCGGCGTTGCCTCCAGGGCGAGGTCCCCCAGGTCCAGCACGTCGCCTTCCTTCAGCTTCAAGGTCCGGCGCAGACGCCCCTCGGACGGGCCTCCCTGGATGAGGAGGACGCGCTCACCCGCGCGCACCCCCATGAGGGAGAAGTGGCCCTCCCCGTTGGGGAGGTTGTCCGGGCTGAACGGCTCGCCCTCGATGCCGACAAACGCGCCAGGGATGGGCGCCTTCGTGGACGCGCCCACCACGCGGCCCCGCACGGTGGCTGGCCTCGCCAGGGGGATGTCCACTTCGAGCACCGCGCCCTCGCCGGGAGACGCCAGCGCCTCCCCGATGGAGCCGTCCAGCGTGCGCGCCGTCAGCTTCACCGGTTCGGGGGGGACGTCGCGCAATTCGAAGCGGTCACCGGAGAACTCGAGAGGCACCTCTCCCTGGGGAAGGAAGCCCTGCTGGAGCTGAAGCGACACGGTGAAGCCCCGGACGGGTTCACCCTTGCGCACCACACGGCCGCGAAGGAACGCCGCGGGCCGCAGTCGCACCACCACGTCCTGGTCGGCCGTCACGGACACAGCCTCGCTCGAGCGTCCGCCGTTACGCGCGCTCAGCAGCACACGGCGCGTCGCGGAGGCTCCCACGCGGGAGAGGGGAATGGCGAAGCGTCCCTCCTCATCCGTGGGCGTCATCGTCAGGGGAGTGCCCTCCCCCTCCACCGCGGTGAGGGTGATGACGGCACGAGGAGAGGGCGAACCGTCCGGCTCCAGGACGACGCCCCGGTATTCGTTCGCGTCGCGCTGCGCCTCCCAGGTGAACTCGACCCGGGTCGTCCTCCCCGCATCCACCCGCACCCGCGTCTGGTGTCCCGCGCTGAAGCGGCCACGCTCCATGAGCAGGAGCGCGTAGTCGTCCGAAGGAAGAACCATCCGGAAGGTGCCCTCCGCGTCCACGACTTCATGCCCCCCGGGTTGCGACGGGTCCTCCGCGATGGCCGTCACCTCCAGCGTCACGTCCGCAAGCGAGCCCCGGGCCACTCGCACCCGGCCTTCGAGCGTGCCCGTTCCCTCCAACGTGAAGTCCGCCTGGGCCGTGCGGTTCGCCTCCACGGAGACGATCCGGCGGGCGCCAATCGTCGCGCCCTCATGGCGCGCGGAGATGGAGATGCGGCCCGTGGCGAGCCCCTCAAGCCGATAGCGGCCGTCGGCATCGGTGCGGACCTCGACGCGGTTCTCGTCCGTTCCGTTGCCCCAGGCGTTGATGGCCACGACCCGGGCCGCCACCACCGCCGCGCCATTCCTGTCGCGCACCTGGCCCTCCACCGCGCCGGTGCCTGAGAGCTTGAACTCGACGGGGAAGCTCTCGCCCTGGGTGACGGTCAGGCCCCGGCGGATGGCTGGCGTATGGCCCGAGGCCGTGACCTTCGCGTCGTAGCTGCCGGGAGCGAGCCCTCGCACGAGGAAGTGTCCCTCGGCGTCCGACAGCCCGACGCCGGCGTCTCCGTCCCCACCGGAGGGCCTGACGTCGACACGCGCTCCGGCCACCGGCCTGCCCTCGGGCTCCTCCACGACGCGGCCCTCCAGCGCCGCGCCCGGTCCCAGTCGGATGCGCACGTCGCGCACGGTGCCGCCCGCGGCGCAGAGGACCGGCAGGTCGAGCGCTCCGGTCTCCTCGCCGCGCCGCGCGGACACGGGATGGGAGCCGGGCTCCACCTCCACGGAGAAGCCGCCCTGCGCGCCTGTCGTCACCACCTGAGAGGGATTGCCGCCCACCCGCACCTCCGCGTCCGCGACCGGCTGGCCCTTGGAGTCCACGACGAAGCCCTCGATGACGCTCGCCAGCCGGAGCGCCAGCGTCAGCGGGCCTTCCATGGGGATGCGCAGGCGGCTCAGCACCACACGCGCGTAGCCGGTGGCGCGGGCCTCCACGAGGTAGACGCCCGGAGCGAGGCCGTCGATGCGGAAGTTCCCACGCTCGTCACTCGTGGCATAGACGCGCTCGTCGTCGGGAGCGTCCGCGTGCTGCCAGACCTCCAGCTCGCGGGAGTGCGCCGTGAGCACGACCTCCACGAGGGGCAGCGGTTCATTCGCGCCTCGCACCACCGTGCGGCCCGTGAGGGTTTGCGCGGGCTCCAGGGCGATGCGCATGGCCGTGTGTGACTCGCCGAGCGGGCGGACCGCCTCGCGAAGCAGTGGAGCCCGCCCCGGGGCTCGCACCGCCACCAGATAGCGGCCTGGACCCGAGGCGAGGCGGGCGTGTCCCGACTGCTCCGTGAGGCCGGAGGCCCTCAGCGTCCACGCGGACGCCTGCGCCCCCCGTGCATAGAGCCGCACGGTCGTTCCGACCGAAGGCTTCCCCTCCGCGAGCACCTCCACGTCCAGGACGCCATCCGCCTCGTCCGGGGACCGCGCCGCAGGGAGCGAGCTGCCCTCGGAGTGCTCCGGGGTGGACGCGAGGTCCGCGGGGCGCTCGTGCGCGAGCGTGACGTCCGCGTTGTCCTCCGGCGCGGTCGGCCCTCCGGCACGCAGGGCCCAGAGCAGCACGAGGCCGCACGCGACCAGGACCCACACGCCACCGATGAGCCACCTGCGCATGACCGCCGTCCTCGCCCCTGCCTCCGTGAGGGCTCCGGCAGGCAGTATCGCCCGAAGCGGCGCGCACGTCCTGCTCCGGCATCCGCTCCGCACACCCCTTCGCATGTCGGGTTCGATGAAACAGCCCGGCGCTTCAGGCCCCACAGGGGCCTGTCCTGGATGCGTCCGCGCTCCAGGTGCCCGGTGCCGCACAGGGTCCGCCAGGCCGTCCGTGGCCGCGTGACACACGCGCTTCATGGCCGACACGCGGCCCACGGACGCCGCCCCCAGTGGCTTCGACCGTCGCGGGCTCCTCACGTGGCGGGGGGCCTCGCCCACGTTGATGAGCGAGGCGCGGAGCCCGGGAGGGCTGACGCCGCTACCGCGTCACGGCTCGGAACCACGAGGGCTCGGCGTGGACCGTCGTGCCGCCCGTGAACATGCCCTGGGTGAAGAAGGCCGACTCGAAGAAGTGGTACGGGTGGACCAGCTCCGGGCGGCTGACCTCCTCCAGCCGCGCGGCGAGGTCCGCGGGGAGCTGGACGTCCAGCGCGTGCAGGTTCGCCTCCAGTTGCTCCAGCCGCGTCGCGCCGATGATGGTGGACGTCACGCCGGGCCGGCGCGTCACCCACGCGAGCGCCACCTGCGCCGGGGACCGGTCCAGCTTCGTCGCCACTTCGCGCAGCACCTCCACGATGGCCCAGTTGCGCTCCGAGAAGAGCTTCTCGAAGCCGGGGTTGCCCCCGCTCTGGATGGACGGCAACCGCCCCTCGCCCTTCGCCTGCGTGCCCTCGCGGGTGTACTTGCCGGACAGCAACCCCGACGCCAGCGGGCTCCAGGGCGTGATGGACGCGCCCAGCGCCAGCGCCGCCGGGATGTGCTCGCGCTCGATGTTGCGCTCCACCAGCGAGTACTCCAGCTGCAACGCGACGACGCGCTCCCAGCCCTCCTGCTCCGCCAGCGTCTGCGCGCGGGCGAAGTACCAGGCCGGCACGTCCGACAGGCCGATGTAGCGGACCTTGCCCTCGCGCACGAGCGCGTCCAGCGTGCCCATCACCTCCTCCACCGGCGTCAGGCCATCCCACGCGTGCAGCCAGTACAGGTCCACGTAGTCCGTCTTCAGCCGCCGCAGCGACCCCTCCAGCGCGCGGCGGATGTTCTTGCGACCGTTGCCGCCCGCGTTCGGGTCCCCGGGCGACGTGTTGACGGTGAACTTCGTCGCGATGACCGCGCGGTCGCGGCCGCCGGCCTGCGCGAAGTAGTCCCCGATGATGGCCTCGCTGGAGCCGCCCGTGTAGCCATCCGCGGTGTCCAGGAAGTTGCCGCCCACCTCCAGGTAGCGCGCGAGGATGCGGGAGGCGGTCTCCTTGGGACTGCCCCAGCCCCACTCGGTGCCGAAGGTCATGGTGCCCAGGCACAGCGGGCTGACCCGCAGCCCACTGCGGCCCAGCAGGTGGTACTGCGCCAGCGAATCGATTCGAGCGGTCGTCGTCATGGAATGCTCCCCGGTTGGATGCGCAGAAGGTGCCGCCCGGGAGCCGCCAGATGAAGACGCGAAAGTTGCAGGGGCTGTTTAGACTTTCTTCGAAATGGCCCTGACGCCCCTCAATGCCCTGACCGTGTTCGTCACCGTCGCCCGGCGGCGCAGCTTCACGCAGGCCGCGAAGGAGCTGGGCGTGTCCTCGTCCGCGGTGAGCCAGGCGGTGCGCCAGCTGGAGGAGAAGCTGGGGCAGCCGCTGCTCGCCCGCACCACGCGCAGCGTGTCCCTCACCGACGCGGGCCAGCGGCTGCTGGACGAAGCGGCGCCTGGGCTCCAGTCCGCGCTGGCGGCGCTCGAGCACCTGGCCGCTGGGGAGGCGCCGCAGGTGACGGGCTCGCTGCGCCTGTCGGTGCCGGCGTTCTCCGTGCCCCTCATGATGGAGCCGCTGCTGCCGCGCTTCATCGCGGCCTACCCGCGGGTGCAGGTGCACGTGTCCGTGCAGGACTGGTTCGTGGACATCGTGAAGGAGGGCTACGACGCCGGCATCCGGCTCACGGAGTCCGTGCAGCGGGACATGGTCCAGGTGCGCCTGACGCAGTCCTTCCGCTTCCTCGTCGTGGGCACGCCCACGTACTTCGAACGGCACGGGACGCCCCGACATCCCCGGGACCTGGCTGGCGGAGGCGCTGCGCTCTGGCGCGCTGCGGCCCGCGCTGGAGGACTGGGCGCCGAGCGTCCCCGGCCTCTTCCTGTACTACCCCCACCGGGCGCGGGCCTCGCGTCCGCTGCGGGCCTTCATCGAGCTGGCGCGGGAGCTCCTCCCCCGCCGCTGAGGCGAGCCGGGCCGCTCGACTCCCGCACGGGCGGGCGGGCATGCTGCGCGCCGCTGGGTCTGCTTCCCGTGGACTGTTATGGCGGGAGACGGGCCGGTCGCACACCGAAAGGACAGGAACATGGCGCAGCACGGACAGCGTGTCGGTCTCTTCATGGCGCTCACGATGGCGGCGGCCCTCCTGGGCGCTCCCGCCCACGCGGCGGACACGGCGAAGAAGCCCAAGCCCTCCCCCTCCGCGAAGGCGGACGCCGGGGTCGAAGACAAGGACGCGGGCACCGCCGCCACGCCGGAGAAGGACGCCACCGCGTCCAGCGGCGCCGGCCGCTGCACGGGCAAGGCGAACTTCTGCGGCGTCTTCTCCCAGATGTACTGCAGCAGCCAGCCTGGATGTGCCTACATGTTTGGCGCCAACATGTGCGGCGGCGTGGCCATCGCCTGTGAGAAGGCCACCAACGAGGCGTTCTGCAAGAAGATCAAGGGCTGCTCCTGGAAGTAGCCCGCACCCAGTCCGGGGCCCGCCATGCCGAAGCGCGAGTTCGACGAGGGCCATGACGTCTCGACCCTCATGCGGGTCTCCATCCTGTTCATCCCCTTCGACGCCGCGAAGAAGTTCTACAAGGCCAACACCACCCGGGGCGTGAAGGGGCTGAGCGCGTCGCTCGACGACAGCGGCATGAGGGTGGACGGCGAGGACCTCGCGAACCCGCTCGTCGCCAGCATGTCCCCCAGCGACTTCCTGCCAGGGCCGGACATCGCGGCGAAGCTGGCGGACATCGTGGAGCAGGAGTGCGACCTCATCCGCGACATGCACGTCCGCGACGAGGACTATGACGACAACCTCCAGGCCTGGGTGCGGAGCAACGGGCCGGGGGTGGACACCTCGCGGTGGAGCGACAAGCGCAGGAAGCGCATCGAGCGGAACCTGCGGGGCTACAAGCACTACCCCGTCTTCATCTTCCTGTCGGAGAACCCCACGGGCTCGCCGTTCCCGGACCGCATCGACGTCTCCGGCCTGGGGATGTCCTACGTCCGCAAGCACCTGATTGACGACACGACGGTCAGGGGCATCAGGCACGTCAACGAGATCGCTCTCTACCTGCGCGAGGACATCGACCGGCAGCTGGACCCCACGCGGGACGACGGCTTCTACCTGCGGGCCAGCACCGTCACGCGCGACACGGCGTCCATCCAGGCGAAGCTGAAGGCCAAGGACGAGTACATCCTCAAGGTGACGCTGGGAGACTCGCATGGCCATTCGCTGACGGTGGCCGGGGTGCACCTGCGCGCGTCGCTGACGGGCTCCAACGCCCAGGAGCGGCTGGTGGAACGCCATACCTTGCAGGCCTTCTGCGCGGCCGAGGGCATCCAGGTGATGGTGGGCGACTTCAACATGGACCTTCAGGAGACGACCCAGGGCAGCCGGGGCGTCTTCGTCGACAGCCGGCCGGAGACCCGACCCACGTACATGCTGCCCCACAAGAGCACGGTGGCCATCCCGCGCTTCCACCAGCAGTACTCGAACTCCACCGGCAACGCCCACTACATGGGCCTCTACCAGGCGGACACGGAGGACCTGGAGCTGGTGGGGCCCGGCATGTACGGCCTGCTGGGCGCCAGCGGCTCCCGGCACCTGAAGTCCGAGGGCAAGTTCTACTCGGATCATCCCTCCATCTACCTGGAGGTGAAGTCCACGCGCCTGACCGAGGAGGCGCGCAACCGGATCCTCCAGCGCAAGATCCTCCGCGTCGTGCGCCGCCCGAAGTAGGCCGCCCGCGTCAGGAGACGGAGGGCGTCTTGCGCGCCCGCGGACGCCGGAGCAGCACCGCCGCGAGCCCCAGCCCGCTGAGCGCGGACAGGGCCAGGCCCAGGCGGAAGCTCAGCGGCCGGTAGTCGAAGCGGACCGTGTGGGCGCCTCTCGGCAGCAGCACGGCGCGCAGCGCCAGGTCCGCCCGGTGGATGGGGGCCTCCTGCCCGTCCACCGTCGCGGTCCAGCCGGGGTAGTGGCTGTCGGACACGACGAGGTAGCTCTCGTCGCAGGCCTCCACCTTCAACTCCTGATGCTGGGCGCCCTGGAGCACCCACTCCACGGCCCCCGTGCACGAGGGCCGCTCCAGCGGCGCCCCCGAAGCGAGGAAGGCCGTGTGCCGGAAGGGCTGGGAATCCTCCATCACCGCAGCGAGCGCCTGGGCGTCCGTCACCACGCGGGCGCGCTGCACCAGGAAGGCGCGGGGCAGCGCCGTGCGCGAGCGGGACAGGGTGGTGCCGTCGTCCGCCGTGTGGAGCAGCTCCAGGTCGTCGTAGGGCGGTGGCCCGTTGCGCAGATAATGGGTGACGCCCGCCAGGTCGAAGACGGTGCGTTGACCCGCGTCGTGGAAGACCTCCGAGTACACGGGCTCGGGTGCCCCCGAGCCCTCCAGGGCGGGCAGGCGCGCCTCGACGAAGCGGTTGGGGATGAGCTGTTCGAGGCTGCGCTCGACGGTGTTCCCGGTGCCCCCGCGCGAGGGGTCTTCGGGGCCCTGGATGTCCACGCTGATGCGTCCCGGGTAGGGCTGCGGCAGGAAGACGCGCAGGGAGAAGGGCCGCAGCAGCGGCGCCAGGCGGGCGTATCCCGTCCGGCCCAGCAGCGCGTGCGACGCCGCCACCTCCAGCACCGCGAGCAGCGCGACGCCCCGTCGCACCTGGCGGGGCCGCGCGAAGCCGCCGCGAGGCCAGAGCACCACGAGCGCGGCCAACCCCAGACACAGGGGCACCCAGGGGGCGCCCGCCTCGGCGGCGGCGCGCATGGACAGACGGCGGGCCACGGGCCCCAGGACAGCCATGGCGCCCACCATGCCCACCAGGGCCACGGCCGCGCGCAGGCGAGAAGGACGCAGGCGCCGCGCGAGCCGGCCCAGGGCATCCACCCCGAAGGCGGAGAGCACGGACACACAGAACGCGGCCCCCACGAAGTACTTCACCGGATAGCGGAAGAGGGAGAACGGAGGCACGTGCAGCAGCACCCAGGCCGCGGGGGCGAAGTGCCGTCCCAGGCTCAGCGCCACGAGCACCAGCGCCGCCACCGCGAAGGGTCGGGCGCGCCGGGGCCCACGCAGGGCGCCCAGCGCCGCGAGCGCGCAGGGGAGCGTCCCCAGGAAGACGCTGAGGATGAACCACTGGTCCTCGCCCCAGTAGTGGTCCCGGGGCCAGTCCGCGAGCGGCCACATCGCGGACAGCACCTGGGGCCACGACATGGACCAGACGAGCGGCCAGCGCCAGGACTCCTGCGCGCGGAGGGAGTTCCGCGCGAACTCGGCGGTCGGCAGCAGCGCCACCGCGGCGAGCAGCGCCGCCAGCGCGAAGCCCGCCGTCACGAGCGCCACCGAGCGCGCGCGAGCCTCCGGCACGCACCGTGGCGCGCCCCCCGCGGCCAGCACCGCGACCAGCCCCTGCCAGAGCGTGGTCTCCGGCGAGCCGGCGAAGAGGGACAGCGCGCCGTACACGGCCAGCCGCGCCAGGGGACCACGCCCCGGACGGCGCTGGAGGTCGAGCGCGGCGCCCACGATGAAGCCGCTCCAGGCCGCGGCGTCGACGACGTTCTGCTGAGTCCCCAGCCGCGTCATCAGCACCGACAGCCCGAACGTGGTGCCCGCGACGACGGCCGCGGCCCAGGAAGTCCGCCGCCTCCGGCACAGCAGGAACACGCCCACCGCCGCGAGCACGACGTGCCCCAACTGCATCACCGTCATGGACACGATGGGGCCCGTGAGCAGCACCGCGGCCCAGCGGGGCGGGTAGTACACCTGCGAGTAGAGGGTCGCCGCGAACGGCTGGCCCAGGCGCAGGTAGGGGTTCCACAGGGGCACTTCGCCCGCGCGCAGCGACTCCAGCAGGAAGGCCGAGTCCGGGAAGAAGATGCGGAACAAATCCCGGCCCGCGAACAGCTGCCCGCCCAGCACCGGCCAATAGACGAAGGCGAGCAGCGCCAGCAGCCCCACGACGGTGGGAAGCCCTGCCCGTCTTCGCGTCCGCGGCGTCGTCATGCCGACGGCATCGTAGGACGGATGTCCTCACGTCAGTATCTGGAAGGCCTCCGCCACGGCGTCGAACTTCCCGCGGTCCAGAGGCATGGCTGGGTCGCCCCGCCGTCTCGGAACATCTCCAGGTCCTGCGCAAGGCACGGCTCGTCCGCGAGGAGCCACGCGGCCGCGAGCGCTACTACCACCTGGATCCGCGCCCGTTGGCGGAGGTGGAGGACTGGCTCAAGGCCTTCACGCACTACTGGAAGCAGCGGCTCGCCGCGCTCGAGGACGTGCTCGACGAGGAGTCACGCAAATGAATCCCCCCGCCGTCATCCAGCTGGACCACGTGTATGCCCATCCGCCCTCCGCCGTGTGGAAGGCATTGACGGACCCGGCGCTCCACGCGAAGTGGTGGGCTGCGGGCGACGTGCGGCCTGTCGTGGGGCACCGCTTCACGCTCGACATGGGCCCCTGGGGCCAGCAGCCATGCGAGGTGCTGGCGGTGGAGCCGGAGCGGCTGCTCCAGTACCGCTTCGCCACGGGCGTGCTCGACACGACCCTCGCCTGGCGCCTCCAGCCGGAGGGGACGGGGACGCGGCTCACGCTCATCCACGAAGGCTTCAACCTGGACTCGCCCCTGGGCCGCCGCGCCTTCGAGGGGATGAAGCCGGGCTGGCCGGGAGTGCTCGCACGGCTGGGAGCCGCACTCGGCGTCTGACTGGCCGCCCCCCTGAGACGACCCGTGGACGCAGGGGGGGAACGCGGATACAAGGCCGCCGCATGGAGGCCGTCACCGTGAAGAAGCCCACCCTCGTCACCGAAATCTCGAAGGAGTTCACCTTCGAGGCCGCGCACCGCCTGCCCCACGTTCCGGAAGGGCACAAGTGCTCGCGGGTGCACGGCCACAGCTACCGCATCGAGATCACCCTCCGCGGCCCCGTGCACCCGCAGTTCGGGTGGATCGTGGACTTCGCGGAGCTGAACGCCGCGTGGCAGCCGCTGCACGCCCAGCTGGACCACCGGCTGCTCAACGACGTCCCGGGCCTGGAGAACCCCACGAGCGAGCTGCTGGCCGCGTGGCTCTTCGAGCGCGTGAACGTGCCCGGCGCCACCGTCGCGCGCATCCGCGTGGCGGAGACCTGCACGTCCTCGTGCACCGTCTACGCCGCGGAGGGCTGAATCAGCGCTCAGCGCTCTACCTGGCCCAGGTTGGCGTGGATGACCGCGCCATTCAGGACCGGGGTGGTGGCGCAGAGGTAGAGCACGTTGGCGATCTCCTCGGGCGCGATGAGCCGCCCGAACGTCGACATCGCCGCCACGCCCGCCCGGACGGCGGGGTCCGCGCCCATGTGCTCGCGGAGCATCTCCGTGTCCGTGAAGCCAGGGCAGACGGCGGCGGTGTGGATCCGCGTCCCCACCAGGTCCTGGCAGGTGGCCCGCATCATCCCGATGAGCGCGTGCTTGGTCGTCACGTAGGACGCCACGCCCTTCACGGCCTTCTCCCCCAGCGTGGACGCCACGTAGAGCAGGGACGAGCCAGGGCTGAGCAGCGGCCGCGCCAGGCGGTTGAGCACCAGCGGGGCCACCACGTTGACCTCCAGCACGCGGCGCAGGTGGTCCGCGTCCATGGTCAGCGCGTCGTCGTGCTCATAGAGGGCGGCGTTGTGCACCACGCACAGGCGCCCCTGGCCGGCGCCGTCGCGCAGCGCCTGCTCCACCGCGGGCTCCCAGCCCGGCACGGCCAGGTCCACCGGCACGTTGACGACGCCCGGCACGCCGCACGGGCCGCGCGACACGTTGATGACGCGCCAGCCCTCCTCGCGGAAGCGCGCCGCCGCCGCCCGGCCGATGCCCCGGCTGGCGCCGGTGATGAGGACCTGATCAGACATCCCGCCTCCACTCCCAGGAGGCCCACTGGCCTGGGCCCGAAGCGCACTTCACCACCAGCTGCGTGATGTGGTCGCGCGCCATCCCGCTGCCGTCGCCCACCAGCCCCTCGCCGAAGACGCGCGCCAGCTCCTCCAGCGACACGTTGGCCACGGGGAGCACCGTCACGTCGCGCGCGAGGAAGCGCAGCTCCTCGCCGTTGAAGTGCGCCACGTGGTTGCCCTGCGCGTCCCGCTCCAGCCGCAGGTGCGGGGAGCGGTCCGGCAGGAAGAAGGTCTCGTTCCAGGCCTTGCAGCGGGCGATGATGGCCTGCTTGAGCGGACCGTAGTCCGAGAGCAGGCCGTCGTCGGCCACCTCCCCCGTCAGCGCGACGTAGACGGAGAAGTTGTGCCCATGCAGGTTCTCGCGGTGCGTGGCGGAGAAGATGGTGAAGTGCCCCGCGGAGAACTTCATCTCTTCCTTGTGCAGCTCGAGGGTCGTGGTGCGCGGCGCCATGGGATGCCCCAGGGCATACCACCCAGGGCCAAGGCGGGACTAGAAGAGGAAGCCCGAGGCGAGGAAATCCGAGAGCGGATGGTCGTACGAGCCCATGCACGGGGCCACGCCCCGTGGGCCAGCGGCGGCGCTGCGCCAGCTGCGCTGGTCCTGGACGGCCGCTCCAAGCAGACACCCCGCCCCCGGCGCGATTTCCCGCCATGATGAAACGATGATGAGGAGACGAGCCCTCCGTGCGGTTCGATGCGGGGCGCATCTGGATGATGGCTCCACCCTGATGCGCGAGAGGTGGTCCATGCTGAAATCCCTCCTGAGAAGCACCCTGCCGCTGCTCTTGATGATGCCCGCCGGGCCCGTGCTGGCCCAGCCAGACGCGGGCGCCGCCGCCACGAGCGTCATCGTCGGCACGGTGACTGACATTGAAACCAAGAAGCCCCTGCCGGACGTGGTCGTCACCGCGACCTCACCGAGCCTGGTGGGCGAACAGACGGTCGTCACGGACGCGAATGGAGACTACCGCATCCCCCAGCTTCCGGCGGGCACGTACACCCTGCGGTTCGAACTGGAGGCGTTCCATGTCTACGCCCGCCCCGAGCTCCAGTTGCTGCCCAACCGCACCATCCGCGTGAACGTGGAGCTGCTCCCTGGGAGCCTCTCGGCGACGACCATCGTTGGCGCCCCACCAACGACCGACGTCGGCTCGACGAGCCAGGGCGTCAACATCGACCAGGAGTTCGTCAAGCGCCTCGCGGAGATGCGCCCGGTGATCAAGAACGGCGGGAAGCGCGAGTTCGAGTCCCTGGCGGAGCTGGCGCCGTCCGGCGACGGAGACCCGAACAGCACCAACGACCGCGCGCGCGCCCCGTCCTGGGCCCTGCCGTACATGCACATCTTCGTCGCGGACGGCACGCCGCAGCCGGTGTACCGCGCGCCTCAGGCCTCGGCGGTCCCCACGCCCCAGCCCGCGCCGGAGCGGACCGTGGCCCCGAAGAACCAGCGCTTCTTCGACATGTACTTCAAGGGCTACGGCGTGAACCCCACGGTGGACACCGAGGAGGAGCGCTTCTCCACCTTCTCCGTGGACACCGACACGGCGTCGTACACGCTGGCGCGCGCCTACCTGGAGCGCGGCGCGCTTCCGGACGAGCAGGCCGTGCGTGTGGAGGAGTTCGTCAACACCTTCGACTATGGCTACGCCAACGCCCCGGACGCGCCCTTCAGCGTGAACGTGGAGGGCTTCCCCTCCCCCGCCCGCAAGGGCTACCAGGTGGTGCACATCGGCGTGAAGGCGCGCGACGTGCGCCGCGCGGCGCGAAAGCCAGGGCACCTGGTCTTCGTCATCGACGTGTCCGGCTCCATGGCCATGGAGAACCGGCTGGGCCTGGTGAAGCGCTCGCTGCGCCTGCTGGTGGACGCGCTGGATGAGCGGGACTGGGTGTCCATCGTCGTCTACGGCACCACCGCCCATCAGGTGCTCGCCCCCACCAACGCCACGCAGAGGGCCACCATCCTGAGCGCCATCGACAGCGTCCAGTCCGAGGGGTCCACCAACGCGCAGGCGGGCATGGAGCTGGGCTACTCGCTGGCCGCGAGCCACATGCTCGAGGGCGGCATCAACCGCGTCATCCTCTGCTCGGACGGCGTGGCGAACAACGGCATCACCCAGGCGGACGGCATCTGGGAGCGCGTGAAGGAGCAGGCGGCGGCGGGCATCACCCTGTCCACCGTGGGCTTCGGCATGGGCAACTACAACGACGCGCTGATGGAGCGGCTGGCCCAGGTGGGCGAAGGCAACTACACCTACGTGGACAAGCTGGAGGAGGCCCGCCGCATCTTCGTGCAGAACCTCACCGGCACGCTCCAGGTGGTGGCCAAGGACGTGAAGCTCCAGGTGGAGTTCGACCGCAAGACGGTGTCCCGCTACCGCCTCATCGGCTACGAGAACCGGCTGCTCACGCGGCAGCAGTTCAACGACGACCGCGTGGACGCGGGTGAAGTGGGCGCGGGCCACGCCGTCACCGCCCTCTACGAGGTGAAGCTGCGCGACCCGTCCCAGACGAACTTCGGCACGCTGCGGATCCGCTACAAGGCCCCGGAGGGCGGCAGCTCGCGCCTCATCGAGAAGGCGATGCCCGTGACGCTCCTGCGTCCCGCCTATGAGCAGGCCGCGTCCCCCACCCGCCTGTCCTACGTCGCCGCCGCCTTCGCGGAGAAGCTGCGCGGCTCCTACTGGGCGCGCCCGCTCACCTACGACGCGCTCGCGTCGCTGTGGGAGGAGCTGGGCACGCCGCTGAAGGCCCGTGCGGACGTGGTGGAGCTGGGCGGGCTCATCCGGCTGGCGAAGAAGCTGGACCGCCGCGAGGACCGCTTCGAGTCCTTCGCGCCGGTGCGCACCATGGACGCCGACCGCGTCCCCACCCTCAAGTAGGAACCTCCGGATGCCGCGCAGGCTGCTGCCCACCCTCGTCGCCCTCGTGCTCGGCCTCGCCGGGCTCGGGGTCGGCCTGGGGTATCTCCACCGCATCTTCGCCGCCGAGCGCGAGGATGCGCGGGCCTCGCTGCGCTCCCGGCGCGAGGCCCTGGAGCAGTACGCGCGCGCCTCGCTGGGGCAGGCGCTGCGCGAAGGCCTGGAGGGCGCGCGCGGCACGCTGGCGGCGGCGAAGGAGGATCCGCTGGTGGCCACGCCGGGGCTGTACCTGCGGGAGCAGGGGGAGCAGGTCCTGCCCCGGCTGGCGCTGTTCGACACGGCCGGGGACTCGCCCGCGAAGGACCGCTACGCGCGGCTGCGGGCGGGCACGGAGGTCGCGGACGAGGACGAGGGCCCGTGGAAGGAGCGGCTGGCGCGGATGGCGCTGGTGGAGCAGGCGCTGAAGGCGAAGGACCGGAAGGCCACGCTGCTGTCGTTGATGGCGCTGCTCCAGCACCGCGCCCGCTTCGTGCTCGCGTCCACGCGGGACCTGCCCTCGCTGCTGGTGGTGCTGGAGGACGTGGCGGCGCGGGGCGACGTGATGCCGGACCTGATGCGGGCCCTGGTGCGCGACGGGCTCCTGGATGGACAGGGCGGAGGGCGGCTGGAGGGGTTGCAGCGGTTGCTGCTGCTCAAGCGCTCGCGCTTCACGCCGGAGGACTTCGACTTCCTGCGCGGAAGGGTGGCGGCGCTCTCCCTGCGCGTGGGCGTGCCGGTGGAGGACTTCGAGGCCCGTGCTCGCGAGCTGACCGCGTCGCCGCTGCCCCTCCCGGAGGCCGTGCTGGAGCCGGTGCTGGTCCGGCCCGGCTGGTACCTGGAGCCGCTCCAGGGCGCGGACGTGCGCGGGCTGGCGCTGGACCTGCCCGGCCTGCTGGCGGGGCTCACCCGCGAGATGCGCGAGCGCGGCCTGCTGGAGGCGGACGGGCGCGTGACCCTGCCGGGGGATGCGCCCGTGATGTCGCTGGCGTCGCTGCCCGTGGCGGTGGAGGCGTCCGCCTGGGCGCGGGGCGAGGAGGCGCTGGAGGGCCGCTACCGGCTCAAGACGCTGATGCTGGCGCTGTGCGCGGCGCTGGCGCTGATCATCGCGGCGCTGGCCTTCGTGGCGCAGCAGCGCAAGTACCGCTTCCTGGAGCTCAAGAGCGACTTCGTGGCCACGGTGTCGCACGAGCTGCGCACGCCGCTGGCCTCCATCCGCCTGCTCGCGGAGACGCTGGAGTGGCGGGTGGCGGAGGGCGCGGACGCGAAGGACTACCCCGCGCGCATCATCCGCGAGGCGGACGGGCTGGGCTTCCTGGTGGAGAACCTGCTGTCCTTCAACCGCATCGACAAGGGGCGCTGGGTGCCGAGGCTCGCGCCGGTGCGGCTGGACGAGCTGGTCTCCCAGCTGCGCCGGGACCTGGAGTCCAGCGCTCCGGTGCCGGTGGAGCTGACCGCGGACGTGGACGCGCGCGAGCTGAACGCGGACGCCCAGCTGTTGCGGCTCCTGCTGACGAACCTGGCGCGCAATGCCTGTGCGTACAACACGCGCAGCCCCGTGCGGCTCCAGGTCCAGACGCTGCCCGGAGGGCGCGTGCGCTTCACGGACAACGGCACCGGCATCCCGGAGGCCGAGTGGGAGCGCGTCTTCGGCGAGTTCTACCGGCTGTCCGGCCGCGACGGCCGCGAGGTGCCCGGCAGCGGGCTGGGGCTCGCGCTGTGCCGGAAGATCGCCCGGCTGCACGGAGGCACGCTGCGCGTGGCGGCCTCCGGCCCTGAAGGCACCACCTTCGAGCTGACCCTCCCCGAGTACCGGCCCGAGGCCCGGAGCACCGCATGACCCCCGCCGCCCCCACCGTCCTCGTCGTGGAGGACGACCCGAACCTGCGGCTCGCGCTGCGCGACAACCTGGAGCACCAGGGCGGCTACGCCGTGGAGGAGGCCGCCACGGTGAAGGAGGCGCGCGAGCAGCTCTCCCGCCGCGACTTCCAGCTCATCCTCCTGGACGTGATGCTCCCGGACGGAGACGGCTACGCGCTCTGCCGCTCGCTGCGAGAGGAAGGCGTGGGCGTGCCGGTGCTGATGCTCACCGCGCGCACGCTGGAGGAGGACGTGGTGCGCGGCTTCGAGTCCGGCGCGCAGGACTATCTGGGCAAGCCCTACCGGCTGCGCGAGCTGCTCGCGCGAGTGGGCGCCCACCTGAGGCGCGGCGGCGTGGCCCCCGTGAAGGTCCTGCGCTTCGCGGGCTACAGCGTGGACCTGGACCGGCGGCGGGTGGAGCTGCCCGAAGGCATGGAGGTGGAGCTGACGCGCAAGGAGTTCGACCTGCTGGCCTTCTTCCTCAAGGAGCGCGAGCGGGCGCTCAAGCGCGACGAGATCCTGGACGCGGTCTGGGGCACGGACGTGGTGGTGGACCCGCACACCGTGGACAACTTCGTCTCCAGCCTGAAGCGCAAGCTCAAGTGGACCAGCGCGTCCCGCTTCTCCATCCAGACCGTGCGCGGAGTGGGCTACCGTATGGAGGTCGAGCGCGGTTCCTGATGCCCGCTTGTCAGCGCCAGGGCCCCAAGAAAGACTGACCGCATGGCCTCCGCCCGCCGCATCCTCGTCCCGCTGCCCGACCATGACTTCGACGTCACCGAGGTGGCCGTGCCCTGGCGCATGCTCACCGACGCGGGCCATGACGTCGTGTTCGCCACGGAGAAGGGCCACATGCCCGCGGCGGATCCGCTGCTGCTCACCGGCGTGCTCTTCGGGAAGCTGGGCGCGGATCCGGAGCCCAAGCGCTTCTATGGCGACCTCACGCTCACGGAGGCCTTCCAGAAGCCCCTCACCTGGGACGCGGTGACGCCGTCGGACTTCGACGCGCTCCTGCTACCCGGAGGCCACGCGCCGGGCATGCGGCAGTACCTGGGCAGCGGGCTGCTCCAGGCGAAGGTGGCGGCGTTCTGGGCGCTCCAGCGCCCCGTGGCGGCCATCTGCCATGGCGTGCTGGTGCTGGCGCGCACCAAGGACCCCGCCACCGGCAGGAGCGTGCTCCACGGCACGCGCACCACCTGCCTGCCCAGGTACATGGAGCGCTCCGCGTACCTGCTGACGGCGTGGAAGCTGGGGCGCTACTACCGGACCTACCCCGCCTACGTGGAGGAGGAGGTCGTCGCCGCGCTCGCGGACCCCAGCCACTTCGAGCGCGGCCCCCGCGTCCTGTCCAAGCGCGGCACCGCGACGGACCACGCGCCCGCCTTCGTGGTGGAGGACGGGCGCTACGTGTCCGCGCGGTGGCCGGGGGACGCGTACCTCTTCACGGAGCGCCTCCTACAGCGCCTGTGAGGCGGCGGCTCAGGACTCGTCGTCGCTGCTGTCGGACATGTAGCCGCCGACCTTGCTGAACTCCGTCGGCGGCTCCGGCGGCTTGCGCATCTTCTTGTCGTCGTAGTTCACCGCGCGGCGCATGTAGTCCGGCTTGTCCGCCATGGGGAACGTGGGCGTCTTCCCCGTGAAGGCCTGCTCCAGGCTGATCTCCCCGGCCTGCACCATGCGCAGCGTCGCGCGCCCCGCCTTGCCGGAGCCCCCGACGCGCATGGGCTCGGACACGTTCATGATGGCCAGGAGCTTGGCGGCGGCGTTCTTCGACTTGTCGTCCGTGAGGTGCTGCGGGGCCTTGCCGTCCAGGCTGTCGAGCAGGTCCGTGGCGATGTCCTTGTCGCTCTTGCCCCCGGCCTTCAACGCCCCCACCAGGTCCGAGTACTTTTGCCCCACCGCCTTGTTGCCGTAGTCCTTCTTCGCCTGCGTGGTGATCTTGAAGGCCGGGTCGGACGTGGGGAACTTGCTCGCGTTCACCGGGCCGAAGGGCGTCTCCACCCGCTGCTTGCCGGCCGTCTTCGGATCCAGCCTCTGGAAGCCCTGCGCGGTGCCCACGAAGCCGCTGCGACCGCTCGACGAGCCCACCGCGTCCGCTGACGACGGTCCTCGCGAAGCTTCGCCCGCTTCAGCCGGGCCTCCGTCGTGTTGTCCTTCACGTCAGTCTTCGCCAGCTTGTCCGGCGCCGACGCCGCCGCCGCGTCCGAGGCGTCCAGCGGGCGCTTCTTGCTCGTGCTCGCGGTGCTCGTGGAAGGCGTGGAGACGGTGTTCGGCGCCTGGGGGGTGGTGGCGGGCGGAGACTTCGGCAGCGACGTCGCCTTGAAGGGGGAGCCGCCAATCGACTTGGGCATGAGGGGCCTCCGGGGTGACACGGGGGACGAACTGGCGCCGCAGCTTGGCCAGGGCCACCCCCGCGCGCGCGAGGCCATTCTCCCTCCTGTTCAACTGACGCCTCTGTGCACTCCCCGGATTGACTGGATACCATGCTCAATGGCATGAAGCCCCACGACTTTGTTCTTCAAAAGAACAAAGTCACCATGGAGGTTCGGATTCACCTCCTGGGAGTTCCTTCACCTGCTGGCGGTATCTACGGGAGACGTCATGAGCCACAAGGGGATGATCCGCGGTCTGTCGTTGCTGGGAGTCGTGGGCGCGCTGGCCGGCTGTTCGGGGCCCGAGGCCGGAGAGGACGCGCCAGGGGCCGTGGGCCAGGTGGAGAGCGCGGCCGTCGTGTCCACCATCACGGAGGGCGACTACGTCATCCGCTCGGTGCGGACGAACAAGTGCATCGACGTGGCGTCCTCCAGCACGGCCGACGGCGCGAAGGTGCAGCAGTGGGACTGCAACGGCACCAACGCGCAGAAGTTCCACATCTCGCCCACGTCGGGCGGGTTCTACAAGATCATCAACGTCAACAGCGGCAAGGCCCTGGACATCAAGGAGGTCAGCACCGCGGAGAACGCCGTCCTCCACCAGTGGACCTACGTGGACGGCGCCAACCAGCAGTTCCAGTTCATCAACCGGGGCGGCGTGCAGTTCAGCTTCCACCCGCGCCACACGGGCATGGCCATGGACCTGTCGTGGGGCTCGCCGGACAACGGCACGCTCATCGTCCAGTACCCCTTCTATCCGGACCGCGACAACCAGCGCTGGACGTTCGACCTGGTGTCCGGCGGCGGTGGAGGCGGCGGCACGGGCTTCGCGGGCATCCTCACCCGCGACACGTTCAACACCATGTTCCCCAGCCGCAACGGCTTCTACACCTACGACGCGCTCATCGCCGCCGCGAACACCTTCCCGGGCCTGGCGACCACGGGTGACACCGACACGCGCAAGCGCGAGGTGGCCGCCTTCCTGGCCAACGTGTCACACGAGACGGGCGGGCTCGTTTACGTCGAGGAGATCAACAAGGGCGACTACTGCGACACGTCCTGGGGTCCTCCGGGGTGCAGCTGCGCGCCCGGCAAGCGGTACTTCGGACGCGGCCCCATGCAGCTGTCGTGGAACGGCAACTACTGCGCTGCGGGCAACGCGCTGGGGCTACCGCTCCAGGCGAACCCGGACCTGCTGGCACAGGACGCGAACGCCGCGTGGCGCTCGGGCTTCTGGTTCTGGACCACGCAGACGGGCGCGGGCTCCATGACGGCGCACAACGCCATCGTGAACGGCGCGGGCTTCGGTGAGACCATCCGCACCATCAACGGCTCGCTGGAGTGCAACGGCCGCAACCCCGCGCAGGTGAAGAGCCGCGTGGACGCGTACAAGTACTTCTGCGGCCTGCTCGGCGTGAGCCCCGGCGCCAACCTGGAGTGCTAGACGCTGGAAGGCGGGTGGCGCGCGGCGCTTTCTTCCGCCTCGCGCCACCTGCGTCCGTCCGGCAAGGCCTAACGGCTGGCCGCCGGGTTTCGCCAGATGAGCAACACCTGGTTGATGGTGCTCACCCACCGCCGGGCGGCGCCCGAGTCCTCGTAGATGGCGTCCTTCATCAGCTTGAAGACGAAGTCATTGCCATCCTGGAGGAGGAGCCGGACGCCGTCTCCCTTCCAGAAGCTCTCGCGCACCTCCGCGCGGGCAATGTCTTTCAAGTAGAAGTTGAAGAGGAGCGTGCCGTCCGCGTCCTCGGCGAAGATGCGCCGGCTGGTCATCGTCGCCAGGTAGGTGCCGAAGAACGTGTCATCGGCCCGGCGCGTGGACACCAGGGACTGCAACTGGATGTCTTCCTTCGGAGCCAGCAGGACCTTCGTCTTCATGACTCCCCCTCCTGGGTGGGCGTGCCCTGGAAGAGCGTCCCTTCCTTGTAGAGCTCCGTATAGCCTGAGGGATCCCCTCATCGCAGCATGAGGAGGGTTGATCATCCGTAGCGCTGCTGCTGTTGGAGAAGCCGAGGAGCCAGTTGAAGTGAGGGGCCATGACGAGGACGGTGCGCGGATGCGCGAGCAT
>NZ_JAYESI010000032.1:0-96899 GCF_041903675.1 Corallococcus sp. RDP092CA | reverse complement strand
ACCGCCGCTACCTCGACATGTCTCTGCTGAAATCACCCCCTGACACTGCCGCTGCTTGATACCGCCAAGGAGCCTCCCTCCCCCGAACCCCCTCCGAACCAACTACACAAGATTCGGGACTTGACCCATGGAATCGATGATCCTCGACTGCGGGGACCTGTCGTTCGAGGAGCGCCTAGCACTGCTGCGCCTCCACAGCTCGCTCTGGGTGCTCGGCCAGCCCGAGGACTGGCAGCGCCCGGACGGAACCGTCATGACCCTGGAGGATCACCTCGGCCCGGGCGCGGCTGAGATCCTGGCACGGCTGAACGCGATCCTCGCTCACCAGGGCGAAAATCCCCCGGACTACGCCCAGCTCTACGAGGCCGCGAAGACCGAGGCCATCCGGCTCAAGAACAAGAAATCACTGGCACTGGCACAACTCGCACCCTGGCTGCCCTGATGCTCGACACATCCCCGCACAACAGCAAAACAAAAAGCATGGAATCAAATACTTATCTCAGATGGCTCAAAGCCGCGCTCGTCGCGACCTTGGGACTGGGCTGCGCACAGGAGTCGCGCCCGAAAGAAATACAGGTGAACACCCAGAAACAACGCACGACGGACTACATCCCCATGTTCTGCGCCATACGCCCGGGACATCATGACCGTCATGTTTGCGACCGTCCGCCGCAAACTCCTCAAGGGGTCTACGATCAGATTCTCAGCGATCAGATCAATCAATGCGGTGCAGATCTCACCTGCCGCTACCAGCCCATTCAGGTGTGGGCCACGTCTCCGGAAGCGAACGCCTCCACCGCTGAGATTGTGGCTTGGCTTGAGGCACAGAACCAAGTCATTGATTTCCTAAAAACCACCCAGCAGAGCGCCGAAACGCTACATCGGAGTCTGTTCCTTCATTCAGAGGAGCGAAAGGTCCGTTACAATCAGCAAATACTGCTCATCGCCGAAGGGACGGAGCGATTGAGCACGATCACCAAGAACGTGGAGACACAGGTCAAAATGCAGGCCAGTGCTTACAGGGATCCTGTCGTGATGGAAGAAGCGGAGGTCAAGGCAGGCATGACCCAGCTGGACTTGGTGGTCGCCGAGGCTCGAGCCTCGCTGGAGGCCCTGAGTCCAAAGATCGTGTCACTTGTGGGACAGTTCGAGGCGTACAGGAGCACCGAAGCCAACTCCGTCACCGCCCTTCAGGCTCTGGCCGCCCAGGGGTCGATGGCGGACCTCCAAGGGCTTGAGACCGCGCTGCTCGCGGCAGCTGACCTCGCCCATCACGAAAGCACAGTGGCGAGTGCCTTGATCATGGATGCCAGGAGGCTGCGTTACCAACTGGCCCAAACGCAGGAAGACTACGCGGCGAGCCTGACACCTCATCGCGAGTTCATCCAAAAGCACGGTCTGCAACTAGGTGATCTAGTAGTTGGGGAACGAAAGATGATGGAAGGCATCGAGGGATACTGCGAGGCCCGCATACACAAGACGCTAACCACCGTGGATCGGCTGCTGGAGGGGATGAAGCAACGGCGTGACGCACTCATCGCATTGGAGGCGAATCAGGCCACCCGGCAGGCGCTGGCGGATGAGGCCTTCCTCACCGCATCCCAACGATTCTTGAGTGACGTGAGCACCCGGAGCACTCAGCTCTGGCAACTGGCGCCAAAGAGCACGGTGCTGAAGCTGTCATTCCTATCGGAGAAGTTCGACCAGATGGAGTCGTACCTCCAGTTCGAACCCGCATGCGAGCCCCCTGCGGCGGGGACCCGTTCCTGGCGAGAGGCAGGATGTACCGCCATGAGACGGGACTTCGCTCGCGCCAAGACCTGGAGGACGTCCACGCTCCCCGGCACGCTGCGACTCAACGTGGCGATGATGCGTCAGGCGGGAAATGTGCCAGCAGCGATGTTGGCTGAAGTGGAGACTCTGACAACCGCAGGCCAGCTCAAGGCTGCCACCACGGTCCATGACGCTGCCCTGCGTGTGTCGGACGGGATGTGAGGTGCTTGATGAAATGCTCGTTCGCCGGCTCCCTGCACGCACTGACTCTTCCAATGCGGAAGTCCTCATTGTTGCTGATGCTTGCCTTCTGCATTGCACCATCAGCTCACGCGGAAGGCTTTGACATTGTTTGGGAAACAATCTCATACGTAGGCTCAAAGGGCAGCAACAACAGCGCTCAGCTTGTCAATGAAGGAGAGCCCATCTTCTCCATCAACCAGCTCCCACTGCCAACCTATACCATCCCCAACATGTTCCGAGTTGCTCGGAACAACGACCGCTACAACGCCTTTCATGCGTCGTTTGATTCGGTGCTGCTGAGGCCGGGCAACAATACCTTTAAATTCAGCGTCGACACTCAAGGCGGCAGCGAGGGAACTGTGACCTCGGAGCTCGTCAAGCTCCACCGAGCCGGTCACCCGCCCCTCCCGCTTTTCGCCATTGAGCGTCAAGGCGTCGCTTACAGCGGAAAGACCAATGTCAGCTTCGGATTGCGCGACCTGAATCCTGGTCTGGCGGATAGAATCGATGCGCTTGAGCGGGCCATCAACGAGGACCGCAACAAGCTCCTAGGCAACGCGAATCAGATCGCCGACCTGGGGGCTCAGCAGGCCCGGCTCGATAACCTCGAAGCCGAGCTTGAAACGCTGCTCCAGAAGGGATTCGACGAACTGACCGCAGCGGAGCTCGACACACTCCTCCGGCGCTATCCAGATGTGCCCACTGCAACACGACAGGCACTCGTGGCGCTCGTGGCGGACCTCAAGAAGAACATCGAGCAGCTTCGCGCGGAGATCGCCCGCATCACCGCGGAGTTGGGTCTGCACGTGGACGAAGCCACTTCCCTGGTGGAAGCCGCCGTAGCGCAAGCGGGCCATGACCTGAGTTCCCCTGACCACTTTGAGCCGGGCAACGGCCTGGACGACGTTCAGGACGTCACGGTTCCTGAAGTCGAGCCCAATGAGGACTTCGCTCCCGAACACGACTTCTATGCCGTATATGCACAGCAGGTCCTGAGCCGTCTCCAGCAACAAATGGGGAATACAGCCAGCCAGGACCGGATGGGCTTCCTGAGCACTGTTCGCGCTTGGCGCACCAACGTGGCAGCCATGCAACGCTCACTCGAAGCCCGGGCCGCGGTTTCGACTGAGGAGTGGGGAGCATTCCTCAACGCCCGCCATGGGGTGGCGAACTACGTGCGCAACTTCATGGATGAGTCGGGCTGGTTCCTGGATAGTCCCATCCCCGTGAACATCCGCGTCCGGCTGGATTCCGTGCTCATGGCCCGGACGCCCCAGGCGGCCACGGCCCTGAAGGATGCACTGTCAGGCTGGGACTCAACGATGTCACCCGAGGAACAGCTGATTCTCGACACCATCAACGCGATGCTGCAAGGGGCTGCCGCGTCCATCTTCAGCGTGGACCTCTCCGCCCTGGCGGAACTCACGCGGCTCACGAACTCCATTGCCACGGCGGCAGTGGAAGTTAGCAGGTTCGCGGTTGGCTTTACGCCGGTGGGAGACGTCCTCGACCTGTGCGAGGCTGTGACCGGCAAGAAGTTCTGCATACCAGGCGGCGAGGAACTCTCAGCGGAGGAACGGATTGCTTCAGGCCTGGGTGTCGTCATCGGAAGCGGCGCCTTCTGGCACGGCGTCATGGCTGTGGCCCCCGTCGCGGGGCGCGTTGGCCGCATCCTGGACAATCTGGTGGTGGACCTGGGAGCTACCGAGGCCCGCCTGCTGCGGACCCGGCTGGGGGAGAGTGCGCTCTCCCATCTGGAGGAACTCACCGGGAAGCAGATCAAACACCTCGCGGACACCTATGGGGATACGTTCATCACCACCTTCGCCCCTTCTGTGGGCGGCGGCGCAATGCAGAAGGTCACCACTCTGAACCTCAACTGGCCATGGAGTCCAGCCGTTCACGAGGCGCTCTTCGTGAAGAACCTGGGAGGCACTGTACGCACCCTGCCTCCGATGAAGGGGATGATCCTGCCAGAGGTGGAGTTGCTTCTAACGCAGAAGGGCTTCGTCAAGAAGTCCTCCACCGCAGCGCAGGAGGTCTGGACCCATGTGGATGGCTCCATCATTCGCATCGCCCCTCAGGGCACTCAGGCGCGTCCTCGGATCCACCTCAAGAAGGAAGTGTCGAAGGTCCCCGGCGACTGGTCGGACGAGGCGATTGCCTGCAAATTGACCGACGCCAATGCCCTGGTCCCGCAAGGAACGAATGAAGCCAGGAACGGCCTCAATACGTGGTTCCGCCAAGCAATGATGGCCAAATCGAAGAATGCCTTCGCCAGAGATTTAACCCTCAAAGAGCGAGACATACTGCTGAAAGTCTGGGGTGATGCGAGCCACGTGGACCTGAGTCCATGACCCAAGGCGGCGGGGGCGCGTTTCGCGCCTCCGCTTCCCGTGGCGCTTGACGCAGCGGTAGCTTTGAAGCATGGAGTGAGCATGAATCCCCTTCCGCCTGTCATCACCGTGGACAACGCCGCTCGCCTGACGCGCTTTCGGCAACTGGGTTTACCTCGAACCCCTTTCACTGGGAGACAACACCTTGGCTTCGCGCTGGCGGGTGATCACCTGTTCGCATGGAACACGAGCAGTTCGCGGCTGCGCTGGTGGAAGCATCTCAGCAGCGAGGACGAGATTGAGAGCGAATTTCCCCTGGCTGATTTCAAGCCAAGCTTCCTCCGCGACGGTAGCATCGTGGCGATTGGCGAGCCTGTCGCGGACGCCGCCATGCCGTGGCGGTATCGAATCATGGCGATATCTCTCGAAGATGGAGGGCTTCGGCATGAGGAAGCATTGCCCTCCGCCGTTTCAGGCTTTGGCGTCAGCGGGCAAGGCATGGCGCTGGTTCTGCTGGAAGAGAGTGGAGCGCAACTGTGGAGCCTGAAAGACTGGCGATTGATGCGAAGCCTTAACGGCATCAATATTCCCGCTATGATCAATGCCTGCGCATTCTCTCCCAATGAGCGTCATGTCGCAATGGTCGCTACGCCCTATGACGGGACACCTGCGGGTCTGTGGCTCTGGGATTTGGAGAAGAGCACCAGCCCCACCTATCTGCCGTTAAAGGTGCCTCTCGGCTGGAGCGTGGCGTTTCACCCGTCGCAACCATTGCTGGTCGTGGGTGGAAACGCGAACGAGGTCGAGGTGGTCGATGTGAGGGAGCGACGCATCACCAAGACTCTCACGGGCTTCCACTGCCTCCCCAGCAACCTCGATTTTAGCCCAGCGGGGGACCTGCTAGCCGCAGGCGGTGATGGCCGGGGCTTCGCCATCCACCGGTTCGACACGGGAGAGAGGGTGTTCAGACACGGCGACAATAATGACCTTCAGACGAGCGACGCGGTCTTCTCACCGGATGGTCGCTCGATTGCCTGGGGGCAGGGAGACGGAACGGTGGGGCTGTGGAGCGTGGACTACTGAGCGCCCTGCGCTAGGGTGCGCCGCCATGGCGACTCCGCGGTACTGGTTGATCAAGAGCGAGCCCTCCGTCTACGCGTACGCGAAGCTGGAGGAGGACGGCAGGACGGAGTGGACGGGCGTGCGCAGCTTCGAGGCGCGCAACAACATCCGGGCCATGACGCCCGGGGACCTGTGCCTCTACTACCACTCCAATGAGGACAAGGCCGTCGTCGGCGTGGCGCGCGTCCTCTCGAACCCGGGCCCGGACCCCACCGCCCCCGGCGAGGACTGGGCCTCCGTGGACGTGGGCCCCGTGGTCGCCTTCACCGCGCCGGTGACGCTCGCCACCCTCAAGGCCACGCCCGCCCTCAAGGACTTCCCGCTGCTCACCCGCAGCCGCCTCAGCGTGACGCCCATTTCCTTCGAGCACTTCGAGCGCGTCCTCGAGATGGGCAAGACGCGGTTGCCGAAGACCGCCGCCAGGCCCAAGCCCAAACCCAGGGCCCGCTCATGAGCGCCGCCCGCGAAGTCCGCGCCGACTTCGACCGCGCCACCATCGTGATGTACCAGGCCTACCCGGACGCCATCGCCGACGTGGCCGTGAAGCAGCAGAAGTTCGGCCCGCCGTTCTCCGTGGGCCGGATGACGTGGATCAAGCCCAGCTTCCTGTGGCTCATGCACCGGTCCAACTGGGGCCGGAAGAGCGGCCAGGAGCGCACGCTCGCGGTGCGCATCAAGCGCTCCGGCTGGGAGGAGGCGCTGGCCTCCGCCGTCCTCACCGGCCATGAGCCCCGCGCCCACGGCTCGCCGGACGCGTGGCGCAAGGCCTTCGACGCCGCGCCCGTCCACGTCCAGTGGGACCCGGAGCGGACGCTGCGCGGCGCGAGCCTGCCCCACGACAGCATCCAGGTGGGCCTGAGCCGCGCCGTCATCCAGCGCTTCGTGGACGACTGGACCGTCTCCATCACCGACCTCACCCCCCTGGTCCAGAAGCTGCGCAAGCACCTGGACGAGGGCCGCGCGGACCAGGCCACGCGCCTCTTGCCGAGGGAGTCCGTCTACCCGGTCCCCCACGACCTCACGCGCCGCCTGGGAATGTGAGGGCCCCACCAGGGAGGTCCGCTCCCTCGACGCGAGTTGTTATGTTCCCGCAATGGCGGACATCCCCTCCCTGGAGAGCCTGCGGACGCGAATCGAACGCATCGACGAGGACATCCTCGATGCCCTCCAGCGGCGCATGGCCCTGGCGGACGACGTGGCGCGCGCCAAGCTGGTGACGGCCTGGCCCTTCCGGGACCCGCAACGCGAGGACCTGCTCCTGCGCAGGCTGCGCGGCCGGGCAGCGGAGCGCGGCCTGGATCCGCACGAGGTCGAGCGCCTCTACCGCGTCATCCTGGACATGTCCGTGGCCCGCCAGCAGGCCCTGGTCACCCGGCTGGACACCACGCCCCTGCGCGTGGGGTACCTGGGCGTCGAGGGCTCCTACAGCCACCTGGCCGCCCGGCAGCGCTATGGCCACCGTCCGGGCGGCGTGCTCCTCACCGGCTTCGACTCCGCCCGCCAGGCCGTGGAGGCCCTCAAGCAGGGCGAGCAGGACCTGCTGCTCCTGCCCATCGAGAACACCACCGCGGGCAGCATGAACGAGACGTACGACGTGCTCGCCGCGGGCGACGCCGTCATCACCGGCGAGGTGGTGAGCCAGGTGGACCACCGGCTGCTGGGCGTGAAGGGCGCGAAGGTGGAGGACCTGCGCGAGGTGCTCTCCCATCCGCAGGCGCTGGCGCAGTGCGAGGACTTCCTGCGCACCCACGTCCCCTGGGCCCGCGCCGTGTCGGGGCCGGACACCGCCATCTCCGCGCAGATGGTCGCGGACCGCAACGACCCGACCGTGGCCGCCATCGCCAGCGAATCCGCGGCGGGCCGCTTCGGGCTCGTGGTGCTCGCCAGCACCCTGCAACCCGCCGGCGCGGACTTCACCCGCTTCGTGGAGGTGGCGCGCCAGCCCACGCCGCTCGCGCCGGAAGTGCCGTGCAAGACGTCGCTCCTGGTGGTGCTGGAGCACCGCCCGGGCGCGCTGGGCCAGGTCCTCCAGCGGCTCACGCAGCGCGGGGTGAACCTCTCCAAGCTGGAGTCGCGCCCCATCCCCGGCGCGCCCTGGAAGTACCGCTTCTACCTGGACGTGGAGGGCCACGCCGCGTCCGCCGCGGTGACGGCGGCGCTGGAGGACCTGCGCCCGCTCACGTCGTCGCTGCGCGTGCTGGGCACGTACCCGCGCGCGGAGCCCGCCGATGGCTGACGCCGCCCCCCGCCGCATCGCCTTCCAGGGTGAGCGCGGCGCGTTCGGCGACGAGGCCACGGGCGCCCTCTTCGGCGCCGCCGTGACCCCCATCCCCTGCCCCACCTTCCGCGCCGTCTTCGAGGCCGTGGCCCGGGGCTCGGTGGACGGCGGCGTGGTGCCCATGGAGAGCGCGCTCGCCGGCCCCGTGGCGGAGGTGGTGGACCTGCTGCTGGAGTTCACCCCGCGCCTCTCCGGCGAGCTGCGCCTGCGCGTGCGCCACTGCCTGCTCGCGCCGCCGGGCCGCGCGCTGGAGGGCCTCACGCGCGCGCTGTCGCATCCCCAGGCGCTGGCGCAGTGCGGAGCCTGGCTGCGAAGCCACCACCTGGAGCCCGTCCCCGAGGCGAACACCGCCGTGGCGGCGCGGCGCGTGGCGCAGGAGGCGCTGGAGGGCACCGCGGCCATCGCCAGCCGGGCGGCCGCGGAGCGCTACGGGCTCAGCGTGCTCGCCGAGGACATCGCGGACTCGCCGGACAACGCCACCCGCTTCCTCGCGGTGGGCCCGGCGGTGCCTCCGAACCTGGGCTCGCGGTGGAAGACGTCCGTGGTGCTGACGCTCGACAACGGCCCCGGCGCGCTCGCGGGCGTGCTCACCGCCTTCGCCGCCCACGGGGTGAACGTCGCCCGGCTGGAGTCCCGGCCCGGCGGCGCCCGCGCGTGGGACTACCGCTGGTGCCTGGACGTGGACGGCGCGGGGGACTCCGCGCCGGTGAGGGCCGCCCTGGACGAGGCCCGGAGCGCCTGCACGTCGCTCCGGGTCCTGGGCAGCTACGCGCTCAGCGACTGACGGCCCTGGCCGGAGCGGCGGCGGGCTGCGTCCCGTCGCCGTTGCGCACGGCCTCCGTGTACGCGGTGCGGACGATCTGCGTGTAGCGCTGGAGCGCGGCCAGCTGCTCCAGGCGCAGCGCCTGCGGCCCGTCGCACAGCGCCTTCTCCGGCGTCGGGTGGAAGTCCACCAGCACCATGGACGCGCCCGCGATGAGCCCCTGGCCAATGGCGTGGAAGATGTCCGGCAGCCCGTCCGGCGGGGCCTCCGCGCGGCCAATCGCGTGCGACGGGTCCACGCACACCGGCATGCGCGTGAGCCGGCGCACCACCGGCACGTGCGCGAAGTCCACCATGTTGCGGTGCGGGTCGCCCAGGTGCGTCTTCACGCCGCGCAGGCAGAAGACGATCTTCGGGTTGCCCTCGCTCGCCACGTACTCGCACGCGTTGAGGGACTCCTCCAGCGTGATGCCCATGCCGCGCTTGAAGAGCACCGGGAAGGTGCGCTGCTGGCCAATCACCTTGAGCAGCTCGAAGTTCTGCGCGTTGCGCGTGCCCACCTGGAGCATCACGCCCGTGGCGGTGCCCGCCTTCTTCAGCGCGTCGTGGATCTCGTCGATGTGGCGCGGGTGCGTCACCTCCATCGCGATGACCTTGATGCCGTGCTTGCCCGCGGACTCGAAGACCCAGGGCAGGCACCTGGCGCCCAGGCCCTGGAACTCATACGGGTTGGTGCGCGGCTTGTACGCCCCCATGCGCGTGGTGGTGATGCCGCAGCGGGCGAGCGCCGCCATCATCGCGTCCACGCTCTCCAGCGAGTCCACCGCGCACAGGCCCGCGAAGAGGTTCACCGAGTCGTCGTCGAAGGTGACGCCGTTGTACTCGAAGCCCGCCGTGCCGCGCTGACCGCCGTGCCGCCCGATGATGCGGTACTTCTGCGAGACGCGGACCACCTGGCGCACGCCGGGCAGCTGCTGGAAGGGCTCCAGCGGCACCTGCGCGGTGGAGCCCAGCAGGTACAGCTCCGTGATGGTGGACTCGGCCCCCTGGACCACGTGGGCACGCGGGGTGACGCCCTCGTACTGCGAAGCGAGCTGGAGGACGGCGTTCACGACGGATTCGGGGGAATCCGGTTCGAGCATCACGATCATGCGAGGGGTTCTCCTGGTGGGGGGGCCGCTTCGGCATTCAACACCGGCACCCCGCCCTTTCCCTCCGCATTCGTCTGGAAATGGACGCGGGCCGCCTCAGGAGGAGGCGGGGCGCAGCCGGGTCGCCAGCTGGGTGTAGTGCTCCCGCTGGGCAGGGTCGCCCAGGTGCTCCCAGACGTCCGCCAGGGCCTTGGCCGCCCCCACGTAGGCCGGCGACAGCTCCAGCGCCAGCTCGAAGACCTGGCGGGCCAGCCGGTAGCGGGCCTTGTCCGGCCGCCGGCCCTGGGTCAGCAGCGCGTTCCCCAGGTGGTAGACCTCGACGGCGGCGGCCTCGCGGTAGCCGGAGGTGGGGTTGAGCTGGATGGCCCGGTTCATCAGGAGCGAAGCGGCCTCCGGCTCGCCCAGCTCCAGCTGACAGAGCGCGGCCTCGCGGTGGGGGTCCGCGGCGGAGGGGTCCAGCTCGATGGCGCGCTGGAAGCCCTCCAGGGCCTCGTCGAGGCGCCCCAGCTGCTTGAGGGCGGAGGCCTTCGCGGTGAGCGCGGGGAAGTGGCGCGGATCCACGGCGAGGACCTGGTTGAACGACTGGACGGCGGCCTCGTGGTTGCCGGCCATGGAACGGTGGACGCCCTCGTTGAACGCCGCCAACAGCAACGACCTGGACATCTTCAGTTCCCCCAGGGGGCAAGGTTCGCATCAGGGCCGGGCGCTTCCACACGGCCCGAAGGCGCAAGCCTGTCACCGGGGGCCAGCGCGTCGCAAAGGCGGCCCCCCTTCCCGGCTGATGGCACCCATCGCGTTCCGCTGATGACGCGGGCCGCCTCCCAGCCGACAGCCGGTTCCGCCGTCCGGAACTCACCACTGTCCCCGGCGCCCCCTCCTGGGCTAGGTCGCCGGGACTCCACGGCGGGCTGCGCCCCGAGGTCATCATGCTGGTGTTCGAGATCGTCATCGCGCTGCTGCTGGGCGGCGCGGGGCTGGCGGCGCTGTCCCGGCGGATGGGCACGCCCTACCCGGCGCTGGTGGCGCTCGCCGGGGCGGTGCTGGCGCTCGTGCCGGGCAGCCCGGAGCTGGTGTTGGATCCGGAGCTGGCGCTCACCCTGTTCGTCGCGCCGGTGCTGCTGGACGCGGCCTTCGACGCCTCTCCGCGCGATCTGCGAGCGAACTGGCGGCCGGTGGCGGGCCTGGCGCTGGGGGCGGTGGGGGTCACGGTCGTCGCCGTCGCGGTGGCGGTGAAGTGGAAGGTGCCGGCGATGCCCTGGGCCGCGGCCATCGCGCTGGGCGCCATCGTCGCGCCCCCGGACGCGGCGGCGGCCACGGCGGTGCTCAAGCAGCTGAAGCCCCCGCACCGGCTGCTGGTCATCCTGGAGGGAGAGAGCCTGTTCAACGACGCGAGCGCCCTGCTCATCTACCGGCTCGCGCTGGGGACCGTGGCCGCGGGCGGCGTGCTGGGCTGGAGCGCGGTGCCCACGCTGCTCGTCGTCACGGCGGGCAGCGCCCTGCTGGGCGTCGTGCTGTCGCGGGTGAGCCTGCGCATCAACGCCAGCGTGGAGGACGTGTCCACGGCGGTCATCACCCAGTTCGGCAGCACGTTCGCGGTGTGGATCCTCGCGGAGCGGCTGCACCTGTCCGGCATCCTGACCACGGTGGTCTACGCGATGACCATCTCCCGCCAGGCGTCGATCATGACCCCCGCGCGGATCCGCATCCCGTCCTACGCGGTGTGGGAGGTGGCGACGTTCGTGTTGAACGTGCTGGCCTTCGTGCTCGTGGGCTTCCAGCTGAAGCCCATCGTCGCGCGCTTCGACCGGGCGACGTGGCTGGAGTCCGCGGCCATCGCGGCGGTGGTGACGGGCGCGGCCATCCTCGCGCGCTTCGCCTGGGTGCTGGGGGCGGCGGCGTTCAACCGCTGGCGGCAGCGCAAGTCGAGCTCCAACCTCGTCACGCTCTCGCCGGGCGCGGCCGTGCTGGTGGGCTGGTGCGGGATGCGGGGCATCGTGACGCTCGCGGCGGCGCTGGCGCTGCCCACGGGCCACGAGGGGGCCGCCGCCTTCCCCTACCGGGACCTCATCCTCTTCACGTCCTTCTCCGTGGTGCTGGGGACGCTCGTGGTGCAGGGAATGACGCTCCGGCCCCTGATGTCGCGGCTGAAGCTGGGCGACGACGGCGAGGTGGACCACGAAGTGCGGCTCGCCCGCGTGGAGACGCTGCGCGCGGGGCTGGAGGCCACGCGGGACGCCCCGGGCTCGGAGATGGCGGCCCTGGTGCTGCGCCGGTACGAGCTGCAGCTGCGGCGCGCGCGGCAGCTCCTGGACGAGCACACCCTCACGGGCACGGGGAGCCCCAGCGCGCCCTGGGGCCCGCCCACGGAGGACGCGCGGACGGTGCGCGCCGCGATGGCCGCGGGACGGAGGAAGCTGGCGGAGCTCCGGGCGAACGGCACCATCGGCGACGCGGCGTTCCAGCAGGTGGAGCAGGAGCTGGACTGGTCGGAGCTCGACCTGCAACAGCTCCTGCGGGCGGAGGCCGCCGACTAGCGTCCGGTGCCACCGGGGGCCGCGGGCACGCCCACGGTCACCACCTGCGTCGCGGACGCGCTCACGCCCTTGCCGTCCGTCGCGGTGAGGGTGACGGTGTAGCGGCCGGGGGACTGGAAGCGGTGGATGGAGTAGCCCACCTCGGCCTGGGTGCCGTCCCCGAAGTTCCATTGGAAGCGTTGGATCCACCCGCCGGGCTCCGCCGTCCGGGTGAGCGTGCCGTCCAGGAAGACGTCGTAGGGCGCCTGGGCGCTGGAGAACGGCCCTCCGGAGATGATGGGGATGGGCCCGGTGACCGGCCCGCCTCCCCCCTCTCGCGTGAGCCTGCGCACCGTGGAGGCGCCCTGCTCCACCACCAGCACGGTGCCATCCGGCAGCCGGGCGATGCCGGTGGGCAGGCTGAAGGTGGCCTTGTCCGCGGCGCCATCCTTCGCGCCGTGCGCGCCGGTGCCCGCGAACGTGCGCGCCCGGCCGTCCACCACCGCGCGGATGCGCGCGTTGCCAGTGTCCGTCAGGAGCAGCTGGCCGTTGTCCCACGCCGCGCCCAGCAGCGGCATGAAGCGCGCCGAGCTGCCCGCGCCGTCCGCGAAGCCCCCCGCGCCGTTGCCCACGGGCGTGGAGGTGGTGAAGGCGCCGTCGAGCGCCACGCGGCGCACCGCCCGGTTGCCGGTGTCCACCACCCACAGCGCGCCGCCCCCCACGGCGAGGCCCGTGGGACGCTTGAAGCGCGCCTGGGCTCCGGCGCCGTCGGTGCTGCCCGCGCCCCGCTTCCCGACGACGGTGGTGACCCGCCCGTCCGGCGTCACCCGGCCCAGCCGGTGGTTGAAGGTGTCCACGACGTAGAGGTCGTTCCCGGAGAAGGCCAGCGCGCTGGGCGTGGAGAAGCGCGCGGCGGTCCCCACGCCCTCGGCGTTGCCGGAGCGCCCGTCGCGGGAGCCGGCGAAGGTGCTCACCGTCCAGCGGCTGTCCCGCGCGATGCGCACGATGCGGTGGTTGCCGGTGTCAGCCACATACAGGCTCGAGTCCGGCCCCACGGCGATGGCCTGCGGGGAGCGCAGCGCGGCGCTCGCGCCCGGGCCCTCGCCCACGCCCGCGACGCCGGTGCCCGCGAGGGTGGACACCGTCCGCGCCGCGTCGTTGGCGATCATCCGCACCACGTGGTTCCCGGTGTCGGCGACGAACACGTTCCCCGAGGCGTCCACGGCCAGTCCCACGGGCCGGCGGAAGCGCGCCGAGGAGGCGGGCCCGTCCACCCGCCCCTCCTGGAAGGGCGCGCCCGCGAACAGCGCCACGCCCGCCGCCTGCCCGGTGCGGTCCACGGGCCGGCTCTTCTCCGAGCCAAACGTGTCCCCCGGGCCCGCGGGCGCGAGGCCCGCGCGCTGGAAGAGGTTGCTGGTGATGCGCTGCACCCGGGCGTCCGCGTAGCCGGGGTCCGCCAGGGCGCGCGACCACGCGATGCCGCCGACGGCGAAGACGAACGCGCCGGACGGCGCGGTGTACAGCCCGGCGTCGTGCCAGTTGCCCACGCCCAGGTTGCTGATGACCGGCGAGTGGCCCAGCGACGTGAAGCCCGCGGGCGCGCGGCCATTGGTGAAGGTCCGGTCCATCTCGTATCCCACGACGGACGGCAGCGTGTCGCCGTTGGCCAGGCCGGTCCCCTCGAAGGGCCAGGCCTCCGCGTGGGTCACCACGAACGGCTGCTCCACCAGCCCCCACGAGTCCGACATCACGCCGAACAGGCCGTTCTCCGGCTCGTTGATCGGCGCGTCGCGCCAGCGGACGGTGGTGACGTTGGAGCCCGCGCGGGGGTCCTCCTTCATCGCCCATTCCTTGTAACAGACCTGTCGGCGGTACGGGAGGCCGGTGACCGAGGGCTCCAGGCGGATGAGCCAGAAGCTGGTGTCGCCCGCGAGCGCCGCCAGGTTCACCCCGGAGGCCAGCGCGGCCTCCACCGCCGCGCGCGCGGGCCGGGACCAGTACTCGTCGTGGCCCACGGCGATGAACAGCTTCTGGCCCCGCACGAGCGACGGGTCGCGGTCCAGGTCCACGTTCGTCACGTAGGACAGCTCATAGCCGCGGGACTCGGCCCACTGGACGAAGGAGTGCACGTAGTAGAAGTACTCGCCCGCCCCGCCTCCATCCGCGAACGGCCGGTCGAAGGAGACGATCTTCGCGTGGCCGCCGGTGAGGCCCAGCGAGTCCACGTAGAGGCTCTCACCGCCCCAGGTGTTGTAGGCCTGGAAGGTGGTGAACGGGATCTGCACCAGGGCCACGCCCTTGCGCTCGTCCGCGCGCACCACGAAGAGGACGTAGGACTGGAGCCCGTCCTCGCGGATGAGCTTGACCAGGTAGACGCCGCTGGGCCACGTCGCCTGGGTCTGGATGGTGAAGGACGTGGGCCAGCGGCACTCCACCAGCCCCGTCGCGGGGTCCGGCACCGGATCTGCCTGGGGCCCGACGTTCACCGGGCCGCCGGTGGCCATCTTCCGGGACCCCAGGCCGTCGTAGTAGCCCATCCGGTACAGCTCCCACCGCACGGTGTGGTTGCCGTCGGTCCGCGCGTGGATGTCGATGGACGCCCCGTGTTGGACGCTGGTCGCGCCCGCGTAGCCTTCCAGCTGCGAGGACACCGCGGCGCGGGTGAGCCTCCACTCCGCGCTGCCCGGCTCGGCGTTCTCTCGGGCCATCAGCCCGGGCTCGCCGACCGTGGACACAAGCACCGCGACCACGACGGACATCCACATGCGCATCCCCCCGGGGGCCGTCTGGCGTGGCGCGGCCCCTGCTATCCCTCCCAACGCTCGTGGGCCCCGCTCCTTGGCCGCATGTCCGACAGGAGGGGCTCGAGCGCCGCGAGCGTCCGGAATGCGGCGGACGCCAGGTCACCCCACGCCCTGCCCCTGGCGCGCCTCCTCCTCCATGGCCGCGAGGAAGCCGGTGGTGAAGTCCGGGTACCGAGGCGTCCAGCCCAGGGCCTCCAGCTTCGCGGCGCGGATGGCGCGGTCGCCGCGCAGGGACTCATGGAGGGACTCGAAGGGCACGCGCGGCGGCAGGGGGAGCCCCAGCCGCTCACACAGCCACGAGGCCGCCTCCTCCTGCGTCGCGGGCCGACGGTCGGCCGCGCAGTACACCTCGCCCGGCCCCCCGCGCTCGAGCACCACACGCACCGCGTCCACCAGGTCATCCACGTGGATGCGCGAGAGTCGTCCCCCACCTGAGTCCGGGAGGCGCAGCGTGCCCGCCTTCAGGCGGCCGGACGTGCCGCGCCCCGGGCCGTAGATGCCCGCGATGCGCATCACGCTCGCGCCCAGGGGGAGGAAGAGCGCCTCCGCGTCCAGTCGCGCACGGGAGGCGGCGGAGGTCCGGTCGACGGGCGTCGCCTCATCCACGTCCCCGCGCGCGGAGCCATAGACGCCCGTGGAGGACAGGTAGACGAGCCGCGAGGGACGCGAGCGCGACAGGGCCTCCGCGAACCGCGCATCCAGCCCGGCCTCCGGAGGAACGGAGTCCACGACGTGCGCGCCCTCCGCGCGAGCCAGGGCGGCCTCCATCGACAGCACCCGGACGCCCGCGCCCTCCAGCACCGAGCGGCGGGAGGCATCCCGGGTCGTGGCCAGGACCTCCCGGCCCGCGCGGGCCTCCGCCACCGCGAGCCGCGTGAGCGTGTAACCACAGCCAAGGAGGAGGAGCGGAGCGGTCATGGCCTCCGCGATACCGGGCAACGCCCGCTCCGCGCAAGGCCCGGGGCCCAAGAGAACGGCCCTCCTCCCGTCATCCGGAAGGAGGGCCGTCACCTCACGGCTTCACGCCCAGCCCCTGCGCGCGGCTCAGAACTCCGCGCTGGCGCGAGGGTCGATGATGCCGCACTCCTTGATCTTGTAGAGCAGCGCCTTGTAGCTGATGCGCAGCTTGCCCGCCGCGCGGCGCTTGTTCCACGCGGTGCGCTGGAGCATCGCGAGGATGGCCTCGCGCTCCGCGAGCATCGCCGCCCGCTTGCCGATGTCCTTGAGCGACAGCTCCCCGGCCGGCGGCGGCGGGGGCGGCGGCTGCGGCGCGTCGAACGGGTTCGCGTACCGCTGCGGCGTCACGGCGTTGGACGGCGCGGCATCCAGCACCGGAGCGGGCGTCAGCGACGCGCCGCGCACGGGCATCTCCAGCACCTGCACGCCGGAGCCCGCCGTCGCCGAGGACACGGTCGGCGGGGCCGCGAAGACGCGGGCCACCTCCTCCACGTGGCGCGACGGGGTCGGGATGAAGTCGTCCCCACCGCCGAACGACGTGGGCAGCGACGGGGCGCTCGCCGGCGCGCGGCCGTTGGCGTGGATCTCATCCAGCACCAGGGTCGGATCCTTCAGCACGCACAGCCGGCGCACCATGTTCTCCAGCTCGCGCACGTTGCCCGGCCACTCATACTCGCTGAACGCGTGGAGCACCTCCGAGGGCAGCTCGGACACGTTCGTCATGAAGCCCCGGCCGTACCGCTTCAGGAAGTGGTCGGTGAGCGGCACCACGTCCTCGCGGCGCTCGCGCAGGGGCGGCAGGCGGATGGCCACCACGTTGAGGCGGTAGTAGAGGTCCTCGCGGAAGTTGCCGAGCGCGATCTCCTTCTCCAGGTCGCGGTTCGTCGCCACCACCACGCGGCTGTCCACGCGGACGCTCTTCTTGCCACCGACGCGGAAGAACTCCTCGTCCTGGAGCACCTGGAGCAGCTTCGCCTGGAGGCGGATGGCCATCTCGCCGATCTCGTCCAGGAAGATGGTGCCCTGATCCGCCAGCTCGAACTTGCCCGGCTTCTCCGCCGTGGCGCCGGTGAACGCGCCCCGCTCGTGGCCGAACAGCTCGCTCTCCAGCAGCTCGCCCGGCAGCGCCGCGCAGTTCACCTTGATGAACGGCCGGCCATGGCGCTGGCTGCGCGCGTGGATCTCCCGGGCGATGACCTCCTTGCCCGTGCCGGACTCCCCCAGGAGCAGCACCGGCACGTCCGTGTCCGCGATGCGCTCCACCAGCGCGCGCGCGCGGCGCATGGCCGGCGACGTGGAGATGAGCACGCGGGCCTCCGCCGCGGCCTCCGCGGGCGTGATCACCACGCGGGGCGCGGGCGCGGACGCCTGCCGCTCCGGCACGCGGGTCCCCAGGGCGCGCGCGAGCACGTCCTGCAGCTCGTCGTTGCCAAAGGGCTTCGCCAGATAGTCGGAGGCGCCCATCTTCAGCGCCCGCACCGCGTCGTCCGCGCCCGACAGCGCGCTCAACACGATGACCGGGGCCGTGCCCCCCGTGCTCCGGTAGCGCCGGAGCACCTCCAGGCCGCTCATCTCCGGCATCACCACGTCCAGGAGGACCGCGTCGAACGAACCGCCGGAGAGCATCTCCAGCGCCTGCGTCCCGCTCGACGCGCAGCGCACCTGGTACCCCGAGCTGCCCAGCAGCTCGGACAGGAAGGTGCGCACCGACTCCTCGTCATCCACCACCAGCACCGCGATCCGATCCATCCCCTCGCCTCCGCTCGCCCTGTGCATCAAACCCTCGTGAACTGAATCAAACCGACATCAGGCGGGCTGGACAGGCTGCCCGCCGTAGCTCGCGTGTCCGCCTCAAGGTCTGGAGCGCCGCGCCCAGGAGCTGGGTGGGCGCCCCCACCGTGTCCGGGAAGCTCACCGCCCCCAACTCCAGCGCCGTGCGCACCACGCGACCCTCCATCTGGAACCGGGCGGCCTCGAACCGGGCCTCCACCCGGGCCAGCACGTCCGGCACCGCCTCCGCGGGAGTGCCCGGCAGCAGCATGGCGAACTCGCACTCCCCCACCCGCGCCACCGCGTCGGCCTCGCGCACCGTCTGGCCTAGCACCACCGCGCTGTAGACGAGCAGCCGCTCCGCCATGCTCTTGCCGTGCTCCTTGCGAAGCGCGCTCCCCCCCGTCACCTCCGCCGCCACCACCGAGAACGTCCCGCCGTAGCGCTCCGTCCGCCGCGCCTCCAGCCCGATGAGGGCCAGGAGGAACGGCCGGTTGTAGAGCCCCGTCACCGGATCATGCAGAGCGAGCGCCGTGCCGGCCTCCTCCCCGGCCGCCGCGCGCTCCACCGACTGCTTCAGCCGCATCTGCGCGTGCAGCTTCAGGGACAGCTCCGCGCCCTCCGCCGTGCGCGGCACCACGTCCACGCACTGCCCCTTCTCCACGCAGAAGCGCCACGCGTCCCGGTCGTGCGAATCCACCAGGTACAGCATGGGAACCGTGCCGCGCCCCACCTGCCGCAGGCGCCGCGCCGTCTGCACCGCCGCGAAGTCCGGCGGCTGCGCGGCCAGCAGCACCGCGTCCGGGCGGATCACCTCGAACAGGGGCACCGCCGCATCGAAGCGCGTGAGGGGGACGACGCGAAAGCCGGCCTCCCCCAGGAGCGCCCGGGTGCGCTCCAGGTCCTCCGCGCGCGGCTCCACCAGCAGCACGGTCGGAGGCTGGCCCGACTTCCCCGCTCGCTTGCGCTTCACGCCCACCGCCCCGCCCTCCCTTCCAGCATTTTCTTCCCCACCACCCCTCCTGCCCGCCCAGATTTACAGCCCCGTCACTCCTGAGCCCTTCGTATCCCCCCGGATTTCTTAGCGAAGGACACTTCGTTACCCATCCTGGCCCACGGTTTTAGCAATGGGTATGCCATTCATCACCTCGCGGATCCGGGCTTCCAGGGTCGCCTCGTCGACCCTGTACTTGAAGACAGGGACGCCCTCGATGAGGACCACGGGGATGTCGTAACGCCAGGCCTCGAAGAGGTCCGGGCTCTGGAGGATGTCGGTGACGTAGAGCTCGAACGGCAGCCGGGACCGCACGGCTTCGACCACGGCGAGGGCCTTCTCACAGAGGGAACACCGGGGTTTCGAGTAGATATCGACTCGCATGCGTTGCAGGATGGGCGCTCGATGCGCGGCGTGTGTGGTGATTTTTCGACGATGCCCCTCAAGGACCTGGTCGTCCACCTCGGGAATCGCCGGGCCACCGGCACCCTGAACGTGGAGCGGGGAGACGTGCGCAAGCAGCTCTTGCTGCGCGAGGGCAACGTCATCACCGCCAGCTCCAACCAGCCGCGCGAATACTTTGGCCAGTTCCTGATCAACCAGGGCCACCTCACGGAGGATCAGCTGGAGCGCGCGTTCGCCACGCAGGCGGAGACGCACATCCTCCTGGGGAAGATCCTCACGATGACGGGCACGGTGTCCGAGGCCACGGTGCGCCAGGTGCTCTCCCACAAGTTCCGGGAGATGCTGCTGGATGCCTTCACCTGGGAGGAGGGCGGCTTCGACTTCCGTCCCACGGACGTCGTCCCGGAGCTGGAGGGCCTGGAGGTCAGCGTGGACCTGCTGGACGTGCACCGCGAGGGCGAGTTCCGCGAGACGGCGTGGCAGGCCATCCGCGCGGTCTTCCCCTCCGGCCGCGTGCGCCTGGAGGTGGACGCGCACAAGCTGACGGACCGCAAGGCCGGAAGCATCGACGAGCGCATCGTGCAGCTCGCGAAGGAGGGCCTCAGCATCGACGGCATGGCGCTGGCGCTGCACGCCACCGACTTCTTCCTCTACCAGCGGCTGTACGCGCTCTACCGCCAGGACGCGCTGCGGGTGTCGGACGAGGCCCCCCTGCCCGCCCCGGAGCCCGGCGCGAACACGGTCGTCGTGGTGGAGGAGGACGACGAGGACGACCTGGGCTCGAGCAGCGTCATCGGCTCCGAGTCCTCCTCCGACGAGGTGCTCCAGGCCGCCCGGCTCTTCCTGGACGCGGGCAACCTGCGCGACGGCGAGGCGCTGGCCCGGCGCGCGCATGAAATCGCGCCCACCGAGCACACCACGAAGCTGCTGCGCGACGCGGAGGCGCGGCTGCTCACGGAGCTGCGCAAGGCGCTGATGGAGCCGTCGCGGGTGCCGACGCTGCTGGTGACGCCCGCGCACCTGAAGACGCTGCCCCTCACGTCACCGGAGCGCTACCTGCTGTCGCGCATCAACGGGCGGCGGGACGTGGCGGCCATCGTGCATGTGTCGCCGCTCCAGGAGCTGGAGGCCCTGAAGTTCTTCCAGGGCTTCGTGGACACGGGGCTGGTGAAGCTCACCGCGCGCCCGCTGTCCTGAGCGCGGCGTCAGTGCTTGCCGGCGGCGCCCGCGGGGGCCGTCAGCTCCACCGGCGCGGGGATGCGCTCCAGCGCCAGGCGCAGGGCCTCGCGGCCCAGGTAGGAGCCGCGGATGCGCCACTTCGGATCGTTCACGATGAGGGCGGCCACGGCCACGCGCGGGTTGTCCTTGGGCGCGAAGCCGACGAACCACGAGTAGTCCCGGAAGGGCTCGCGGTCCGCGAGCGTGCCCGTCTTGCCCACCGCGTCCTTCACCTGGAAGCCGCGCTCGCGGAAGACGCCGCGCGCGGTGCCGTGGGTGACGGTCTCCTCCAGCATCCGGGTGAGCTCGTGCGCGGCGGTGGGGGTGAGCACGGGCTCCGGCTCCGGCAGGGGCATGAAGGGCTCCGGCTCCACCAGCACGGGGTCCACCCAGCGGCCCTCGTTGGCGGCGACGGCGGCCAGCAGCGCGCCGTGCAGCGGGGACAGGTACACGTCGCCGAAGCCCGCGCCGGTGTTGGCGAGCGCGAAGCCGTCCTCCGGGATGTACGCGAGCGACACGTCCAGCGGCTGGGCGAAGGGGATCTCGCGGTTGAAGCGCAGGCGCGCCGCCATGCGCTTGAGGGCGTCCGCGGTCAGGTGCTTGCTGGTCATCTTGGCGAAGATGACGTTGGCGCTCTTGCCCATGGCCAGCGCCAGCGAATAGCAGGCGCCGTCGCGCTCGGTGTCCTCCAACTGGCGCTCGCTCAGGCGGCGCTTGCCGCCGTGGAAGCAGGCCTCGGTGTCGGGCGACACGCCGGCCTCCAGGAGCGCGCTGCCGGTGACGATCTTGAAGATGCTGGCGGCCGGGTACACCGCGCGGATGGGCAGCCCGCGCAGCTCCGGCTTCGCCTCCGAGTGCTCCGCCATCGCGAGGACGCGGCCGGTGGAGGGCTCCAGCACCACCGCGGCGCCGTAGGGCACCTGGTAGTTCTGCATGATCTTGGTGAGGGACGCCTGGAGGCCGGGGTCGATGGTGAGCACCTGATCCGGCGCGCTCTTGCCGCCCTTCACCACCAGCTTGTTGCCCTCCAGCTTCGCGCGCGCCACCAGGTCCTGCGCGCGGGGCAGCCCCTGGAGCCTGCCGAACGGCGGAGCCTTCTCACGCGAGGGCACCGGCAGCGGAGGCACCATGCCGGGCTCCAGCGCGGCGGCGTCCTTCGCGGCCAGCGCCTCCGCCAGCGCGCGGGCATCCACCGGGCGCGTGTCCAGGCCCTGCGCGGGAACGCGCTCCTCCGCTTCCGCCACGGAAGGAGCAGCCGGGCGCTGCGCGTCGGTGTCAGGCGGGGCAGCGGCCGGCGCCTGCACGACACCCGCGGTGGCCCCTGCGTCCGGCGAGGCCACCTGGGCGCGCTGCTCGGACTCCACCTGCTCCACCAGCGCGCGGGCGCCCACGGGGCCCGCGTCCGTTCCCAGCGCGGTCACGGACCGCGCCAGCGCCTGGGCATCCGACGGGGCGGCGGGTGACGGCGCGGGGCTCGCGTCCGTCCCGGGCGCGGAGGCGCCCAGGAGCAGCGTGAGGGGGAACAGCGGCAAGGCGGCGAGGAGGCGGCGCTTCGTCATGCTTCGGGGCTCTCCTTGGGGGGCAGGGAGCAGGCCGCCGGATCCTAGTCGCTGGGAGCGCGCTGTCCACGGCTTGCCTCCTCGACTGCCGCCTTCGCCCGCGAGAAACCTGGGAAGGTGCCCGGAGGTCCAGTAGGGTCCTGTGCACCTTGGACGGACTCAAAGAGACATTGGTGATCTGGGCAGCCGAGCTGCGTCGGGCCATGAAGAGCGGCCGGGCCATCGTGCTGCTCGGCCTCTACAGCATGTTCTCCGCGCTGGTGCTGCTCGTGGTGGGCTTCGTCACCCGGGATCTACAGGCCCAGCTGAACGCGAAGCTCGCCGAGTCCGGCGGGGACTCGGAGCTCGCCACGCAGGCCGCGGAGCAGATGCACCGCGGGGTGCTGGGCTTCCTCGCCAACAACGACGCCGCGATGATGGAGGCCCTGGAGCAGGTGCCCATCGTGGTGCTCATCGTCTTCAAGATCACCCTCTTCTTCCTGCCCGCCTACATCGCGCTGATGGGCTTTGATCAGGTGAGCGGCGAAGTGGGCCCGCGCTCCATGCGCTACCTCACGGTGCGCGCGCGCCGCTCCTCGGTGCTCCTGGGCAAGTTCCTCTGCCAGGCCACGCTGCTGGTGGGGCTGGTGCTGATCATCGACCTGGCCATCTTCATCTACGCGCGCATCATCAACGACGACTTCGCCGCCGGGGTGCTGGTGCTCAACCTCCTGAAGTTCTGGAGCGCCACCATCGTCTTCTCCCTGGCGTACGTCTCGCTCACCACCCTGTGCTCCAGCCTCTTCCGCAGCCCCGCGGTGAGCCTCGTCTTCAACTTCATCCTGCTCTTCGTCTTCTGGCTGATGGACTCCGTGGGGCGCGCCGTGGGCGAGGACAACGTGCTGCGCTTCCTGCGCTACCTGTCCCCGTCGTACTACTCGGTCAACCTGCTGCACCCGAAGCTCGCCGAGTTCGCGGTCAGCGGCGCGGCCTACGCCGCCTTCGCGGCCGTCTTCCTCTTCGGCGCCTACGGCGTCCTGCGCGCGAGGGACCTGTGAGCGACCTGGCCATCCATCTGAACAACGTCTCCAAGCACTTCGGCCCCAAGGTCGCCGTCAACGCGGTGAGCCTCCAGGTCCAGAAGGGGGACATCTTCGGCCTCATCGGCCCCAACGGCGCCGGCAAGACGACCACCTTCTCCATGATGTGCGGCTACCTCTACCCGTCCGAGGGCTCGCTCCAGGTGATGGGCGTGTCCCCCACCACCCCCGGCGCCCTCAAGGGCCGCGTGGGCGCCCTGCCCCAGGACGCGGTGCTGCCCCCGGGCTGGGAGGTGGGCGCGCTGCTCACGTACTGGGCCCGCCTGTCGGACCTGCCCCAGCCCGAGCACGAGGCCCGCGGCGCCCTGGAGAAGGTGGGCCTGATGGAGGCCTGGCAGGTCCAGACGCAGGCGCTCAGCCACGGCATGGCCAAGCGCGCCGCCATGGCCCAGGCCCTGATGGGCCGCCCGCCCCTCGTCCTCCTGGACGAGCCCACCGCCGGCCTGGATCCACGCATCGCCGCGCAGGTGCGCCAGGTCATCAAGGACATGAAGGGCGCGCAGACGGTGGTCGTCTCCAGCCACAACCTCCAGGAGCTGGAGGAGCTGTGCGACGCCGCCGCCATCCTCGACAAGGGCTCGCTCGCGCAGGCCGGCACCATGTCCGAGCTCACCGGCCAGGGCGCCGAGTTCCGCGTCCAGATCGCCCGGGGCGACGTCCTCCTCCCCGAGATCACCTCCCTGCCCGGCGTCACCGACGCGCGCATGGAGGGCACCGACGTGCTGCGCGTGCGCTTCGACGGCCAGGCCCACAAGGCCGAGGAGGTCATCAGCCGCACCGTCGGCCACCTCCTCCAGCACCAGGTGCTCATCCTCGGGGTCAGCCGCGGCCGCCGCCTGGAGGACCGCGTCCTCCAGTTGCTGTAGGCCCGCCCCCCACGGAGGCTCACCCCGCCTTGCGCACCCAGCCCACATAGTGGGCGCCGCGGCGCTCCAGGCGGACCAGCTCGTTGCCCGTGGCGTCGCACCACGCGGGCAGATCCGCCTCCAGCCCCCGGTCCGTGGAGAGCAGCTCCACCAGCGTGCCCGGCGGGAGCCGGCGCATGGCCTTGGCGATCTCCAGGATGGGCACCGGGCAGAGGGCCCCGGACGTATCCACGCGCACACCGGCTTCCATGGCCGCGCATCCTCTCACGGATCCGCGACGTCCCAAGCGCATCCCCAATGCGCTCGTAGAGGGAATTTTGGCGCTCCCCACGTCGTTGTCCGACCCTTCGAGGCCTCTGGATAACGGGCGGACGCAGGCGGTCATCGCGGCTTGCGTGTCTGGAATTCCCTCTGTTAAGTACCCCGCCCTTTCCCTACCCAGACACCCGCTTGGGGCCCGGAGTCGGACCTATGGCGCAGGAGCATTCCCAACCCATGAAGCCCAATGTCATCGTGGCCTTGCTGGTCGGCCTGGTGCTCGGGTTCGTTGGCGGCCGTGCCGCCACCGGCTCGAAGCCCACCGCCGGCAACACGCCCTCCGTCGCGCAGGGCGCCAACAAGCCCGCCGCGCGCGCCGTGGACCCCACCGTCTTCAAGGTGCCCATCGACGGCGCCCCGACGAAGGGCAGCGTCAACGCGCTCGTCACCCTGGTGGAGTTCTCCGACTACCAGTGCCCGTTCTGCAGCCGCGCGCACAACACCGTCCAGCAGCTCCAGAAGGACTACGGCAGCAAGCTGCGCGTGGTGATGCGCCAGAACCCGCTGTCCTTCCACCCGCAGGCCCGGCCCGCGGCCCTCGCGGCGCTCGCCGCCGGTGAGCAGGGCAAGTACTGGGACATGCACGACCTCCTCTTCGCCAACCAGAAGAAGCTGGATGCGGAGAGCCTGGAGGGCTACGCCAAGCAGCTCGGCCTGGACCTGGCGAAGTGGAAGGCGGACATGGCGGATGCCCGCCTGGGCGCCACCATCGACAAGGAGCAGGCCCTGGCCCAGCAGCTGGGCGCCAGCGGCACGCCGGCCTTCTTCATCAACGGCCGCTTCCTCTCCGGCGCGCAGCCCATCGAGAACTTCAAGGCCCTCATCGACGAGGAACTCGCCAAGGCCGAGGGCCTGGTGAAGTCCGGCGTCGCGCCGTCGCAGGTGTACGCGCGCATCATCGAGAAGGGCGTCGAGCGCGCCCCGTCCCGCCCCGGCCAGCAGGCGGAGCCCGCCGCCGCGGCGAAGAAGATCGAGATCCCCGCGGACTCCCCCGTCTTCGGCCCGGCCAGCGCGAAGGTGACCATCGTCGAGTGGTCCGACTTCGAGTGCCCGTTCTGCAGCCGCGCGGTGCCGACCCTCAACAAGATCAAGGAGACCTACGGCAAGGACGTGCGCGTGGTGTTCCGCCACCAGCCGCTGCCCATGCACTCGCACGCGAAGCTGGCCGCGCAGGCCGCCACGGCCGCCCACGCGCAGGGCAAGTTCTGGGAGATGCACGACAAGCTCTTCGCCAACCAGCGCGCCCTGGAGCGCGGTGACCTGGAGAAGTACGCCCAGGAGCTGGGCCTGGACATGAACAAGTTCAAGGCCGACCTGGAGTCCAGCAAGACGACCGCCAAGGTGGAGGCGGACGCCTCCGCGGGCATGGCGGTGGGCGCCAACGGCACCCCGGCCTTCTTCATCAACGGCCGCTTCCTCTCCGGCGCGCAGCCCTTCGAGGCCTTCAAGCCCCTCATCGACCAGGAGATCGCCAAGGCCGACAAGGCGCTCGCCGCGGGCACCAAGGCGGAGGACCTCTACGCCAAGCTGAACCAGGACAACGTCAACGCCGCGCCGGCCGCCCCCGCGGCGCCCGCCGAGCCGGCGGTGCAGAAGGTGGAGCTGGGCAACGCCCCGGTGCGCGGCGCGAAGAACGCGCCCGTGACCATCGTCGCCTGGTCCGACTTCGAGTGCCCCTTCTGCGGCCGCGCCGTGCCGACCATCGAGCAGGTGGAGAAGGAGTACAAGGGCAAGGTCAGGTTCGCCTTCAAGCACCAGCCGCTGCCCTTCCACCAGCACGCGAAGCTCGCCGCGCAGGCCTCCATGGCCGCGAACGAGCAGGGCAAGTTCTGGGAGATGCACGACAAGCTCTTCGCCAACCAGCGCGCCCTGGACCGCGAGAGCCTGGAGAAGTACGCCCAGGAGCTGAAGCTGGACATGAACAGGTTCAAGGCGGCCCTGGACTCCAACAAGTTCGACAAGGAGATCGAGGCGGACATGGCGGACGGTGCCTCCAAGGGCGCCAACGGCACGCCCACCTTCTTCATCAACGGCCGCCCCCTGGTGGGCGCGCAGCCCTTCGATGCCTTCAAGCGGGTCATCGACGAGGAGCTGAAGAAGGCCGGCGTGGCGATGGCGGCGGAAGCGAAGTAGCCCGTCTCCGCCCCTGAAACACACGAGGCCGCCGGCTCCCACGGGAACCGGCGGCCTTCGTGTTTCCAGCGGGTGTCCGGAGAGGCGTCAGGACACGGCGATGGCGTCGATCTCCACCTGGGAGCCGCGCGGCAGCGCGGACACCTGCACGGTGGCGCGGGCCGGCGGCGTGCCGGGGAAGGCGCGGGCGTACACCTCGTTCACCTTGGCGAAGTCACCCAGGTTGGTGAGGAAGATGGTGCAGCGCACGACGTGGCTGAAGTCCAGGCCGCTGGCGGCGAGCACGGCCTGGAGGTTCTTCATCACCTGCTCGGCCTGCGCGACGACGTCCCCGGGGACGAGCTCCATCGTCTTCGGGTCCAGGGGAATCTGGCCGGACAGGAAGGTCATCTTCCCGGCGTCCACCTGCACGGCCTGGGAGTAGGGGCCAATCGCCTTGGGGGCGTCGTCGGAGTGGATTGCCTTGCGCGCCATGCAGCACACCTCGCGTTGAGGCGGCCCCCAGGGGAAGCGGGGCCGCGGGTCCGCCGGGCGCTGTAGCACAGGAGCGGCCTAGATTCGCTCGACGGAGTAGACGCCCGTCAACCGCTCGATGGAGCGCATCAGGTCCGTCAGCTGCTTGAGGTCGGAGATGGTGACCTCGAAGGTGTTCACCGCCCGGTCGTCGCCGGTGGCCCGGCAGTTGGCCTGGGAGATGTTGACGCTCTTCTTGGAGAACGTGTTGGTGATGTCCGCCAGGAGGCCGGGCCGATCCGCCGTCAGCACGCGCAGCGTCACCGGCCGCTTGAAGTCGCCCTTCACGTCCCAGGACACGTCCACGCGCCGCTCGGGATCCGTGGCCAGGGCCTTCTCACATCCCACCGTGTGCACCGTTACCCCCCGCCCCCGGGTGATGAACCCCGCGATGGGGTCCCCGGGAACGGGGTTACAACAGCGCCCGAAGCGCACGAGCACGTCGTCCACGCCGCCGATCTGGACGCCGCTGCGGTTGTTGCGCCCCACCAGCCGCTTGGCCAGGTCCGTCATGCGGGACAGGCCCGGCAGCATGGAGCCGTTGGCCCCCGCGCCATGGCCCGCCCCGCCGCTGTCCGCGCTGGGACGCGGGGGCGGCTCCGCCTGCGCCAGCTTCTCCTGCGGCACCAGGCGCTGCACCAGCTGCTGCGGCGTCACCTTCCCGTAGCCGATGGCGACCAGCATGTCGTCCTCGACGCGGAAGCCCAGCTCCTCGGCGACCCTCTTCACCTCGCCGGAGCGCATCAGCTTGTTGAAGTTGAGCTGGAAGCGCTTGAACTCGCGATCCACCAGCTCGCGGCCCAGCTGCAGGCTCTTGTCGCGCTGCTGCTGCTTGATGAAGCCGCGGATGCGCTGCTGCGCGCGGCTCGTCTTGACGAAGGTGAGCCAGTCCTTGGACGGGTGCGCCTGCGGGCTGGTGAGCACCTCCACCGTGTCGCCGTTCTTCAGCTTGTAGCGAAGCGGGACGATCTTCCCGTTCACCTTGGCGCCCACGCACCGGCCGCCCACGTCCGAGTGGATGGCGTACGCGAAGTCCACCGGCGTCGCGCCGCGCGGCAGGCTGCGCACGTCGCCCTTGGGCGTGAAGACGAACACCTCGTCGGTGAAGAGGTCCACCTTCACCGTCTCCAGGAACTCCTTGGGGTCCTTGAGGTCCTGCTGCCACTCCATCAGCTGGCGCAGCCAGGCGAACTTCTCGTCGTCCTTGGAGATGGGCGCGCGGCCTTCCTTGTAGGCCCAGTGCGCGGCGATGCCCTCCTCCGCGATCTTGTGCATCTCCGCGGTGCGGATCTGCACCTCCACGCGCTCGCTCAACGGACCAATCACCGTAGTGTGCAGGGACTGGTACATGTTGGGCTTCGGGATGGCGATGAAGTCCTTGAAGCGCCCGGGCACCGGCTTCCACATCTGGTGCACCATGCCCAGCGCCTCGTAGCAGGCGGGCACCGACGGCGCGATGATGCGGAACGCGATGATGTCGTGGATCTGATCGAAGTCGATGCCCTGCGACTTGATCTTCTTCCAGATGCTGTAGACGTGCTTGAAGCGCCCGCTGACGTCGCCCTTGAGGCCGCGCTCCTGGAGCTTGTCGCGCATCAGGTCGCAGGTGTCCTCGATGTACTTCTCCCGCTCCTTCTTGCGCTTGTTGAGCTGCTCCTCCAGCGCGAAGAACTCCTGCGGCTTCACGTAGCGGAAGGACAGGTCCTCCAGCTCCGTCTTGATCCAGGAGATGCCCAGGCGGTTGGCCAGGGGCGCGTAGATGTCCAGCGTCTCCTGTCCGATGCGGGCCTGCTTCTCCTCGGACATGTGGTCCAGCGTCCGCATGTTGTGCGTGCGGTCCGCCAGCTTCACGAGGATGACGCGGATGTCCTGCGCCATCGCGATGATCATCTTGCGGAAGTTCTCCGCCTGCTTCTCCTCCTGGGAGAGCGTCGCGGACGCGGAGAACTTGGACAGCTTCGTCACGCCGTCCACCAGCTGCGCGACCTCCGGCCCGAAGAGCTCCGTGAGCTCCTCCGCGGTGGCGAGCGTGTCCTCGATGGTGTCGTGGAGCAGGCCGGTGACGATGGACGCCTCGTCCAGCTTCAGCTCCGCCAGGATGCCCGCGACCTCCAGGGGATGGATGAGGTAGGGCTCTCCCGACTTGCGGAGTTGTCCCTGGTGGACCTTGGCCGAGTAGACGTACGCCTTCTTGATGATGTCCAGATCGGGGTCCGGGTGGTACGACGCAACCCGCTGCAGGATGTCGTTCAGGCGAATCATCGAGGCGTGACAATCGTAACTGCCTCAAACAGCAGGGGCAACGTTACCCTGGAACATCGCGGGGCTCGCCGGGTTCCAAGGCCCGGACACCCCTGGAGAATCGCCCGAGGCTTTCGTTGACCCGGCGTTTCACGCCCCCCTAGATTGGCCCTCTGCCCATGTCTCAGCTTCTGCTGTCCGCGCTTCCGGTGGTCTGCCCGAATTGTGACGGTTACAACCCGCCACGCTCGGCCACCTGCGCGCTGTGCGGCCAGGCGCTGCAAGAGGCCGCCCCGGCCCCCCGCCCTGCGGCCACGCCCCCTGCCCGTCCGGGCACGCCGCCCCCCGCCGCGGGGCCCGGCCGTCCCGCCGCCGTCGCGAGCTTCACGCGCCCGGGCGAGGTGTTCTCCCCACCCACGCCGCCTCCGCATCCCAGCGCGGTGCCCCCCGGGCTCAAGCCCTCCGCGCGCACGCCGCCGCCCACCGCCGCCCAGGGGCTGATGGTGGAGGCCCGCCGCGCCGCCCCGCCAGCCGCGGGAGCCCCGCCGCGCGCGGGCTACGGGCCGGCGATTCCGCCCGCGAACACCCGGCCGCCCCCACCCGTGCCGGACAACTCGCTGCCGCCCCGGGGTGGCACGGGCGCCACGGCGCCGGTTCCGGCGGGCACGCCCCCCGCCACCACGGGCGCCACGGCGCGTCCTCCGCCAGTGGCCTCGCGCTTCGGGCTGGCGGTGATCGCCGGGACGACGCGCGGCCAGCGCTACAAGCTGCCGGTGACGGGCTGCGTGGTGGGCCGCCAGCGCGGCGCCATCCTCTTCCCGGACGACGTCTTCGTGTCGCCGCTGCACGCCACCTTCCTCGTGAAGGACGGCGCCCTCTTCGTGCGCGACGAGTCGAGCGCGTCGGGCGTCTACGTCACCTTCGCCGGCACGGAGCCGCTGGCGCCGCGCGCCCTCTTCAGCGCCGGCCAGCGGCTGTTCCGCTTCACCGGCCGCGTGGAGGCCCCCGCGCCCGTGTCCGGCCGGCCCACCGCGTACGGCTCGCCCGTGCCGCTGGGCCAGGCGCTGTACGGCGTGGAAGAGGTGCACATGGGCGGTCGCGCGGGCCGCGCGGTGGTGACGGCCGCGGCGCTGCTCACCATCGGGCAGGCGCACTGCGACCTGGCGTACCCGAACGACGAGGGGCTCGCCGGCCGTCACTGCGAGCTCAGCCCCACGGCGACGGGCGCGATGCTGCGCGACCTCTCCGGCGGCCTGGGCACCTTCGTGCGCATCCCGCCCGCGACGGAGCGCCCCCTGCGTCCGGGCGACCGCGTCCGCCTGGGCCAGCACGTCATGCAGGTGGAGACGCTGGGCTGACGGGAAGGAGCCCCGGCCTCACCGGGCGCGCCACCAGGCCAGGCGCCCGAGCCCGTCAGGGCGTCGAGGGACGCGCCACCGGGCTGCCGAGCCGGACCTCGATGTACGCGCGCGCGCGAGAGTCCGGCATGTCGGTCAGGTGGCGCACCCACCAGCCGCGGGCCTCGTCCGTGTTGTCGCGCTGCCAGTACAGCTCGCCCAGCTTGAGGGCCAGCTCCGCTTCCGGGTTGTAGAGGAAGGCCTCGCGGTAGAGGGACGTGGCGCGGACCAGCTCGCCGGCCATCACGTCGCGGTCCCCGTCCCGCGTCAGCTTGCGGGCCTTGTCCACGTTGCGCGAGGCGCTGGGGATCTGCCGCTGGTAGTCCGGCACGTCCGCGCCCGCGTTGATGGGCCGGGGCGCGTTCTGCGGAAGCTGATAGCCGCCGTTCTCGGAGCCGCTGCCGGCGCCAATGCCGAAGTAGTAGACGAAGAAGCCCACCGCCCCCAGCACCAGCACCGTGGTGAGCGCCTTGAAGAAGAGGATGATGCCGTCGCCACCGCTGGAGGCGGGCGCGAGCACGGCCGTCCGGGTGCCCTCGGGCGCGAGCGTGGATTCCTCGGAGACCGGGGTGCGCGAGTGGGACAGGCCCTGCACGGTGGCCTCCACCGTCACGTCGTTCCAGCCCGTGTCGTTGCGCGCGGCGCTCTGCGCGGCCTGGGAGCGGCGCGGGATGGGGGCCAGCACGCCGGAGGCCTGCGGACGGCGCCCACCGGACTCGCTGGCGGCGCCCCCGCGGCGGCGCTCCTTGTCGACGGCGAGCAGCTCCGCCTTGAAGGCCGCGGCGTTGGCCGGCCGGTCATCCGGGTCCTTGGACAGGACGCGGAGGATGAGCCGCTCCATGCCCGGGGAGATGCGCGCGTCCGGGCGGCGGCGCGTGGGCGGCGGCGGATCCTCGGTGAGGTGCTTGGTGGCGAAGCCCACCGCCGAGTCGGACTCGAAGGGCAGGAGGCCCGTCATCAGCTGGTAGAGGATGACGCCCACCGCGTACAGGTCCGAGCGGTGATCCAGCACCGCGCCCCGCGCCTGCTCCGGCGACATGTACTCGGGGGTGCCGCACACGAAGCCCGCGCGCGTGAGGGCCGGGCCCTCGTCCTGCGAGTCGGTGATCTTCGCGATGCCGAAGTCCAGCACCTTCACGAAGTCCGGCTCGTTGCGGCGCTGCTCCACCATGATGTTCTCGGGCTTCAGGTCCCGGTGGATGACGCCCGCGCCGTGCGCGTCCGACAGCGCGCTGAGGATCTGGAGGGCGATGCGCACCACGCGCGCCTCCCCCAGCGGCCACTCGCGGCTGAGGATCTGATGCAGGTCCTGCCCGGCCACGTACTCCATCGCGATGAAGAGCGCGCCGTCGTCGGCCTGACCGAAGTCCAGCACGCTGATGGAGTTGGGGTGGTTGAGGCGGCTGGCGGCCTTGGCCTCGCGCTGGAAGCGCGCGACGGTGCGCTCGTCCGACAGCAGCGTGTGGCGCAGCACCTTCAGCACCACCACCTTGTCGAGCGCGAGCTGGCGGGCGCGGTACACCTTGCCCATGCCGCCCTCGCCGATGAGGGCCTCCACCCGGTACTTGGAGGCAATCGTCTTGCCTACGTATTCGTCGCCGCCCTCCGCCGAGCGCAGGAGCGTCGCGCCGCAGGCAGGGCAGTAGCGGGAGGAGTCTTCGGCGTCGGCGCCGCAGGAAGGGCAGTACACGTCAGCGTCCAGTCGGTGGGGCCGGGACTTCACCATGCCCTTCGGGTGGGGAGCAAGCCGTGCGCGGTCGTCCCCCCAAGGCGGCGCGGGCCTGCTAGAAGGGAGGCTCGCATGGACGCCGTGGACTATTGCCCCCGCTGTGACACCGAGAATTCCCGGGATGCCACCGTCTGCCGAGCCTGCGGCTCGGCGCTGCGCTCCGGGACCATGGTGATGGCCGTGGCGCACATCTCGTCGCGCCCGCAGGTGTCCATCCGCGTGGTGCGGGCGGACGGCGGCCCGGAATCGCTGGTGCGCATGCAGCGCGACACCCTCACCTGCGGCCAGCAGGCGGACATCGCGCTCACCGACGACCCGTTCATCATGCCCGTGCAGGCGCGCTTCTTCTTCTCCGGCGCCCGCCTGGCCGTCGAGGACGTGGGCGGCGCCAACGGCGTCTTCGTGCGCCTGCGCAACGAGCGCGAGCTGCCCGCTGGCGGCGAGCTGCGCCTGGGCCGTCAGCGCCTGGTGCTGGAGCCCATCCCCACCGCGGCGCTGGGGCCCGGCGGCACACAGGTGTGGGGCTCCCCGGATCCCGGCTACCGGCTGCGGCTCATCCAGCTCCTGGAGGGCGGCCTGCGCGGCGCGGCCTTCCCGCTCAAGGACGGCGACAACCTGCTGGGCCGCGAGCAGGGCGACATCGCCTTCCCCACGGACGGCTTCGTGTCCGGGCGGCATGCGCTGCTACAGGTGCGGGGGGACCGGCTGATGGTGCGCGACGTGGGCTCGTCCAACGGCACCTTCATCCGGCTCGCGGGGCCGACCTTCGTCGACAACGGCGATCACTTCCTCATCGGCCGTCAGCTGCTGCGGGTGGAGATCCAGCCCGCGGCGGCCTGAGGCGATCGCGCTCCACCGGTGAGGCGCGGACCGCACGGGCATGGGAGCGCCGTGCGGCCCGGTGAAGCCACGGCGTCAGCCGTAGGACTTCTCCTTCTTCTCCTGCTCCTCCTTGCAGCGGATGCAGAGCGTCGTCACCGGACGTGCATCCAGGCGCTTGGGAGAGATGTCCTCCTCGCAGCGCTCGCAGATGCCGAAGGTGCCGTCCTCGACGCGCTTGAGCGCGCCCTCGATCTTCTGCAGCAGGAACTTCTCGCGGTCCCGCAGGCGGAAGACCATGGACTGGTTGTACTCGGAGGAGGCCTGGTCGATCTCGTCAGGCAGGTCATCCGTGTCGAAGGATGACTCCTCCACCAGGGTCTTCTTCGCGCTTTCGAGCAGGCTCGTTTTGCTGTCCTCGAGCATCTTCTTGTAACGCTTGAGATCTTTCTGGTTCAAAGCCGGCGGCTCCGTTGGGACGGGTAGAGGGGGCCTGCCCCCGAAAAAAAGGGCCCGAAAGCTTTATTCATGCAGTTGCCAGTGTCAAGCTGACCTGCTTCAAAACGTGGGTGCACGAGGAGCCCCTTGAGCGACAACACGAAGTTCGATCGGGAATTCTTGCGCTCGGCGCTCTCCCTGGCCGCCAAGAGCGAGGTCGACCACTTCCTCTACATCTGCGACACGCCCATCGCGCCGGAGGACCTCCGGGGCAAGCCCGCGCGCAAGAAGCTGGTTTACGCGGTGACGCTGGACAAGCTGGCGCAGGACCTCCAGCACAAGAAGGTCCGCGCGCTGGTCATCCCCGCGTACGACTACTCGCGCACGGAGCGGGTGAAGGTGGCGCTCGTGTCCGCGCTGTCCCAGGGGGCGTTCAAGGAAGGCGACCTCGTGCTCTGCATGACGGGCAGGGTGGGGCGCGCGCCGGACACGCTGATGCAGATGCGCATCGGGGGGTCGCTGGATGACCGGCTGGCCATCGAGGGCGTGAAGCTGGGCGAGGAGTTCAACTCGCAGGTGGTGGACGCGCTCATCCAACTGGCGCTGCAGATTGGCCAGGAGGGGTTCGAGGGCCACCCCATCGGAACCATCATCACGATTGGCGACCACACGAGCGTGCTGGAGAAGAGCCGCCAGCTCACCATCAACCCGTTCCAGGGCCTGTCGGAGTCCGAGCGCAACGTGCTCGACCCGAAGATCCGCGACGCCATCAAGAACTTCTCCGTGCTGGACGGCGCCTTCGTCATCCGCGAGGACGGCGTGGTGCTGGCCGCCGGCCGCTACCTGTCCGCCAACGACGACACGGTGAAGATTCCGCTGGGCCTGGGCGCGCGCCACGCGGCCTCCGCGGGCATCACGTCCTCCACCCACTGCATCGCGCTCACGGTGAGCCAGACGTCCGGCGCGGTGCGGCTCTTCAAGGGCGGCAACATCGTGCTGGAGCTGCACCAGACGGCGCGGCGGACCTGAGGGCGCCCTCCCCTACTTCACGCGCTCGGGCGCCGCGGTGGGCGGGTGCTCGTCGCGGTAGATGTCCGCCAGGGCGTGCGCCTTCTCCACCTCGTCGCGCGCCGCGTCCAGCGCCATCACCCGGTCGAAGCGCTCCACCTGCTCGCGCAGCGCCTCGGTGACGATGCCGCCCGCGGCCATGCGCGCGGACGCGCTCTCCCGTTCGATGCGCAGGTCCGCCACGCGCTCGCCCAGCTCGCCGGCCGCGCCGAGCAGCAGCTCCGCGTCCCGCTCCGCGCGCCGCAGCGACTCGCGCGTGGACTCCAGCAGGCGCTCGGTCTGCACGCGGTCGCGCTCCAGCACGCCCACGCCCTTGGCGTCGCCCCGGTCGTGCGCCGTCTGGCACCGTCCGGCGATGTCGCCCAGGCGGGCCGTGTAGCGCGTCACGGCGCGGGAGAGCTCCCCCTTGAGGGCCAGCAGCGTGGCGGCGGACCTGCGCACCTCGGCCGCCTGGCGCTCCAGGTCCTCGATGAGCCGGTCGAACGTGGCCAGGGGGTCCACGGGCGCCGGAGGTGCCTTCTTGCGTTTGAGGAAGCCGAACATGGCGCGTGCCTCGAAGCCTACCCGAACGGGCGGCACAGCAGGCGCACCCGTTCCAGCGCCTCGCCCACCGGGCGCCCGCCGCCGGACAGGACGGCCAGGTAGCGCGCGGGCGTGAGCCCGTAGACGGACAGCAGGTGCTGCAAGAGCACCACGCTCTCCGTCGCGCGCCGGTCCGCGGGGGCGAGCGACGCGGCCTCGCCCACCGCCTCCAGGATGTCCGTGACCCGCGCCACCAGCTCCGCGCCGGGCGTCTCCGGCACGGTGGGCGCCGCGGGCGTGGGAGGAAAGAGCGCGTCGAAGGAGGCCTCCACGGCCACGCCCGTCCCGGGCGCGCGGCCCGCCGCCACCGCCTCCAGCGCGTCCAGGTGCGGGGCCAGGGCCTCCAGGGCCTCCAGCGAGGCCGGCACGTCGCGCGGCAGCAGCGTGCGCCAGGGCGTGTCGAACTCCGTGCGCGCCCAGCGGATCTCCTCGTCGGACAGCGGGTGGTAGAAGGCGCGGCCGCCAGCGGCCCGCTGCTCCAGCACCAGGGACTTGAGGTCCGGGTTCTCCTCCCCCAGCGAGATGAAGCTCAGCGCGATGTCCAGGGCCCCCATGGGCGCGCGGGTGCGGCGGATGAGGTCCAGGTCCACGCGGTCCTCCCCGTCGGTGATCAGCACCACCGTGGCGCGCGCGAGGTACGGGTCGCGCCCCTGCGCGGCGCGGATGGAGTCGAACGCGGACAGCAGGGCGAGCGAGATGTCCGTCTGCCCTTCCGCGGGGGAGTCGCGGAAGAGCTTCTCGATCTGCCGGGTCGCCTCCGCGGCGGTGTCCACGCGCGCGAGCTCCGTGGGAACGTCGTTGAAGAAGCTGAAGTAGAGCGGGTCGAAGCTCTCCCCGCGCCGCGCCTTCACGCGCAGGTTGTTCAGCTCCGCGATGATCAGCGCGTCCCGGAAGCGCGCCCGCGCGCCGTGCATGGAGCCGGAGGCGTCGCAGACATAGACGCGCACGGCGGTGCGCTTCACCTTGCGCGGCTTGGGAGGCGGCGCGTCGTCCAGGTATGTGCGCACGAGCTGCCGGTGTCCCGCGAGGTCCTGGACGATGCGCCGCGGATCCGTGATGACGAAGTGGTGGACCTCGTCCAGGCTCCCCGTCGTGGCGAAGGACATCGTCTGCGTCGGATAGGGCACCTGGCGCGGCACGGCCCGCGCGGCGGCGGTGTCCTTCTCGACGATCTCCTCCGACAGCGCGTCCTCCACGTCGAAGAAGCGCGCGCACCCCGCCGCCAGGTCGAACGTGGCCAGCTGCTCCGGCTTCAGGGAGAACGCCAGGTCCGCGAGCTGCTCGTCCGGCGCGGCCTCGGCCTCGCGCCCGGACTCCGCCTCGGCATCCGCCTCCCCCAGCCAGTCGAGCCGCGCGCCCGCCTCCGCCTCCTCCACCATCCGCGCCAGCCGGCGCTCCGGCGGCAGCAGCGGCGTCAGCGCGCGCCGCGCCGCCGAGGCCAGCTCCGAGTCCCCCGCCTCGATGGCGCGCTCGTAGAGCCCCTGCAACGTCCGGTAGGCCCCTCGGGGGTCCTTCTGCGCGGTCTCCCGCACGCCGCGCACCAGCGCCTCCAGGGAGCGCGTGGGCGGCACCTCGCGCACCCGCTCGCGCGCCTCCGCCACGTCGGTGCGCAGCGCCATGCTCCGCGCGCGGTCCGCGTCCGACGTGCCCAGGCGCAGCAGCAGCTCGTGGGCCAGGTCCAGGTCGCGCCGCTTCTGCACCAGGTCGACGACGTTTTCCCGCGCCCGGGCGGCCAGCAGCTCCGCGACGGCCAGGCGCGCGTTGGCCGGCGGCCGCTCGCGGGTCGTCGCCGGGCGCGCGAAGATCTCGAACGGCGCGTCGTCACCGCCCTGCGCGTCCAGCGGCCGGCTGAAGAGGTCCGCCACCTTCACCGCGCGGGCCAGCCGCACGAAGCCCCGGTCCAGCGCGGTCAGGGCCCCCGAGGGCATCTCCCCGGCGCGGTGCGCCTTCTCCACGAGGCGGAGGCACTCCTCGTACTCCTCCAGGGCCTGGTTCGCGCGCGCCGCGAGCCCCTGCGCGAGCGCCCCCGCCCTGCCCCGCTGGGTGCCCAGCGCGAGCAGCAGCCGGGCATCCGCGGCGGTGTGGACGCCCACGCGGTCCAGCTCGCGGTCGAGCGCCACGAGCACCGGCAGGGCCAGGTCCTCCGGTCCCTTCAGCTTGCGGCCAAAGGGCCAGGACCACGCGCCGCCGCGGGCCACCGCGGGCTGGCGGAGCGCATCCAGGCGCTGCCGCAGGGGAGTGAGCCGACGCGCCAGCACGTCTCAGCGCCGCCTTCCGTGCGAGCCCCGGCCCCTCACTGCTCGGTCCGCCGCTCCAGCACCTGCCGGCTGAAGTGCCCGAAGTCCTCGTCGATGCCGCGAAGCTGGGCGGACAGCTTCCGCGCGCGCTCTCCCAGCTCGCCCGGCAGCGCCTCCAGCATGCCCAGCGTGGCCTTGAGCCGCACCAGCTCGCCCTCCTTGAGGGTGAGCTGGGGGAAGCGGCTGCGCACCAGCCGCTCGAAGGTGCGCTCCGCTTCGGCGCGGCCGTGGAGCGCCTCGGGCGCGGGCAGCGCGGTCAGCAGCTGGGTGAGCCAGCTGCGCAGGTACTTGATGCGCGACAGGAGGAAGGACAGCTCCGCCTCGGCCACCGCCGCGCGCACCGTGTCGGAGAGGAACGAGGACGCGGTCGGGGGACGCGCCGCCATCAGCTGGCCGTCCAGGCCCACGAGCGCGGACAGCTCACCGTCGGGGGCCTGCGCGGACAGCTCGCCCCGGTAGTAGGTGTACGCGTCGCCGTTGAGCACGGCGCTGGGCGCCGGAGGCGGGCTGGCCACCTCGCGCGACAGCACGCGGGCGTGCTCCCGGAGGCGGTTCTCCATCAGGTCCCGGCACTCGGCGAGCACCGGCTCCGCCGTCACGCCCTCGCGCCGCAGGTTCTCCGCCACCGCCTGCACCGCGCGGCCGTACTGCTCGATGCGCTCGAACGGGGTCGCCCCCAGCACCTCGCGCGCGTACGCCAGGCTCAGCGGCCGGAGCAGCTCCTGCTTCAACCCCGCCTGCGAGGGGTCCAGCGCCGTCAGCGCGTTCTCCAGCTGGGTGAGGCGCCGCGAGTCCGCGGACAGCGCGTCCAGCGGATCCTTGCGGCCCCGCGGCGACTGCGCGGGGAACGCCGCGGAGACCCGGCGCCGGAGCGCGGCCACCACCCGGCGGCGCGTGTCCCGGTCCGCGTCGCGCAGCCGCTCCTGGAGGGCTGGCACCGCCTCGCCGAGCATCGCCGCCAGCGAGCCCATCACACCCAGCTCCTCCTCCAGGTTCTCCGCGAGGCCGACGAGCCACTCCATCTTCACGCTGTCCTCGAACGCGAGCCCCTCCGCCGCGGACGCGCTCAGCTCCAGCGCCTGCGCGAGGAAGCGCGCGGCCGCCTCGCACAGCGCGGGGTAGCCCGGCCGCAGCTCCGGCACGGCCCGGCTCAGCTCCAGGACGTCACGGATGGCGATGAGCAGCGCCACCCCGCCGCGCCCCTCCCCCTGCCCCGCCGTCATGCCGCGCGACAGCCGCTGCTCCAGGGCAGCCACCAACGCGCGCGCCGCCGCCAGCAGCGGCGCCCGGTTCTGGGCGTGGCGCGGCCCGGGCACCAGCTTGCCCAGCACGGCGCGCGCGGTGGTGGACACCACGCCCGCCTGCCAGTTGCGGCTCAGGCCCTCCGCGGCGTTCACGTCGTCGGCGGCCGCGAGCGTCGTCGCCTCGCGCTCCACGCCGCCGCCCAGCTCCTGGCGCACCTTGCCCAGCACCTCGTCGAAGGTGCGCTGCTCCAGCCGAACGATCTCCAGCTGCGCCCGCTCGCGCGGGTCCACCGCCGTCTTGAGCAGCGCGTCCACCTCCGCCGCGGGCGGACCGCCCAGGAGGAAGAACCAGCGCAGCGCGTCCAGGTCCTCCACCGTCGCCTCGAGCGGCCGGTCCGGACGGCGGTAGATCTGATCGCGCACCACCGCCGCCTTCAGCGTCCAGAGCGCCTTCACCACCGAGCGCTGGGAGAAGTACTTCGTGGGCACGTAGTCCGGCAGCTTCGACACCTGCGCCACGAGCGCGCGCTCCAGCGCGTCCGTGAGCATCTCCACGCCCTCCAGCACGTGGCCGGGCACCTTCACCTGGGCCACCGCGTCCTGGAGCACGTCCAGTTGCTGGAGCGTCAGCGTGGCGCGCAGCTCCGGCCGCGTCCCGTGCACGAAGCGGTGCAGCATGGCGGCCCGGCTCTCCCGCCGGGCGAAGGCCTTGGGCACGAAGCTGATGAAGCTCAGCCGGTCCGCGAACGCCAGGAGCAGCTCCGGCGAGCGCGCGAGCACCTCCGTGAGGTACCGGTTGCTGGTCATCACCACGCACTCGGTGCGGCCGGCCGTCACCTTGTGGCCGTGCTTCAGCTCGCGCTCGTACATCACGTTGAGGATGGAGCGCAGCAGCATGTCCCGGCCGTCGAAGACCTCGTCCAGGAACGCGTGCACCGCGCCCAGCATGCCCTCGTCGGTGAGGTACTCCGTGCGCCCCGTCTCCGTGAGGACCTTGAAGTCCACCGGTCCGATGAGGTCCGTCTGCAGCGTCGTCTCCGCGATCTGCTTGGAGAACAGCGACGGCAGCCCGGAGACCTCGTCGGTGATGCGCCCCAGGACGGCGCTGGCGACCGCGCTCTTCGCCGTCCCGGGCGGCCCCACCACCAGCACGTGCTCGCGGCAGAGCAGCGCCAGCTCAATCTGCGTGAACAGCGATTCCCGCTCCAGGTACGTCTCCCTCAGCTCTCCGAAGAAGCGGCGAAAGGACTGGGCGGCCAGCAGGTTGGGAGAAGGCGAGGTCACGAAAGGGCCAGAGGAGGATGCGGGGGAGGCCGCATGCTATCCGCGCCCCTCCCCCTATTTGAAGTGCACCGCGCAGGCCCCGTCGGGGCAGTTGCGACCCGCGATGCGGAAGCGGTAGCGGGCGACGACGCCATACACCGCGTCCGCCAGCTGCCGCAGCCCCGGGACGTAGTACACGTAGAGCAGCCGCCCCAACGGCCGCCGGCCCAGCGCGCGGACGATGGCCTCCGCGCCCTCCAGGACCCGGCCGTCCGCCTGGATGAGCTGCATGGCCTTCTCACAGCGCTCGAAGCTCACCCCCGGGAAGGCGTCCAGGACGCCCTCGTCGCGGAACGACAGCAGCTGGGTGCCCTGCCCCCCCACCAGCTTGCGCATCTCCCGCGCCGCGCCGCTGCACACGCGGCAGTGGCTGTCGTAGAGGACCACGTCATGTCCCGGCGGCGTCGTGTGGAGCGTCGTCATGCGTCACCTTCCCGTGGGCACAGTATGTCAACGCGGCCTGAGCATCTCATGCAGTTGTCCGTGGACGCTGCGCCAGATGTCGTGTTGCCGTTCGATGGGGTCCATCAGTGCGAGCCCCACCGACGTCGCCGGAGAGCTGCCCTGGAAGGCCGAGTACTGTCGGATGCGGGTGCCTCCGCCGCCATCATCGTCGAAGACGAACTGATTGGTGCCGCGCAGCGGGTGGCCGTCCAGGGTGGTGATGTGGACGACGCGCTCCGTCTCGTTGAGCTTCACGGTGATGGGGGCCCACACCGGCGGCGGCCCCGCCTCCTCCAGGAACAGCCGGGCGCCGTCCGTCAGCGCGCTCGCCGCCGGCCGCAGCGAGATGCCCGCCGCGCCGAAGAGCAGCTCCGGGTTGCTGACGAAGGCCTCGAAGGCCTCCTTCGCGGACACGCCCGGAAGGGTGCTGGTGTAGTCGGTGAGCGCCGTGGGTGCGCCCGCGATGGGCGGGCTCGGGTCCAGGCCCGCCAGCAGGGTGCGCGCGTAGGCATCCATCGCCGGGCCCTTGTCCAACGTCACGCTGAAGGCGGCGACCTGCGTCTGCTCCAAGAGCCGCGCCCCCTGCTTCAGCTGCTCCATCAGGGAGCCCGTGGGCTTCGGAGGGAACGCGCCCCCCACGCCGAAGTCGAAGCCGTTGCCCTCCCGCGCCCGGGGCGCCACCGGCGGCGCCCGCGTGGGCGCCGGGGCCGGCCCGCCCGTCCCCCGAAACACCTCCACGGAGTTGGCCGGCGCGGCCGACGCCCGTGAAGGCACCTCCGCGCGCGGGGCCAGGGGAAGGGAGGCGCCCTCGGGGGCGGCGAGGTCGGGGAGCAGGCCGGACAACGGGGAGTCGATGCGGGACATGGCGGAACACCTTCGAGGTGGACTGCGAGGAACCCACCCGCCCCTTGCAGCGACTCCGCCACGCGCGTCCCGCGTGAATCCGCGGGGTTGCTCCCGCCCCTCATCCCGCGTCCGGCACACCCGTCCACCGGCGCGGAGAAAGAAGAAGGCCGGCGCCCCCCGTCGGAGCACCGGCCCTTGGGACTTCAGCCCCCGCCGCGCGGCGGGAGGCTCACGGCCTTACGACTGGCGGAACTCGGCGTCCACCACGTCGTCCTTCGCGGACGGCTGGGCGCTGGAGCCCGGAGCCGCGGAGGGCTCGGCGCCCGGAGGAGGCGTGGCGCCCGGCGCGCCGCCGGTGGCCCGGTACATCTCCTCGGCCACCTTGTAGCTGGCCTGCTGGAGCTTCTCGAGGGCCGCCTTGATGGCGTCCTTGTCCTGCCCCTCGCGCACGCGGTTCAGCTCCGCGACCCCTTCCTCCAGGGCCTTCGCCGAGTCAGCGGAGAGCTTCTCCTTGTTCTCGTTGAGCATCTTCTCCGCGGCGTAGGCCTGGCTCTCCGCCTGGTTCTTCACCTCGACCAGCTCGCGGCGCGCCTTGTCCGCGGCCTCGTTGCTGCGCGCGTCCTCCACCATCTTGCTGACCTCGTCCTTCGACAGGCCGGACGAGTGGGTGATCTGGACCTTCTGCTCCTTGCCGGTCGCCTTGTCCTTCGCGCTGACGTTGAGGATGCCGTTCGCGTCGATGTCGAACGTCACCTCGATCTGCGGCACGCCGCGCGGCGCCGGGGGCATGCCCGTCAGGTGGAAGCGGCCGAGGCTGCGGTTGTCGCTCGCCATCTCGCGCTCACCCTGCAGCACGTGGATCTCCACCTGCGTCTGGCCATCCGCCGCCGTGGAGAAGGTCTCCGACTTGCGCGTGGGGATGGTGGTGTTGCGCTCGATGAGCTTCGTCATCACGCCGCCCAGCGTCTCCACGCCCAGCGACAGCGGCGTCACGTCCAGCAGGAGGATGTCCTTCACCTCGCCGGAGAGCACGCCCGCCTGCACCGCGGCGCCCACCGCCACGACCTCGTCCGGGTTCACGGAGCGGTTGGGCTCCTTGCCGAACAGCTTCTTCACCGCCTCCTGCACCATGGGGATGCGCGTGGTGCCGCCCACCAGCACGACCTCGTTGAGGTCCTTGGGGTCCAGCCCCGCGTCCTTCAGGCACTTGCGGCACGGCTCCAGCGAGCGCTCCACCAGCGGGCCAATCATCTGCTCGAACTTGGCGCGCGTGAGCTTCACGTTCAGGTGCTTCGGACCGGAGGCGTCCGCCGTGAGGAACGGCAGGTTGATCTCCGTCTGCGTCGCGCTGGACAGCTCGATCTTGGCCTTCTCCGCCGCCTCCTTCAGGCGCTGGATGACCATCTTGTCCTTGCTGACGTCGAGCCCGGTGTCCTTCTTGAACTCGCTGATCAGCCAGTTCATGATCTCCAGGTCGATGTTGTCGCCGCCCAGGTGCGTGTCGCCGTTGGTCGCGAGCACGTCCACGACGCTCTCGCCCACCTCCAGGATGGACACGTCGAAGGTGCCGCCGCCGAAGTCGTAGACGGCGATCTTCTCATCCTTCTTCTTGTCCATGCCGTACGCGAGCGCGGCCGCGGTGGGCTCGTTCACGATGCGGCGCACGTTGAGGCCGGCGATCTCACCGGCGTCCTTGGTGGCCTGGCGCTGGGCGTCGTTGAAGTACGCAGGGACGGTGATGACCGCCTCCGTCACCTTCTCACCCAGGTAGTTCTCCGCGGCGCGCTTGAGCTTCAGGAGCACCTGCGCGCTGATCTCCGGCGCGCTGTACTGCTTGCCGGCGATCTCCACGCGCGCGTCGCCGTTGGGGCCCTTCACGACCTTGTAGGGGACGAGCTTCGCCTCCTCGGTCGTCTCCTCGGCGCGGCGGCCCATGAAGCGCTTCACCGAGTAGACGGTCTGCTCCGGGTTGGTGATGGCCTGGCGCTTCGCCACCTGGCCGACCAGGCGCTCCCCGTCCTTTGTGAACGCGACCACCGAAGGCGTCGTGGGGGCTCCCTCTTCGTTGACGATGACCTTGGGCTCGCGACCCTCCATGATCGCCACCACGCTGTTCGTGGTGCCCAGGTCGATTCCGATAATCTTGCCCACGGTTCCCATCCTCTGGAAATTACTGCGTTTTTCCTACGAAATCCCGATGTATGCCCAACGTAACCACCCCCCCTGGCGTGTCAAACGCGAGGGCGGGTTTCCCCGTAGGCCCGGGCACCCAGCGCAAAGGTGATGACGCCCGCTGCGTAGCGCAGTGCGCAGCCCTGGCAGGCCGCCCGTCACTGGAACGCCATCCACGCGCCACGGGTGCGTAACGCGCTCTACACCGCCGTCACCTCGGGGTAGCAACCGGGCGGGCATTTTGGACACCAGCGGACCGTTCAACCCCTCGGAATCACTTCAACCTGTCCGCCTGACACCCCGCGTCAGGGGTTGGCGAGAAAAGTGCACAGTCCGAACCGCGTCATCGCTGTCATACCGCTCCCCGCCCCTTTTGGAGTCGTCCATGCTGGTCCAGCCCCTGCGTTCCACGGACTTCCGCCGCTCCCCCGCGGCGCTCCCGTCCGCCGAGCCGAAGGTCGCGGTGCTGCTGAACGCGAACGCCCGCAAGGTGGACGCCCGGGTGGTCAAGCTGCTGTCGCACGTGGTGCCGGAGGAGGACCTGTTCCTGTCTCGCTCGCCGCTGGACGCGCGGCGCATCGCGCAGACGGTGCTGGAGCGGGGCTACCCCACGGTCTTCACCGGCGGCGGCGACGGCACCTTCATGGGCTTCGTCAACGAGGTGCTGCACCAGGTGGGCCCGCGCGGGAAGTTCGCCGGCCAGGCCGCGCCGCGCTTCGGCATCCTCAAGCTGGGCACGGGCAACGGCATCGCGGCGTTCGTCAACGCGTCCAGCACGCGGGGCGACGGCATCCTCAACGACGTGGTGCGCGCCCGCGCGGCGGAGGTCCCGGGCGTGCGCACCATGGACCTGGTGCAGGTGGACGGCCAGCGCGCGCCCTTCGCGGGCCTGGGCGTGGATGGCAAGGTGCTCAACGACTACATCTCCGTGAAGGAGTCGCTGGGCAAGGGCATGTTCAAGCGGGTCATGTCCGGCGGTGGCGGCTACTTCTCCGCGGTGGCCTTCAAGACGGTGCCGCACTACCTCACCAGCTCCGTGCAGGTGGAGTGCGAGGTGGTCAACGGCCCGTCGGAGGCCTGGCGCCTGGGCGCGGAGGGGCAGGCCGAGGGCGCGCCGCTCGCGCCGGGCGCGCTGCTCTTCCGGGGCAAGCTGATGATGGCGGCCGCGGGCACCATGCCCTTCTACGGCTACGGCTTCCGCATGTTCCCCCACGCGAATGACCGCCGGGGCTTCCTGCAGCTGCGCCTGGGCCAGGTGACGCCCACGCAGGTGCTGGCCAACCTGCCCCGCCTGTGGAACGGCCGCTGGTCCCCGGAAGGCCTCCACGACTTCCACGCCCGCGAGGTCACCATCCGCTTCGCGCGCCCCATGCCCTTCCAGATCGGCGGCGACGCGGCCGGCTACCGCGAGCAGGTCACGCTGTCGGTGGCGCCCGAGTCCATCGAGCTGCTCGACTTCAACGGCGTGCAGTAGCTTCCGGCGCTCGAAGGGCCCGAAGCCTCCGGCCCTCCCCCACGCTTCACGAAGCAGCCCCGACGCGAGCCCTAGCCGCGGTCGCGCGACGCCGGGGGCTTCTCGCCCGGCTCCTTGCGCCGGCCCACGGCGAACGCGTAGCTGACGCCCGGCCGCTGGTTGTGCTCACGGTGCAGGGCGAGCTCCTCGCGCAAGGCGGCGCTCTCCGGCGCGTCACCTTCCGGCAGGTGCGCCTCCAGCTCCTTGTAGAACGCGTCCAGCTCCGTGTCGTGCAGCGACTCCACGGACTCCGGCTCGAAGCCGGCGGCCTCCAGGGCCTGGAGCAGCTCGCGCGGCAGGAGGAGCGGCGCGCCCAGGCGGTTCTCCCAGAAGTCCAGGACGGACTTGGGCGTGAAGCGGCCCACGCGCGCCGGGAAGGTGAAGCCCACGCGGCCGCGCTTGCCCAGCAGCGGGCGGAACACGCGCAGCGACACGTCCAAGGGGTACTGCACGCGCCCCGGCACGAGGATGCCGTGGAAGGGGCCATCCAGCAGGCCCAGCGCGTCCGGCGCCACGCGGCGCACCTCGACGCGGTCCGACAGGCCCTGGGCGCGGACGCGCTCGCGGACGGGGGACACCAGCGCCTCGTCCACGTCCACGGCCACCACGGAGCACTTGAGCTCCTGGGCCAGCAGCATGGCGGCGCCGCCGTCGGGGCCACAGCCGAGCACCAGCACGCGGGAGCCCGGCTCGAGCTGGGCCACCTTGGCGAAGCGGCGCGTGGCGTCGTCGGATCCGAACGCGCGCTGCGCCCCCGGCGGGTGGTACAGCGGGAAATGCTCGGCGGGGCTCATTCCACCCTCATATACGCACCCCGGCCGGACTTCCAGCCGCCGGCGGGCTCCGGGCGCCCTGGGGCATCCGCCCCCGCACCGCCTGCCTCACAGGTAGTAGACGATGCGTGGGTCCTGGTGCAGCTCGGCGTAGATGGCCCGGCGCTGCTCCTCGGACAGGAGCAGCACGGACACGCTCAGGGACACGAACTTCCCCTTGCGGCTGTGCTGCACGTGGATGGAGTCCGGGGACACGTCCGTCCCCAGCTTCCGCCGGAAGAGCGAGCGCACGTGCTCCTCGAAGTCGGGCGTCTCCTCGACCGTCGCCCTGCCCATCACCTTGTACTCGTAGACGGAGGGGTACTCGACGAGGGGCTTCTTCTCCTCGCCGGGGGTGTCGGGCTTGTCGGTGCCGTCCTGGGTCATGACTCGTCTCTATCAGGCACAGGCCGTGGGCGCTTCACAACAGGTTGGCCGCCAACTCGGCCAGCATGCTGCGCTCGCCCTTGGCCATGGTGATGTGGCCGGCGATCTTCTCGTTCTTGAAGCGGTTGACCACGTGGACGAGCCCGTTGTTCGTCGAGTCCACGTAGGGGTTGTCGATCTGGAACGGGTCGCCGGTGAGGATGATCTTCGTGTTGTCGCCCACGCGCGTGAGGATGGTCTTCACCTCGTGCGGGGTGAGGTTCTGCGCCTCGTCCACGATGATGAACTGGTTGGGGATGCTGCGCCCGCGGATGTACGTGAGCGGCTCGATCTCCATCAGCCCCAGGTCGATGAGCTCGTGGTGGCCGCGCCCGGCCTTCTTGTCCGCGCGGCTCAGGTTCATGAGGAACTCGACGTTGTCGAAGATGGGCTGCATCCAGGGGTTGAGCTTCTCCTCGACGCTGCCCGGCAGGTAGCCGATGTCCCGGCCCAGGGGGAAGATGGGACGGCTGACCAGCAGCTTGTGGTACAGGCCCTCCTCCGTCACCTTCTGCAGGCCCGCGGCGATGGCGAGCAGCGTCTTGCCCGTGCCCGCCTTGCCGACAATCGTGACGAGCTTGATGTCGTCGTTGAGCAGCAGGTCCAGGCAGAAGGCCTGCTCCATGTTGCGCGGCCGGATGCCCCAGGTGCCCTCCTTGCTGTTGCGCGCGAGCGGCACGAGCCGGGCCTTGGTCCCGTGGAAGCGGGCCATGGCGGTGTGGGACGGGTTGAGCTCGTCCTTGAGCAGCACGAGCTGGTTGGGGAAGAGCCGGTCCTGGGCCGGCAGCTCCACCTCGCCGCCGGGCTTGTAGAGCTGATCCACCATCTCCGTGGGGACGAGCAGCTCCGTGAAGCCCGTGTAGAGGTCGGTGATCTCGACGCGCTCGGTGTCGAAGTCCTGGGCGGACAGGCCCAGGGCGTCCGCGCGGATGCGCAGGTTGGTGTCCTTGGTGATGAAGACGGCCTGGGTGTCCGGCTCGGTCTCCATCAGGTCCAGGGCCACCGCGAGGATGCGGTTGTCCACCAGGTTGCTGTCCGCCATCGAGGACGGCAGCGAACGGTCGGTGAAGGCCACGCGGAGCATCCCGCCGTGCGGCAGCGGGACGCCCTCCTTCAAGGAGCCTTCGGCGCGGAAGGAATCCAGGTAGCGCGCCACCAGCCGCGCGTTGCGTCCCAGCTCGGAGAGGTCGCGCTTGAACTGATCGATCTCCTCGATGACGTAGATGGGGATGATGACGTTGTTGTCCTTGAACCCGTAGATGCTGCGGGGGTCATGGAGGAGGACGTTCGTGTCGAGGATGAAGTTCTTTCGCATCGAGGGCTTCGCGACCTGACGTGGTTCGGGTGCGATTGCGGACGGCGAGCGACGACCGAGGATGACCGACGCCGCACAATATAGGCACCGAACGAGGGGGCAGCAGCCGCATTCCCGGCTGAAAGCGCGCGCCTCCGTCCGAAACAGCACGGCCCTCTCCGACGGAACAGGACGCTACAGCGCCCCTCAGGACGTCGCGGCCGTGCGCCGCGGAGCGGGCGCTAACTCCCCGGCATCCTGGTACGGCGACGCGGGCGCCAGCGGATCATACCCGAGGACCTCCACCAGCCTCTCGGGCGGGGGGCCGGGGGGCATGCGGGCCCAGGGGAAGCGCGCCTGGAGCGCCTCCTCGTCCAGGGACAGCCCCTGCTTCGCCTGGGAGCGCCGGGCCTCGTGCCAGCCGCGCGTGTCGAGCCGCCGGGCCAGCCGCCGCGACAGGGGGCTGATCATCGGCGTGGGCTTGAAGAGGGCCGGCTGTCCTCGCGCGTCCCGCATGCAGCCCAGCTCCACCGCCCATGCCAGGAGCCAGCGGGGCCAGCCGCGGCCCGCGCGGCGAAGGGCGCTGAAGTGCCCCTGCGCGGCGCCGTCCACGAAGGTGAAGCGCGGCTCGTAGACGCACGCGGCGGCGAACGTCGCGGGCATCAGCGCCACGCCTTTCGCGCCGATGCGGCGGCCCATGAGCTGCAACAGCTCCAGGAGGTCGCGCGCCAGGGAGAGGCCGGGGTGGAGCTGGCCGGGCAGCGGCGGCCGGTTCCAGTCGAAGGGCCGGCCGGGGTGCTGCAACAGGAGGCTGTCCACGTAGAGCAGCGGGGCCTCCGCGGCCGCGTGGGTGAAGCCCACCTCCGAGCCCGGGGCCCGGCGCAGGGACAGGTCCACGACGGGCGAGTGGTAGCGGCGGCTCAGCAGCGTGATGCGCGGCAGGAACGGGTCCTGGCAGGACAGGCGCAGCTCCACGGGGCCCACGCGCTCTTCCAGCCGCCGTGTGAAGCCATAGGCCTTCAGGGCGTGCGCCAGGCCCTCGCGGCTGTAGGTGCCGAACGCCAGGCTCACGCGGTCACCGCCGGAGTCCAGGCCCAGGTCGTCGAGCGACAGGGGCCCGGCCGCGGACGCGGCCAGGTCCAGGCTGCTCAGGCGCGCGTAGGTGCGGCGAGCATGGGGGCTGGGCTCTGGCGTCCGGGGCATGGCGGGTGTCCTAGTCGTAGCGGATGTCCACCAGGGTGAGCTCAATCTCACCCCGAGGGCGCCGCACCTCCACGGCGTCGCCCGGGCTCTTGCGCAGGAGTGCGCGCCCCATGGGGGACTCGACGCTGATGCGGCCTCCGGAGGCGTCGATCTCGTCCGAACCCACAATCTGGTACGTGCTGCGGTTTCCGTCCTCGTCCTCCAGGGTGACGGTGGCGCCGAAGTAGACTTTCGAGCGGTCGCCCTGTTCCGAGGGGGTGACGATGGTGGCGGTGTCCAGGCGCTTCTGGAGGAAGCGGATGCGCCGGTCGATCTCCCGCAGGCGCTTCTTGCCGTAGATGTATTCGGCGTTTTCTGAACGGTCGCCCTGGGCGGCGGCGGCGGAGACCTCGGCGGTGACCTTGGGGCGGGCCTCGTTGATGAGTTGGAGCAGCTCGCGGTGCATGCGCTCGGCGCCCGTGCGGGTGAGGTAGCGGCGGAGCGGGGCCTGCTCGCCTGCCTCTTCGTCCTCGGGGGTGTCGGGCGGTTCGGAGACGTCCTGGGACATGCTCCGTGTATAGCGCCGGACGCTGACGTGTGGCGGGAACCGGCGGGCGGATGTTCACCGTGGGTCGGGCCGGAGCGTGTCAGAACGGGGCGACTGCGATCGCCAGTGGAACTCCCCGGGCGCTGCTGGTAGGAAGCGCCTCGCGGAGGCGCTGGCGGATCCGCGGTCGTTGCCCAAAAAAGAATAGCGAGTCGCTAGCTCAGCTGGTAGAGCACCGGCCTTTTAAGCCGAGGGTCGGGGGTTCGAGCCCCCCGCGACTCAAGCCGTGACGACGTCCCCGTCGTCTAGAGGCCCAGGACGCTGGCCTTTCAAGCCGGTAACACGGGTTCGAATCCCGTCGGGGACACTGGAACAGCCCCGTAAGTACCCGGAAACACAGGGTACTTACGGGGCTGAACCGTTCAGGGGAGTTCACTGAAGTTCGGTCGATTACGTACGGATTACGTACGGAAATGGCCTTCAGAAATTGCCCCTCCCCTCCCCGTCTAAGCACCGAGCAAGAGCTGCGCGGGTTCTGGGCGAACCGCCGGTACCCGACGCTGATCCGGTTCACCTACAACGCGGCGCTCAAGAAGCGACTGACCCGCGCCGACCTCACCGAGCACAACGTGTTCGACTCGGGCATCACGCGCGCGTTCTTCGACAGCTACCTCGACGGCCGTGAGCACGCGATGGCGATCGCGGTCAAAAACCCCAAGCGGTACGCCAAGCCGAAGAACATCGAGGACGTCTCAGGCTCTCCGACGCCGCCCCAGTCGTTCCAGTATCTTGCCGCCGAAGCCGAGGTCTGACGGTACCCACGGGGCGCTGGCCCCAAACCGATCCTGTCCGACCCTCTCCCGCTCTTCTCGACGCCCCCCTCCGTGAAATACCGTCGCATGGGCACTCGTGTGCCCATGGAGCAACTTGAGATGACGGAGCCCTGGTCCTCGGTGGACGAGGTCGCGAAACACTTGGGAGTGGCGCAGGACTCGATCTACCGCTGGATCGAGGCCCGAGATCTGCCAGCTCACAAGATCGGCCGACTCTGGAAGTCCAAGCTCTCCGAAGTCGACGAGTGGGTCCGCGCTGGGGGTGCGGATGGCGGCGAGAAGCCCGCCTCCCAAAAGCCCCCGAAGGCCAAGAGGAGGCGGTCGTGAGTGGAAAGAGCATGGACGTCTTCTTGCTGCGCGACTCGATCGTCGGCGAGTACCGGAAGTTCGCGACCTCGTTCACGACCATCCACGCGGAGGACATCCGCGCGCAGGTCGAGGCCATCTACTCGGAGGGGCGCTTCTGGCCGGACCCGCTCCTACAGATCAACCCGAGCTACAAGCGCGGGCTGAACCTTGAGACGCTCATTGCGAACGGCGCTCTCGACCCGCGCACTGCCGACGTCTTCCGTGCCGACGGAGCGCCGCTCTCCCTCTACAAGCACCAAGAGCAGGCCGTCGTCCTCGCCTCGCAGGGCGAGAGCTACGTCGTCACGACGGGCACGGGCTCGGGCAAGTCGCTCTGCTTCTTCATCCCGATCGTGAGCGCCGTGCTCGCCGAGAAGCGCGCGAGCGCCGCTCGCCGCACGCGGGCGATCATCATCTACCCGATGAACGCGCTGGCCAACAGCCAGCTTGAGGAGCTCGACAAGTTCGTCGCGAACGTCCAGGGCGAAAAGCCCATCACCTTCGCGCGCTACACGGGACAGGAGGACAACGAGAAGCGGCGAAGCATCGCCGACAACCCGCCCGATATCCTGCTGACCAACTTCATGATGCTCGAGCTGCTGATGACCCGGCAGGACGAGCTCGATCGCAAGGTGATCGGCAACTGCCAGGGACTGCGCTTCCTGGTGCTCGACGAGCTGCACACGTACCGAGGCCGCCAGGGTGCCGACGTCGCGCTGCTCGTGCGCCGCGTCCGCGAGCGCCTGTCCCCCGAGAAGCTCCAGTGCATCGGCACGTCGGCAACGATGGCCAGCGAGGGCACCGCGCGGAACAAGCAGGAGGTCGTCGCCAATGTAGCGTCCAAGCTGTTCTCGACGGCGGTCGATCCGAGCCACGTCATCATCGAGGAGCTCGAACGCGTCACCGACAAGTCGAAACGCGCCGAGTCGGTAAGAAGCGCGCTCGGCCCGGCCATCGACGCTGGTATCCCGTCGAACATAACCGACGACGCGCTCCGCAACCATCCGCTCGCCATCTGGACCGAGACGCGCCTCGGCATCACCACGACGGACGCGAACCCTGCGTGGCACCGTGCTCGCCCGCGAACGCTCGATGAGGCCGCGCGCGAGCTTGCCGCCGAGGCAGGGCGTGACGAACAGGCGTGCAAGGACGCGCTCCGCACGTTGCTCCTCGTGTCGAGCCTCCCCGAGGCAGACCGCACGGGCAACGAGTCGGCGTCCCATCGGAGCTTCTTCGCCTTCAAGCTGCACCAGTTCATCTCGGGCGCCGGCCATGCCTTCGCGACCTTCGAGCCTCCGGGCAAACGGATGGTCACGGTGGAGGGGCAGCAGTACCTGCCCGGCGATCCCGACAAGCGGCTCTACCCGGTACACTTCTGCCGCGAATGCGGGCACGAGTACCATCCGGTCCGCTTCGTCTCGGAGGACGGCGAGCGGAGGTTCCTCGCGCGCGACATCGACGACGCCGCCCCGGCGAGGTCGGACGACGACGAGCCAGAGGGCGAGGACGAGGAGTCGCCCGATCGCGAGGTCTTCGGTTTCATCACGCTGCACGCGCGCGACACCGAGTTCACGTTCGACGACCGCGACGAGGACTACCCCGAGACCTGGCTCGACTTCGACGCCGCCGGCAACCCGCGCATCAAGAACCACTACCGCAGGGCGCGCGCTCGCGAAGTCATCGTCGCCCCGAACGGCAAGGTGGGCTCCGGCGCGAAGGCATGGTTTATCCCTGGCCGCTTCCGGTTCTGCCTTCGCTGCGGGGCGACGCACAGCACGTCGGCCCGCGATCGCACGCGCCTCGCGTCGCTCTCGGCGGAAGGCCGAAGTTCAGCGACCACGGTGCTCGTCTCAAGCGCGCTCCGGTGGATGCACGGGAAGGACTCGGGCCTCCCGACGCACACGAGGAAGCTGCTCGGCTTCACCGACAACCGCCAGGACGCCGCGCTCCAGTCGGGTCACTTCAACGACTTCCTGTTCGTGAGCGTCATCCGCGCCGCCTTTCTCGGCGCACTTGACATGGTAGGCGACAAGGGGCTGCGCAGCGATGAGCTCGGCGCCGCTCAGCAGCGAGCGCTCGGATTCGACCGCCCCGCGCCGGAGTTGCGCAGCGAGTGGCTCCTTGAGCCGTCGCTCAAGGGCTTCAACCTGCAGGAGGCCGAGAGCGCGCTCCGGCAGGTGCTCTCGTACCGCGTGTGGTTCGATCAACGTCGCGGCTGGCGGTACACGAACCCGAACCTTGAGCAGCTCGGGCTGGTCGACGTCGAGTACCTCGGCATCGACGACTTGGCCTCGGACGAGGAGCTGTTCGCGGCCGCGCCCGACGTCCTGCGGCTCGCGTCGCCCGCCGTGCGCAAGGCGGTCTACATGGAGGTCTTCGATCATCTGCGGAAGTGGATGGCGATCCGCAGCCAGGTGCTCGACCCGACGGTCATTGAGCAGATGCTGCAGAAGTCCCACAGCCGCCTCCGTGCCCCCTGGGGCTTCGGCAACGACGAGAAGCCGCGCAAGGCACGCTGGCTGCTCATCTCGCCGCCGCCACGCAAGGACACCAGCCTGCGCGACGAGGATCTCATCGTTCGCGGCGGCTCGCGCAGCTCGCTCGGAAAGCTCCTGAAGTCGTCGCGCGGCACGCGAACGTCGAAGGAGCCCGATGGGCGCAAGCTCTGGTCGGAGCCCGCGGCGGTGCGCGCGCTCAACTCTAAGCACTTCGACGCGCTCATCGAGGCGCTGCTCAAGGCCGCCGTCACCCACGGGCTCGTGTCCGAGGAGGTCACGCCGTTCGGCGACCAGACCGGCTTCCGCCTGAACGACGCCTGCGTGCTCTTCAAGCGCGGCACGCCCGTCATCGACCCGAACCACCCGAACGAAGACGCGTTCTTCCGCGACTTCTACGCCAACCTCGCGGCCACGCTGCGCAAGCCCGTCCACCCGCTCTTCGGATTCGAGGCGCGTGAGCACACCGCACAGGTCGACGGCGAGAAGCGCGCGGTGCGCGAGAAGCGCTTCCGCTTCGGCGCGAAGGAGCGCGAAGAGCTCGGCTCCAACGAGAAGCACCTCCGCGAGATCGGCGAGGCCAACCGCTTCCTGCCCGTTCTCTTCTGCTCGCCGACGATGGAACTCGGCGTCGACATCTCGGCGCTGAACGCCGTATACCTGCGCAACGTCCCGCCGACGCCCGCGAACTACGCGCAGCGCAGCGGTCGCGCGGGCCGCAGCGGACAGGCCGCGCTGGTGCTGACGTACAGTTCCTCGCAGAGCCCGCACGACCAGTACTTCTTCCGCGACCCCAAGGCGATGGTACATGGCGAGGTTCGCCCGCCGCTCCTCGACCTCGCGAACCGCGACCTCGTCGAGAGCCACCTCTCGGCAGTCTGGCTTGCCTGCACGGAGCTGCCGCTCGAACCGTCGATTGCCGAGCTGCTCGTGCTCGCGGAGACGGGGCGCCCGCTCAAGAAAGAAGTGAAGGAGCCGATGGCGCTCCCGAAGGTGGCCGACGAAGCCCGTCGTCGAATCCAGCGTGTCCTCAACCTGCTTGAGGAGGACCTTTCGCCCGCGCTCGCGCCTTGGTACCCGGGCCGGGACGTCTTCGCCGACGAGGTCGTGGAGCGCGCGCTCAGGCGATTCGAACAGGCCTTCAACCGCTGGCGCGACCTCTTCGCCGCCGCCGAGCGGCAGCGCGACGCCGCGCGCCGCACGATGGACGACTACTCCGCACCGCAGAACGAGAAGCGCGCCGCGCAAAGCCGCCACGCGCAGGCCATCGACCAGCTCAACCTGCTGCAGTCGAACACGCGAAACTCGAACAGTCCGTCGAGCGACTTCAACACGTACCGCTACCTCGCGACCGAGGGTTTCCTGCCGGGCTACAACTTCCCGCGCCTCCCGCTGATGGCGTACATCCCGGCGACCAACGACGGACGCGGGCGGCAGACGTACTTGCAGCGGCCTCGCTTCCTCGCGCTCTCGGAGTTCGGGCCGAGGAGTCTCGTCTACCACGAGGGACGCGCGTACCGCGTCGTGCGGGCGATGCTGTCGCTCAACCATCAGGCGGGCGCCACGACGGACGTGCGTCTCCCGACGAAGACGGTCCGCATCTGCAAGGCGTGCGGTGCGGGCCACTGGGCCGACGAAGTGTCGATGTGCCACGCGTGCAGCGCGTCGCTCGGCGACGCGGAGATCGTCAACCACACGTACCGCATCGAGAACGTCTCGACACAGCCTGCCGAGCGCATCACTGCGAACGACGAGGAGCGCCAGCGCCAAGGCTTCGAGCTGCAGACCACGTTCGAGTGGGCCACGCGCGACTACGCGCTCGACGTGCGTCGGGGCGTCGCCCTCGACGACGACGGCGAGATCGCTCGGCTCGCGTACGGACCGGGCGCCACCATCACGCGCCTGAACAAGGGCCTGCGCCGCCGGAAGCAACGCACGCAGCTCGGGTTCATGATGGACCCGGTTTCGGGATACTGGGCGAAGAACGAGGACGAAGGCGACGAGACCTCCGATCCGACCACGTCCCCCCGGCAGTGGATCGTCCCGAGCGTGCAGGACCGCAAGAACGCGCTGCTCCTTCAGCCGAGTGACGCTGAACTCTCGCAGGTCACCTTGACCACCCTGCAGCACGCGCTGCTGCGTGGCATTGATGCTGTGTTCCAGCTTGAGGAAGGCGAAATCCTCGCCGAGCCGATGCCCCAGCGCGACGCGCGCACGGGCTTCCTATTCTACGAAGCGACCGAAGGTGGCGCCGGTGTCCTCACACGGTTGGTCGCCGAGCCCGAGCGCCTTGCCGAGGTGGCGAAGAGCGCGCTCGAGATCATGCACTTCGACCTGTCGAACGACCTGCCAACCGTCGCGACGACGCTCGTCGACCAGCCCGGCACCGCGTGTGTCGCGGCCTGTTACCGCTGCGTGATGTCGTACTTCAACCAGCCGGACCATGAGCAACTCGATCGCCGCGACGAGGACGCCCGCGCGCTCTTGCTGCGCCTCGCACGCGGCAGGCTCGAGGGCCTCGCAGCGCCGGTCACGCGGCGGCCCGCGGAGCCGCCTCCCATCTCTGCCAACGGCGACCTCGCATCCGCGTGGTGCACCTACGCTCGCGGACGCGAGCTTCCTTCACCTGACTCGGAGCCCCTTGTGATTGATGGACAGGCCGTCGCACTCGTGTGGCGAGGCCACTACGTCGCCGCGATCTTCACGGAGAGCAGCGACCTTTCAAGCAAGCTGGAGAATAAGGGGTTCGAAGTCGTGGTCCTGGGTGAGAGCGAAGCGGTGTGGGCCGGTCCTACCTCGACCCTCGCGAAGCTCCTCGGGAGGCCGGCGTGAGCACGACGGCTACGACCTCGACACCGCCCGCATCCCACGCCGCAGCACGATGGAGCCCCGGCAGCCTCGTTCGCGCGCGCGGCCGAGAGTGGATCGTACTCTCGGGCAGCGACGCCGAGGTGCTTCGGGTGCGCCCGGTATCGGGCTCCGAGGAGGACCAGACGTACATCCACATGGCGCTTGAGGCGGTGCCGATCGCCGACGCCTCGTTTCCGAAACCCGAGCCCACACAGAAGGCCGGCCACGACGCGGCGCTGCTCCTACGCGACGCCCTCGTGCTGTCGCTTCGACGTGGCGCAGGGCCGTTCCGCAGCTTCGGCCAGATCGCCATCGAGCCGCGTGCCTACCAGCTCGTGCCGTTGCTCATGGCGCTGAAGCTCGATCCGGTCCGGTTGCTCATCGCCGACGACGTCGGCATCGGCAAGACCATCGAGGCCGCGCTCATCGCGCGCGAGCTGCTCGACCGCGGCGACGTCGAGCGCTTCGCGGTGCTCTGCCCGCCGCACCTCGTGGACCAGTGGGTGACCGAGCTTGAGGGGCGTTTCCACCTCCGGCCCGTCGCAGTCACAGCGGCGAGTGCCGCCCGCCTCGAGCGCAACCTCCCGCCGAGCGAGAGCATCTTCACGACGCACCCGCACACGGTCGTCAGCCTCGACTACATCAAGAGCGAGCGGCGCCGCGCCGAGTTTCTTCGCGCGTGCCCCGAGTTGGTCATCGTCGACGAGGCGCACACCTGCGCGTCGACCGGCCAGGGGCGCCACCAGCGCTACGAGCTGCTGAAGGGACTCGTCAGCGAGAAGGCGCGCCACCTCGTGATGCTCACGGCGACGCCGCACAGCGGTGATGAGGACGCATACTTCCGGCTCCTCGGGCTTCTGCACCCCGACTTCACCGCGCTCTCGGGCGCGGCGGGCGATGAGCACAAGAAGCTTCGTGACCGCCTCGCGGCTCACCTCGTCCAGCGCCGTCGTCCGGACATCGCCGAATGGAAGGAAGGTAACATCTTTCCGCGCCGCGAGACGAAGGAGCTGACTTACAAGCTCACCGGTACGTGGGAGAAGTTCTTCGACGCCGTCCTCGACTACTGCGCCTCCGTCGTCGCGGCGGCTGGCGAGGACACGAAGAAGCAGCGGCTCAACTTCTGGGGCACGTTGGCGCTCATGCGCTGCGTGGCGTCGAGCCCTGCAGCCGCAGTCCAGGCCCTGCGTACGCGCGCGGGCCTAGAAGACGAAGTGGCTGAGGACGACGTCGAAGCACGCGTGTTCGACGGCGCCGCCGACGCGCTCCCGGACGACGACGTCGAGCCGCCCGCTGCCTCCGACGACAAGGCGCTTGCTGCGCTCATCGCGCAGGCCGAAGAACTCGCGGGTCAGGCAGGAGATCCGAAGCTCAAGCTCCTCACCGACCACGTCGCGGAGCTGGTGAAGGAGGGCTTCAACCCCGTTGTGTTCTGCCGCTACATCGCGACGGCCCACTACCTCGGGCAGCACCTCGGCGCGAAGATCAAGAACGTTACGGTCGGCGTCGTCACCGGCGAGCTGACCTCGGACGAGCGCAAGGAGGAGGTCGAGCTGCTCGGGGACGCGGAGCAGCGTATCCTCGTCGCCACCGACTGCCTCTCGGAGGGCGTGAACCTCCAGGACCACTTCGACGCGGTCGTCCACTACGACCTCTCGTGGAACCCCACGCGACACGAGCAGCGCGAAGGGCGCGTCGACCGCTTCGGCCAGAAGAGCGGCGTCGTACGCGCCACGTTGATCTACGGCGCGAACAACCCTGTCGACGGAGCGGTGCTCGAGGTCATTCTCAAGAAGGCGGACAAGATCCGCGAGGAGCTGGGCGTACCGGTGCCGCTGCCCGACGACGGGCACACGCTCAGCCAAGCGCTGATGAAGGCCGTCTTGCTCCGCGACCGCGAGCGCGACAGCAAACGGCAGCAGGCATTCTCGTTCGTCGAGATGGAGGAAGCCAAGGCCATTGAGACGCGCTGGTTGGACGCCGCCGAAAAGGCGAAGAAGAACCGCACCGTCTTCGCGCAGCGCCGCCTCAAGCCCGAGGACGTGCTCCCCGAGTGGAAGAAATCCCTCGCCGCGCTCGGTGGCAAGGAGGACGTGCAGCGCTTCACGGGACGCGCCCTGGCCCGTCTGGGCGGGGCCCTGGAGCCCGTGGGGAGCAGCAAGCATCGCGGCTTCAAGACGCCGCTCACCGCGCTCCCCGAGGACGTGCGCGAGCGCCTTGAGGTCGAGGGGCTCGAAGGCTCGCTCCTCATCGACTTCGAGTACCCGCCCGCACCGCGTTGCCGTCCGGTGCAGCGCAGCCACCCGCTTGTTTCGGTCCTCGCCGAGACGATGCTCGAACGCACCCTCGGCAGCGACGCCATCTCCGACGTAAACGACCCGGGCGTGCTCGGGCGCGTCGGCTGTTGGGTCGCCGACGGCATCACGGCGCGCACGCTCGTCGCGCTCGTTCGGCTGCGTCACCAGCTCACCTCGCAGCGCGGACATCAGCAGAAGACGCTCCTCGTCGAGGAGGCGACCGCCATCGCGTGGACCGGTGCTCCGATCCCACTCGAAGGGCCCGACGCGCTCGCGTTGTTGTCGCCGGTTCCCATTTCCGACCCGCCCCCGCACGTGCGCGAGCGCGCGGTCACGCAGGCGCTCGGCCAGCTCCAGACGCGCCTGCCGGAGCTTGATGCGTTCGCCCAGCGACGCGCGGAAGCTCTCCTCGCCGACCATCGTCGTGTGCGGGAAGCCGCCGAAGCCCTCGGCCGCTACGGCGTGAAGGCTCTACTCCCTGCGGACGTCATCGGACTTTTCGTCCTGCTGCCGAAGGTGGACTGAACATGGCAGCAAAGCGAAAGACGAAAGCTCGCGAGGCGCAGCTCGCCTTCGAAGCCCTCTCGATCGAAGGCGGCCTCCTGTCACCCGAGTGGCTCTCGAAGGTGGCCCAGCTTCAGGCGGGCACGCAGGCCGAGGCCAACTACCGCATCCACAAGGGGCTCAACCTCCGCGACGAGATCGGCCGCTACTGGCGCATCGCGCAGGCACACTGGGCCGACTTCAAGTCCGGCCGCGAGGCGAAGGCCGACGCGAAGGCGACCGCCGAACGCTTCGTGCTCGCGCTGCTTCGCGACGCGTTCGGCTTCACGGCGCTCACGCCCGTGGAGCCCTCCGTCCTGCAGGAGCGCACGTACCCCATCGGCCACGCGACGCTAGGCGGGCGGGTGCCCGTCGTCGTCGCTCCTGCCGACAGCGGACTCGACACGCTCTCTCCGGCGTTCGGAGATGGTGCTCGTCGGCGCAGCGCCTTCGGCCTCGCGCAGGAGTATCTGAACGCGCAGGAAGGCGCGCTCTGGGGCATCGCCAGCGACGGCGTCGCACTCCGCATCGTGCGCGACAACGCGAGCCTCACACGCCCGGCGTGGATCCAGGCCGACCTCCAGCGCATCTTCACGGAGGACCGCTACGCCGACTTCGCAGCGCTCTGGCTGCTCTGCCACGAGACGCGCTTCGGTCGCGAGGGCCAGCCGGTCACGGAGTGCGCGCTTGAAGTCTGGCGCAGCGCCGGTCGTGAGGAAGGGACGCGCGCTCGCGAACACCTCCGGCGCGGAGTCGAGGAGGCGCTAGTCGCGCTCGGCCAGGGTTTCCTCTCACACGCCGAGAACGTCGCACTGCGCGCCGAGCTGCAGAACGGCACGCTGCCGGTGAAAGACTACTTCAACCAACTCCTGCGGCTGGTCTACCGCCTCATCTTCCTGCTCACCGTCGAGGAGCGCGGGCTCCTGCATTCCGGCGGTACGAGCGACGCGACCAAGGCGCTCTACGCCAACGGCTACGGCATCCGCCGCCTGCGCGAGCGCTCGGTGAAGCGCAGCGCGCATGATCGCTTCGCCGACCTGTGGGACGCGACCAAGGTCGTGTGCCGTGGCCTCGCTGTGGGGGAGCCGCGCCTCGGGCTTCCGGCGCTCGCGGGCATCTTCGCCGCCAACCAGTGCCCGGCGCTCGACGGGGCGAAGCTCGAGAACCGCGCGCTGCTGCTCGCCGTGTTCAAGCTCGCGTGGCTCAGAGAAGACGGCAGCCTGTCGCGCGTGAACTGGCGCGACATGGGGCCCGAGGAGCTGGGATCGGTCTACGAGAGCCTCCTCGAACTCGATCCTCGCATTGCGAAGGACGGCCGCCAATTCGGCTTCGCGACCGGTGACGATGTCACGGGCAACGCTCGCCACACGACGGGGAGCTACTACACGCCCGACAGCTTGGTGCAGGTGCTCCTCGACAATGCGCTAGAGCCCGTCGTCGCCGACGCGATCGCCAAGCACCCTGCGAATCCGATCGACGCTCTTCTCGGGCTCTCCATCGTGGACCCAGCGTGTGGTTCGGGACACTTCCTCCTCGCCGCCGCGCGTCGTCTCGCGGCTCATGTTGCGCGACTCCAAGCGAACGGCACGCCGTCCGCTGGTGAATATCGCCACGCGCTTCGTCAGGTCGTCGGGCGATGCATTTTCGGCGTCGACGTGAACCCGATGGCCGTCGAGCTCTGCAAGGTCGGCCTGTGGATGGAGGCGGTCGAGCCCGGCCTGCCGCTCACCTTCCTCAACTCTCACATCCAGCACGGCAACGCGCTGCTCGGGGCCACGCCCGGCCTGATGGCGAAGGGCATACCCGACGCCGCATGGGATGCCGGCGATGGAGATGACAAGAAGACCGCGACCGCGCTGAAGAAGCGGAACAAGAAGGCCACCGAGGGACAGCGCTCGCTCGACACCCTGTGGTCCAAACCGGGGGACGCTGAGGCGCAAACCGTTACGCGTGCGGTCGCGGAACTCGACGCGGCGAGCGATGCGAGCGTCGAAGCACTCACGAAGAAAGAACAGCGCTGGGACGGCATCCTCGGCTCGCCCGAGTACCTCCACCAGAAGTTCGTTGCCGATGCATGGTGCTCGGCCTTCTTCTGGCCGAAGCAGCCGGGCGAAATGGCGGATGCCGCCCCAACGAACGAGCTGTGGCGACAGCTCCGCGATGGGCAAGGCGAGGCGCCCTCGCTCACGACGAAGACTGTCCGAGTGCTGGCTGAGAAGCTCCGCTTCTTCCACTGGCACCTTCAGTTTCCCCAGATCGCCGCGAAGGGTGGCTTCGACATCGTCCTCGGGAACCCGCCGTGGGTGCGTCAGGAGCTGCTCAAGGTCGAGAAGCGCTTCCTTGCGCAGTTCGCGTCGTTTGCGAGCACCGCCGACTCCTCGGTGTACTTCATCGAGAGAGGGATCGAAGTCGGAAGCGCGACCGGCTTCGTCGCTATGCTCACGCCGAACAAGTGGTTTCGAGCCGCTTACGCTGAAGGACTGCGCACCTTTGTAAGGGAGAAGTGCCGCGTCACGTTCATCGTCGACTTCGGGCACTCTCGAACGCTCTTCCCGGACGCCGATACGTTTCCTGCCCTTGTTGCATTCCGACCTGTCAAGTCGCCCGTAGCGGATACCGAAACGGCCACCTTTGTTCGTGCACACGACGCGGATCTCGCGAAGCAATCGCTGAGGGAACGAATCGCGACTGGACGCGTCGCGGTCTCCCACGCGAGCCTAAAGCGCGAGCACTGGCATCTCGAAGATGCGGCAGTCACGGGCCTCCTCGATCGACTGCTTGGGACGGGAAAGACGCTTGAGTCGTCGTTGCCGCGTGGATTGCTGAGCGGCCTGAAGACGGGCTTCAACGACGCGTTCTACGTCGATGGCCCCACGAGAGACGCTCTGGTCGCGCTCGATCCGTCGTCGGCCTCGCTCTTCAAGAAGATGCTTCGCGGCCGCGACATCAAGCGCTGGTCGCCGGAGTGGGCTGAGTTGTGGCATATCGTGATCGCGTCGAGCCAGAATCGTACCTGGCCTTGGTCCGCATGCACGACGGAGGTGGAGGCCGAGAGCGTCTTCGCCAAGACGCATCCCTCGGTTCACCAGCACCTGAAGAAGTTTGAGTCGTCACTTCGAACCCGACAGGACCGAGGGACGTTCTGGTGGGAGCTTCGCTCCTGCGACTACTACGACGTCCTCGATGGGCCGAAGATCCTTGTCCAGTGCATCGCGTACTACTCACAGTTCGCGCTCGATCACGGCGGCCACGTAGTCAACAACAAGGTACTCATCGTCCCGAGCGACGACCCGTTCTTGGTGGCCGTGCTGAACTCTCGCTTGGTGTGGTGGATCGTCAATCGGACCTTCCAACACATGAAGGACGAGGGACTTAGCGTCGACGTCCAGTACCTGAAGAAGCTGCCGATCCCGGTGGTGTCGCCTGAACTGCGCGCGGAGATCGCGAATCTCGGTCAGCAGATCATGAGCGAAGGAAGCGCGGCGGCAAGGGCCCGTCTGGAGCTTGCGCTTGACCAAGCCGTTATGCGCGCGTTCGAGATGACGCCGACCGAGGAGAAGACGCTCGTCGAGAACCTGCCGCCGCGAGATCCCGTCGAGCGAGCGAAGGCGGACTTGGCGGTTGACGTCGGCACCACGCTGCCGGTCATGCCGACCGTCGTGCCGCAACTCCCGCCGGCAGACGAGGCGGCCATCGTCATCTGGGCGATCGTCCATGCAGCGGGAGGAACGATCACTCGCACCGACCTCGCGCGCGCTTTTGCACTACGCGCCCGTCCAGCGCTCCTCGCCCAGCTCGCTCCCTCAAGCATTCCGCAAGTCAGCGAGTGGGCAGCGAAGGTCGCGGCACGTTCTGTGGCTCAGGGGGGCCTCGCTGCAACGCTACGAGCGCTCGCCGCTCGAGACGGCATAACGCTCGGGGTCAATGTCGAGTCGAAGTCCACCGTCAGCGCGAGCCAGAACACGCCGCCGGAAGACCGCATCGATCCGTGGTTCCGATTCGAGGCGAACATCGCGCTGCAGGTGCTTCGGGCTCAACCGACGAGCGCCTTCAAGACCATCGACGAGTCGCTGGCTGGTGATGATCGCAGCCTCATCGAAACCAAGAGGAAGGCGTCATGACCGCGACCCAGATGCGGCTGCCCGGCATCGATCCTCCGCGCCAGGTTCGCCCGAGCGCAGAGCGTCCCGCCCCTGCATTCTGGGTTCGACGTCTCCGCGTCCTGCGCGAGCTGGCTACGGGTGAAGAGTATGTCGTCCGCGACGTCGAGCTGCGGCGGGGCTTCAACATCGTCTGGGCGCCACCGCACTCGGCGGGCAAAGACAACGCGCTCTTCCGTGACGGCGTAGCTGGCCACACGGCGGGGAAAAGCACGTTCTGCCGCCTCCTTCGTCATGTCCTCGGTGAGCGCGGCTTCGCGCCCGACAGCGTGCGTCGTCGGATTCGGTCGAAGCTCCCGACGGCGTGGGTCGTCGCGGAGGTCGTCATCAACGACGTGACGTGGGTTGTTGCGCGTCCTCTTGGCATCGGTCCGCGCCCGTTCTGCCTTCGGGGCGCCGATATCGCGTCTGTCGCTGACGCGACCGAGCGGCTTGAGTACCAGGAGTTCTTGACCGCCCTCGGGGCGACGACCACCGCGCAACTTCCGGCCGCTCGATTCCCCGCGAGCGACGAGGAGGTGCGGTGGGAGCACGTGCTCCCGTGGCTCGCGCGAGATCAGGAATGCCGCTTCGCCGACTTCCTTGAATGGCGCCACAGCTCCAGCGGCTCGGAGGCGCCGTCGCTCAACGTCGACGAACGGCAGTTCATCGTGCGTGCGGTGCTCGGGCTGATCTCCGATGCCGAGCGCGCCGAGCAGCAGAGGAACGCCCGGCTGGTCGCGGAGAAGAAGGAAGCTGCGCGGTTGGAGCCCTTGCTTAGGCATCAGGCAGAGACGGACCGTGGACGTCTGTCGAAGGCGCTCGGCAAGGAGTTGCCGCTGTCGTCGACGCCGCTCTTCGGCTCCGAAGCCCGCGCCGAGCTGGCGCGCATGCGTGCCGACCTTGAGGTGCGCGAGAAGGCCCTCAAGGACGGCGACCGGCGCAAGGACCTTCAGGCCGCTCTCGATGAAGCAAACCAGGCCGAGGGTGCTCTCGGCGAATCTCTCAAGGAGACAAAGGACCGGCTTGCGGTCGTTCAGGGATCGGTCGGTGAGCTTGCGGGACAGAACCAGTCTGGCCTGCTGGCTTCACTTCCTCCGTCGCGCGGCTTCTGCAACGTGCCTCTTCGGATCGCGCACGAGAAAGGATGCCCACTTGCTGTGGCTCGCCCCAGCGACCTCTCCGCGAAACGTAGCGAGAGGTCGGCCGAGCAGGACCTCGCTGCCGAGCGCCTTGTCGCCGCGTCGATCGAGCAGGAGGTCACGCGACTTGAGGGAGCCCTCAAGGCCGCGCAGGAGCGCACGAAAGTGGCGCGGCGCACGCTGTTCAAGGCTCAGACGGACCACGAAGAGGCGAGCGCGAGGCTGCGGGACGAGCGCTCGAGGTTGGGTCAACTCGTCCAACTCGTCGATGCCGCTGAAGGGGCGGCCAAGGATGCGACGACGAAGGCCGAGTCGATCACGCAGCTCACGCGCGACATTGATGAGTCCTACAAGCTGCAGGACGAGATTCGCGAAGGGCAGGAGGCAGCGATCAGCCGCTTCTCGGCGCGCTTCGACTACGTCGTGCGGGCAATCATCGGTGACAAGGTCACGGGTCGCGTCGACACCGCGGGGCGCTCACTGGCGCTGACGGTGGAGGAGCACGGGGAACGCGACAGCGCCGCCATCGCTACCGTGAAGCTCCTCGCCTTCGACCTCGCTGCCGTGGTCACGAGCATCGAGGGCGATGGTGCGCACCCTCGTTTCCTCATCCACGACGGGCCGCGCGAGGCGGACATGGCGCCCGACGTGTACGAGCGCCTGTTCCTCTTCGCTCACGAACTTGAGAAGTGCTTCAAGGGCGAACCGGCGTTCCAGTACGTCCTCACGACGACCACGGAGCCTCCGGCCGCATTCACCCAGCCCAATACTCCGTGGCTCCGGCTTCAGCTCTCCGGCATCCCGGCTGAAGAGCGACTGTTGAGGAGCGACCTGTGACGACGGCGCTCTCGCCCATCCTTGCCTCGCGCCTCGAGAAGGCGGCCACGGACAACGGCTTCGACCAAGCGCTCGAGCCCGAGGGCGACTGGCTCGTCGTAGCGAGCACGCAATGCCCTCTGCGCGTGTGGCTCGGAGCGTTTGGGGATGCCGTCTTCCTCGCCGCGTTCTCGCAGCAGAACGTCGCTCGCGCACTCGGCAACTACGGGACGCCGATGGCCCCCCCGATGCCCAAGGGCGCCGCGGGCGGGCGCACGGTGCCGGACGTGCCCGCGCTGCACCGGCTCCTCCGACGCGCGCTCCAGCTCTCGAAGGCGCTGCCGAACGAACTCCTTCACACGTTCGAGAAGCAGGTCGCCGCACTGCCGAAGGCGACGGAGGCCGAGCGGCTCGTCGTCCAGCGCGTCGGGCAGAACCTGTTCCGCGACGGCCTCCTCGACCTGTGGGAGGGGCGGTGCGCCGTCACCGGGCTCACAGTGTCCGCGCTCCTTCGAGCCAGCCACATCAAGCCGTGGGCCGACTGTGAGACCGACGCCGAACGCCTCGACGTCTACAACGGCATCCTGCTCGCGCCGCACCTCGACGCCGCCTTCGACCGTGGCTTCATCACGGTGGCCGACGACGGCGCGCTCGTCGTGAGCGAGACGCTCGATGCCGACGCCCGCGCGGTGCTGGGGCTCGACAAGCCGCTTCGCGTTCGCGGCCTCGCGGATGGACATCGGGGCTACCTGCCGTGGCACCGAGAGCGCGTGTTTCAGAAGGGCGGCGTGTAGTGGCTGCGCCTCTCGAGACAGTCGCGTGGGTGAAGCCGCCCGAGCCGATCCGAGGCCTCGACCACCTCGGCGTGCAGGCGCCCTGCATCGCGCTCTACGGTCAACTCCTCCCTGGTATCACGAACGTCACCGATCGCGCTCGCTACTACTCGTTCCACCCGTGGGTGCTCTGGGCTTTCGAGCGCCAATACTCCGACCACTCCGTCGACGAGTTCCGGCGTGTCCTTCGTCGTGCCGAGTGCCTGTTCGCGCTCATCGCGATCCGTCATGCCCGCGTCGTTGGCGACCGGGACGATGGGCTTCATGGCCGCGCGATGGTGGGACGCGACAAGCTTCTGCGCATCGAGGAGGACGCGGACGGCTTCGCCCTTGAGGACTACGCGACGCTCGAGGGCCCGAACCGCTACTTCAAGAACAAGCTCGGCGGGCTCGGCCAGTACTACTTCGGGCCGCTGCGCGACCTGCGCGTGCTGGACCACCACGAGGGCGCGGGCTATCCGGGCTACGACGACCAGCGCGGCCGGAAACTCGCGGAAGCGTTCGCGAGCGCCGTCCCGGAGGACGCCTTCTTCCGCGTGCTGGAGCAAGAGACCACCACGTGGGAGGAGCTCGACGAGCTGGTGGCGTTCTGCCCGTGCGGGCTTCGCGACAACACCGCCGAGCATGAGCTGCTGCTGGATTTGTTCCTTGCGCGCACCGAGCTGTTTCAGGGCGACGGAGGGACCAAGCGGCGCGCGTCCCTCGGGCTGATGCTCGATCTCGCGAGTCAGCAAGCGCGCGATCCCGAGTACGCCTTCGAGGGACTGCTTCGCGGGGCTGCCTACACGGGCGCGCTGGTCGACGGCGCGGCGTGGCAGGTCACCGAGGCGCACCAGCGTGTGCTGCGTGGCTGGGGAACATACCAGCGCAACGAGCTGCTCTCGATCTCCGTGCAGGGGCTGTTCGCGGCGATCCTTCGCGCCATCGAGCGTGATGAGGCCAGCAAGATCCGGCAGGCCAGCGAGGCTGCCGAAGTTGCGATCCGGCTGCTCTCGTCGTTCGGCGCCAACCTGAAGCTGCCGCTGTACGCGCTCGTCACGCGCGTTCGCGGGTCTCTGCCCGCGTTGGCCGACTGGAAGCACGAGGACCACGAGCTTCAGCGCGGCTGGCGCCTTCAGAGCCTGCGGCTCGACGACGACACGAATCTCGAGGAGATCGCGCGTGAGAGCGTCGAGATCCTCTTGGCGCTCCTAGCGCGCGGCGTCGACGAGTACCCCTACGGCGACTTTGAGCTCAACCCGGAGTACTTCGACCCGCGCGAGGTCCACCTGCTCTCGCTTCGTCACGCCTCGAAGAACGAGTGGATCGGGCTGACGGTCGAAGCCTGGATTCGCTGGGTCGCGGTGCAGTGGGGCGTCGCCCGGCATCTACGCGTAGCGCTCCGTAAACTGCGTGGCGAGCGGCGCGACACCTTCCGGATTCGACCGCTTGAGGGCGAGCTGCGCGTCGTCGAAGCCCCGGCGCCCGTTTTCACCATCCCGCGGGTGAGTCGGGCGCAGCAGATCCTCCGCGACCTCGGCTTGGTCGAGTACGACGCCGAGGGCGTGATGGTCCTGACCGACCGTGGACGCACCGAGCTGGAGGCGTGCCGTGTCGGGTGAGCTCGCGTCCACGTCGCTCCTTGACCACGTCGCCGAGACCGGCTTCCGCGCGTCGGTCATCACGACCTATAGCTGCTACTTCCCGTTCTACGAGGAGGTGGTCCTCCGACGCCTGATGGCGGCGGGCTGCACGCACAATGTGTTGATGGTCGATGCCACCCGTTGTGCCGAGGCGTTCGCCATCGAGGAGCTGCGGCCGCGTCGCGCAGGGCGCGACTACACGCTCATCCCTGTGAAGGTCGGCCGCGCCTTTCACCCGAAGCTGTTCCTGCGCTTCAGCAAGTCGAAGGGCTCGCTTCTCGTCGGCAGTCACAACATGACGCTCTCGGGTTTCGGTCTGAACGACGAGGTTACCAACGTCTTCCGCCTTGAGGGAGCGGCGCTGCGCGCGGGCGGCGCGCCGTTCCGGCAGGCGTTCGATTATCTCGCCGGGTTCGTGCCCGCGAACCTTCCAGACGTGGTCGAGGCTTTCGAAGGCGTGAAGATTGGTGTGCCGTGGCTCGACGGGCCGCTCGGGACTGACCCGCAGGATCGGCAACTGCTCACGATGGCGAGTGCGGGCCCCGACCTCTGGTCGAAGCTCACGCCCCTCATCCCGAAGGACGTCACGACCGCCTTCATCGGCGGCCCGTTCTTCGACCCGGCGCTCGCGCTGATTCGCCGTCTTCAACGGGAGGTGAGGCCGAAGCGGCTCGTCATCGGCATCGACCCGGAGTCGGTGGAGATCGATCCGGTTGAGGCTGCGAAGCTCGAGGGCGTCGAGTGGGTGAACATCGCCGGCGTCCCGATCATCCCGCAGCGGCGCGAAGGAGCGTCGCGCTACCTGCACGCGAAGGTGTTTTGGTTCGGTAGCAAGCAGGACGATCTGCTCGTCACGGGAAGCGCGAACCCGAGCGTCGCAGCGTTCTTCGCCACACCAAATGCGCGAAATGCGGAGGCGGTAGTCGCCGATCGCCGCAAGGGCGCGGCCGATCTGCTCGGCATGGATGCGCTTCTTGGCGCGCCTGCCGTCACGGCGACGGACTGGAACGCCGTCATCGCACGCCGGAAGGCTGCACCCTCCGCGACCGCCGAGGAGTCGCGGCGCATCTACATCGCCACGCCCACGCCAACCGGTTTCCTGGCGCAGGAGCCGTTGCGGGTCGGCCTTGTGCTTCACGGTGCAGGCGACATGGATGCACCGCTTGGTGACGCGATCGTTCGCGAGGCGGGGGTCGTCGATGCGACCGACGCGGTGCGCGACGGTGCTCGCTACCTCGATGTTCGCTCGCCCAACGAGCACACGTTAGTCGTCGTTCACCGCACCGAGGACATCGCGAAGAACCTCGGCGGCGACACGCGCAAGGCCTTGCGACAGGCGCTTGGCACGCTCGAGGAAGATCCGACGCAGCTCGAGGCGCTGCTGAAACTGACGGAGAAGGTCATCTTCGACTCTGACGACGTGGTGCGCACGACGCCGCTCCGCCCGACGGCCGGGCCCGGTGCGGACGCGGAGGCACCCCCTGCGCCGGCCTCGCTCGCGTTGGAGGCTGCCGGACGGAGGTCCTCGTCGCGGCGCACCAGGAGCCTCGCGAGCGGCGACATCGTCGTCTTGCTAGACGCCCTCATGCGTCGGCTTGGCGAGGGGCTCACGACGACGTCTTCGTCACGACTGCGCAGCGAGGAGGAGGAGATCGGCGCCGACGACGAAGAAGGGGGCGAGCTCGCTCGGGAGGTGCCGGACTTCGATGTGCTGGCAAAGGCCTGCCGCGGGAAGGTGCGTCGCCTCATCAAGCGCATGCAGGAGCAGTTCGAGCTTGCCGCCGCGCCCGATCGTGCGCGTCGAGGCATCGTGCAGTTGGCGGCGGTGCTCGGCGTTATCCGCACGTTGCGCTTCGTCGAGCAGCGCCCCGAGTGGAAGCGCATGCATCGCGAGCTCGTCGACAGGACCGACGAGTGGAACCTCTTGCAGGTGGCTGCCATCGCGGTCGCGTGGGGGCCTGACGCGCTCGCCCCGAGAGCCGTCGCTGAAGCAGGCGGCGAGGGCTTCGCCGAGCTGTCGATGGTCGTTGGGCTCCTCGCGTGGCTCGCGTGGGACGTCGAGACCGACATCAGTGTGGCTTCGCAGCGAGGCGGCCTCGAAGGGCTTGAGGACCAGCAGTGGTACGCCGTCCAGCTCTTGGCGGTGCTAAGCTCGTGGCTCGTGGACGACGATGCAGCGTTGACCATCCTCGAGGAAAGCATCGCCCGCACACCCCGCTTCCGAGTCGATGGGGAGCGGTGGAGTGCGGTGCATCGTGCGGCGCTGGAGACCTTCGCGTTGGTGGCGCTCACGCCGGATGAGCACCGACAGACCGCGCGGCGTGTGATGCCAGGGGACTTGGTCGTTCTTAGCGCTCACGAATCCCCCCGCGTCCGCGTCGTCCTCGACGTGCGCCAAGGCAGCGACGGCAGCAAGGTCGTGATGCTGGCTCCGGACGCCACGGACGGCGAGCGTTCGTTCCTCGCGTCCCGCGTCGTGACCCTCGCGTGGGCTGAGGGCGCGGGCATCGCAGCGGCGGCGAGATGAGAGCGTGCGCAGGAGCTTTGTGACGGCACCCCGGCGATCAACACGCCCGCGCCCGATGCGAAGGGCGGGCCCACGTACGCCCGTGGGCCCGACCGCGCCCCAGGCCGGGACCAGCGCGATCGGCGCGCCACGCTCCAGTCAGGCTGCAGCCTGCGTTTCGTCGCAGAAGTAAGCGTCCGCGGCCCAGCCCACGGCCTCAGTCAGCGCAGCAGCCGTCGTCGCGTTGATCGCGTTGCCCCATCCCAGCACCCAGCCGACCAACCACTGGCTGAAGCCCCGCCCGACAAGCGTCGCGGAGAACGTCAGGAGCAGATCGGCGGCCGTCGCCTTCGAGATCGCCGCGCCGTGCTCGTTCGCGATGGCGATGATCATCGTAGTTTGGATGCTCGCGAGGACCGGGGCATCCGAGCCGGGAAGTTGTGCGAGCCCCGCCCCCACGGCTGCGGCTGCAGTCGACGCGGTGTGAACGATTCCATGGACCTTCTGGTTTCTTGTCGGCATTGCGTTGCCCTCTCTGGGTGCTGCTCGATCGCAGCACGCGCCCAGCAGAGCGCACGGCGTGCCAACTGCCGCCCCGAGGCCCGCTCCCAGTGATTTCAACATGATACGGCCGAACTCGGCGTCGACAGCCGTCTCGGGGCACGCGGCTTCGGAAGCCACCTTCTTTGCCACCGGAAGCCTGTTTCCGCCGCACAACTGGGCCGTCCCTCCGAGCCATCGAACGCTCAGGGCTTGCCGTGCGCAAGGAGTTCGTCGATCAACCGCGAAGGAACCCGATTGCCATCCAGCCAGGTCAGGTTCCTTGCCCCTTCCAGCCTCCGCCTTGATGCGTCCGGTGGCGGGAAGGCAGCCACCAACATACCCCGTGCCTCAAGACCGCCGTAGTTCCTGACGGAGTTCTCCAGCTTGTAGATGTCCTCGCTCAGCACCCTTCCCGCCTTGCACTCAAGGAGGAAGAGCCGCCGCCCATCGGTGAGCGCGACGTCGAACTCCTGGGCCGCATGACGCCCTGTGCCATTCGGCATTCCGGGCCACGCCACCTCGAGTCCGATGCGCAGGTCGCGGAGCCGGCCGCTCTTGAGCGCTGGCTCCAGGCACATGAAGGCGTACTCCTCAAGCCAGCCACCGCAGAGGTAGAAGGCGAAGTCGGGGCACCCGGGGACGACCTGGACGGCATTGCCCAGCCGCAGGTGACCCCGCATCTCGGAGTCCAGGCTCGCCTCGACGCCCTCCCTCTTGACGTGAAAGGGCCCCAAGGGCTTGCAGTTCACCTCGGCGAGGGCCTGGTAGAGCCTGGCGATCAGTCTGCGCTCACGCCACAGAAGCCTCGTGAGCTCCCTCCTCCGCTCCCGGGCAGGATTGTCGGCCCAGTGGCCGGGGCGAGAGACGACGAAGCCGTTGAGTTCTACGAACGTCTCGACGTTTTGGACGCCGCGCACCTCCATCATCGAGAAGTCGTCTAGGAACACGAGCGAGTGGTCACGTGTCTCGAAGTAGAACGGTACCCCGCCGACCTTTCGACATGCCGCCTGGGCGCCCGCGAACATCAGCTTGGTGCCCCCCGTCAAGTTGAAGCCGACCCGCTGACTCCCGGGCATGGCGGCAACTGCCCCGAGAATCTCCTGGTGCGTGCTCATCGGATCGAAGGGGTTGACATGCAGCTCTGCGAAAGACGCATCCTGCGGCAGGAAGCGACGCATGCACTCCGCGGGGTACTTCGGACTGCTCACGAAGACGTGATGCTTCGACGGAAACTGCAGCACCCCCAGGAGACCCGGGAGCCGTTGCTCGCCGAAGAGGTGGAAGACAGTGTCGAACCCACCCTCCGCGACCGCATTGCCCGGACGCCTCTGCCGCCTCGACGGATCGAGCAGCTCGTAGGGAAGCCGAACCTGGGCCGGTGGCTGACGGGGGTCCGGCGACACGATGGCCCGGATCCCGAGCTCCGGGTTCATGAGCGAGACGAATGCCCACGTGAACGCCATCACGGGCGTCCCCGGGCTGAGATACAGCGACACCTCCTTCTCGCCCTCCGTGGCGAGAACGACGTCCAGCGCCTCCGCCGCCGCATCGTAGATGCCCTTCGCGTCGTTGAGTGATGCAAGCTCCTTGGGCACGAACCGCATCGCGACTCCGAGGTCAAGCCGCCGGATCTCCTCGTGGAGCCAGGCGCGGAACAGCGCGTGTCCTTCCGGCGTGTTGCTGAAGGCGTCGACCGCTTCTGTCTGCTCCGCTCGGCTGGGCTTCTCCGAGGCCGGGTTCGCCAGGACAGGCGCGAGCTTCGTGGTGTAGCGCTGCTGCGCCCGCTCGATGTCGGGGCCCGTCTTGGCCGGATCGCTGTAGGCCAGGACGAGGACGTGTGAGTACTCGCGCGTCATCAGCGCGGCGAGGATCGGTCCGCCGTTCTCCTCGAACCCGAGCGCAGCCCTTAGGTCCGTGATGCCGTACCACGTCAGAAGGAAGCGCTTCATGGTCGCTGTCTCCAGAGTCCCAGGCTCCTGCATTCGGTCACACACCGTCCCGGCCATCATCTCGCACCTCCATGACCCGAATGGCGCGCGCACTGTCGTCACCGGTGAGGTAAAGCTTCAGGGCGTAGAGCAGCGTCGGCGTCCGGGAGAGCGCTGGTGGCTTCTCGACGTCGAGAGAGAGTCGCGACTCAAGCGCGATGTCGTGCTTGGAGACCGAGTCGACGATGTCCTCGATGGTGCGCGCGAGCGCCCGCGTCGTGGGCCTTCCAGGGGCCAGGAGCCCCTTCCGGACGGGGTCCTCCGCCCCCCGCGTCCTGAGGAGCGCGAGCACGAGCTCGAGGTGGTCCTTCAGCATGAGCGGCGACCAGCCCGGGCGTCTGTTCTCGATGTTCGCGTGCGCCTGCCCGAGAACTTGCGTCAGCCGCTCGATGATCGCCACGAGCGCCTCGTTGGAGAGCTCGTCGAGCGCCTCTCCGCAGCGCCACAGCGCCACTCCGAGGATGCCCAGGCACAGGCCATGGACCTCGACTGGTGACGCGTCGCGTGCGATGGCGGAGCTGACCGCCTCGAGGAGCTCGCGCTGCCAGTCTGTCTGGCACGCCCCCAGCGCGAGCGCGATGTGCCGATGATAACGCTTGAGCTGAAGGACCGAACACCTTTCAGGCGGAAACACCGCCTTGAGGAAGGTTACCACCTCCGTAGGAGCGTCCGCGTGCATGCAGCAGAGCAGGAAGAGCGCCTCATCCGCGAGTGCGACTGTTCCCGCTGTACGTCCTCGTTCTTGAAACGCGCGAAGCGAGAGCAACGTCGCCATGCCCTCGCACATGAACTCTCGAAATGCACCGGGCGCCTCCGGGGAGCTCAGCGTCCGCCCTCCCGACCAGATGGTGATAAAGGGAAAGCGGAGCCCCCGCTTGAGATCCTGCGCGAGCTTCCGGCGCCGGTCCTCCAGGACCTCCTTCCCCCTCTCGGTGTCGGTCCCGGCGGCAATGGCACGGGCGCGGCTCGCGTTGTCCGCCTCGACCACAAACGTGAGCGAGTCACCAAGCTTGACGGCGTCGAACGTGCCGCGGACGAGGAAGTCCGCCTCCTGGCAGCGGATGCGCCCGCTATCGAGCTGCGCGAGGAAGTACCGTCCCCCTTTCGGAAACGTCCTCGGACCGTCGACGACGACGCCGGTCCTCGGTGACGCGAGCGCCGCTCCGCTCTGGCGGTGACGCTCAAGCTCCTTTCGAATCCACGCCAGCAAGTCGCTCGTCTCGGACGAGTCGCGCTTGGGATACCGCTCCATCGTGCTCCACGGCACGGCCGACGGCAGCGTGGGGAAGTGCGCGGGCAGGTCCTCGACCTCGGTACGCAGGCGCCACTCGGCACGGACCCCGTTCAGACCGGGAACCTCGACCAGGGGCTTGAACACGAGCTCATAGGGCGTATCGGACCCGTACGTGTAGGTGAGTCGCACCTCGACCTCGAGGTCCTGCGCGAGCGGGAAGGCGGGCGAGCGGAGGAAGGCCTCGTAGCGCAGGGCGCTTCCGCCCGTCCCCTGCAACAGCGGGAAGCGATAGTCCGGCAGCCCCGCGGGAAGGAGAAACCGGTCCCGAATCTCGATACGGACCGCCTGGCCGCGCCGCGGAGCCACGCTCACGTCCTTCACCAGCTCGAAGCGGGAGTGGCGTCCGTCCTGAACGACCCGCATGCTCAGGTCTGGCAGGTGGTCGCGCCAGAGCGGGATGTCGCCAGCGCGGGCCTGCCAGCGATGGAGGACCGCAGCGCCAAGGTGCGCCTCGTAGTCGCCGACCAGGCGGACCGCGTGTCCCTCGTGGACGCCCGGCACCCCGAGTCTGGCACCCTGCAGGGCACCAACTGCCCGGAGGACGAAGACCCGCTTCCCGGCAGCCAGGCGACGGAATTCGGGGGTGAGTCCGCTCACGAGCTGGCTCCAGATGTCCGGGCCAGCACCGAACACGCTCTGCTCCGCGGTCTTCCGCGGGTCCGGAAGCGTGAACCACGCGCCGTCCTCGCCCTGCCAGCTGAGCCCACTGCCCTCGCTGGTCAGTCCCTGGAAGCCGAGCAGGCGCGCCGGCTCCGCGGGGAATGGACAGGCGAGCTGCTCCAGCGTCGCCGTGGCCAGCGCCGTGGACGTCACGGAGGCCTCGCAGAGAACAGTCGGCAGGCGTTTCCACGAGAGGCCCGCCGACTCCGGCAGGCGCCTCGCGAGTTCGCCGTTGCGGTGCGCCAGCAGCGGCGTGGCGCTGAGCCTGCTCCCCACGGTGTCGAGCACGAGGACGCAGTCGTCCTCGTCGAGCCCGGTGGCAGGAAAGCCCGTCGAGGACTGCCACGCGAAAACCGCGGCCACGCTCCGGGGAATGGGCTCGGCGGCGCGGAACTCGGCGTTGATGCTCCGCCGCAGAAAACCCAGTGCGAAGTCATCCGTCGCGTCGGGGACCACGTACGCCAGCGCCTGGGCCGGTAGGGCCTGCGCCAGCTTCGTGGCAAAGAAGCGCCCTGCCCGGCTGAGCACGTCCGCGGGGAGCTCCGTCTCGGCCGCGAGAAGGTCGAGGATGCTGACCGTCGTGAGCTCGGAGCCGAGCGCGACCGCGCATGCAGTGCCCAGATCGAGTTCGGCCGCCTCCTGCCCTGGGCTGTCCCAGAGCTGCCAGAGCAGCCGGAACGGGAGCGTGCCGCTGCGCGCCTCGTCCGCGAATCGCGGCTGCGGGTGGCAGAGATCAACGGCGTAGAAGGGAGCCGGGAGCGGGGCGCTCGGCGCGGCGATGGCCGCGGGTCCGGGCCGCAGGGCCCCCGCACCAAAGGCGCCCGACACGGCGTTGGCCGCGATGGTGACAGCCTCCTCCGCGGTCATCTCCGCGATGGCCACCTTCGCCCCTGCCTGCACGCGGGCGTACGGCCCGGAGGGGCTGAACCGGAGCTGGAGCCTGGCGCCTCGGGCGGCCTCGAGGTGGATGTCAACGCCCGGAGTCAACACGATGCGGAAGGGCTCAGGCGCCGGGGCGCTCACCTCTCGCTGGCCCGGACGCTCCCCGGCGGCCGCGGCACTGTGCGTTCCCCGCGCCGCGGTCATCACTCCCTCCACGGTCACCCGGCCCTGGGAGGCCCCGCGCGCCGGAAGGATCGAGAACGCCTCGTAGTCCGGATGGCAGGGCTGCTCGAGGACCCGCACACCCCCGGCGCCCGCGAGGCGCGAGACGATGGACCAGAAGACCAGGGTGGTCCACTGGAGCAGGCCCTCGTCCTGATCCCGCTGGAGGTCTTCGTCGAGCGACTCACACCAGGACCAGGCGTCCCATAGCGGTCGATAGTCGCGGTGCTGGAGCAGGATGTTGTTCGGCGGGACGTGCTCCCAGCGCCCGATCTCCTGTGCCGCGGGGCTCTGGAGCCACCTCTCGACCAGGGCACTGAAGTCGTCCACCACCGACTCGGTGCCGCTTTCCTGCGACTGGCGTCGCTCGTCGAGAAGCTGGGCGAGCCGCAGGCACAGTGCCTTGACGAGGCGGTTCTCGGACGTATCGCTGGTCCAGCGCCGCTCGACGGCCAGGAGGTATGGGCGGTCCGCGACCTTCTCCCGGACGGTGCGGCCCGGTCGGCGACCGAGCGCGAGGATGCTGGTGCTGTCCAGCTCGCGGACGGCACGGATGGGGAGCGTGGCATGCTCGCGCACCATCCGTTCGTTCAGGTGGCGCAGGATCTCCCGGAGCGGCCTGTCGGCGTGCTCGACGATCCGGTAGAGCCGGTCCTTGAAGCCCTCACCCACCCCTCGCGGAGGCGCGGCACGAATGCGAGCGCAGATGCTCTCGAGCGAACCCAGTAGCATCTGCCCGGTCCGCAGGTCGAAGTCCGCCAGGCCGTGGAGCCAGTGCCTCCTCCCGAGCAGCGCCTCGACCGCGATGCGCTCGGGCCCACCGCCCCGGAGGGCGGCGTGGCATGACTCGACGGACACGCGGCCCACGGCTCGGGGTGGCGTCCTCACTGGGGCGTTCCGTTCTGGGCGCGCAGGTACTTCTGCCGCTTGTCAGGGTTCAACTGGCGCCACTTCTCCACCCGGTCCGGCTTGCCCGGCAGGAACTTCTCGGGCGGGTGGTCCTCAGCAGGCTTCGCGCCGAGTTCCTGTGCCCTCGGAGCCGCTGTGGACTGGGCAGGGACCGAAACAGGAGCGGCGGCAACTGACGCCTCGACTGAATCGCCGGCCGTCGCCCCAGTGCGCCCGGCGACCTCTGGTGGAGCCTCCTGGAGGAAGCTCGCCGTCTGCCAGATGAACTGCCCGTAGCCGGACTCGAGGGAGGTGTTGAAGTCCTGGACGATGCCGTAGGCCTCGTTGATCAGCAGCGTGCGGATCTTGTCAAGGCACCCAGTCTTGCTACGCCCGCGCGTCTCGATGCCACGCAGCTTGGGCATCACCTTCTGGGCGAGCTGATCCTCGAAGGCAGTCCGCATGGCAAGGCGGAGGGCCTGTGCATCACCTGTCCGCTGTGCCTCCCGCGTGTCAGGGTAGTTCGCCATGTAGTACTCGACGGACTGCCACACGCGGTGGCCCAGAGCCCGGCCGACCGTGGACATGGCGTCGTTGATGTCCTCGATCATCCGCTTGAAGGGAGCGATCTGCTCGTCGGTGAACCCGCTGCTGCGCGACCACCACGACTCCCACGTCTTGCGATGCAGGAGCGGCGCCGGAGCGGGCAGCGGCTTGAGTTCGAGCCGGCGCTCGAGCCGCACCGGTCGCGGAAAGTGGATGACTATCGAGCGGTCGAGGACCTTGTCCGACAGCGACTTGGTCGTCTCGTCCTGGTTCATCGTACCGGTCCACAGCACGTTCCGCCCCAGGGGCAGGTTGTAGCGCTCCATGCCGGAGCCCAGCTTCACCTCGAGCTTCGGCGGGTCCCCCTTCGTCCCGCGGCGGGACTCAAGCTTGCTCAGGAACTCGGCGAAGTACAGCTCCGCGTGCGCGAGGTTCATCTCGTCGAGTAGGATGAGCACCAGCGAGTCCCGCAGCCCGTGGTTGGTCTCGTCCCACGGCTTCTGGCTGCGCGCCAGCAGCTGCAGCACCGGCTGGGCGTCGAAGCGGTTGTCGATGGAGTTGAAGAACCCGAGCATCGCCTCCTGGCTGTCCCAGTTCGGCTGCACGGGCAGGCTCATGAAGGTGAGCCCGCCGAAGTGTGCATAGAGCCTGGGCAGCTCGGACTTGCCCGTGCCGCTCACGCCGGCAAGCACGGTGAGGGGCGCCCACTCGGCCGTCTTCAGCGAGGTGTGGAAGGCCTTGAGGATGCGCGGGTTGAAGTGGAGCCCATACTCCTTGCACCGCGCGTCGATCCCCTCAAGCCACTCCTTCTCGTTCACCGGTTGTTCGGGAGGGCGCCGCGCCAGCTCCGTGAGGTCGACCGTCTCGATGTCCCGGATGCGTGCCGCCCGGTCCTCCTCGCGGTTGTAGGCGGCGCGCAGCCGCTTGTTGTCCTCCACGAGCTGGTCGCACCGTCCCTGGAGGGAGTCCTTCTGGGTGGTCAGCCACTGGGTCTGGCTCTGCGCGTCCAGCAACTCGCGGCGCAGCGCATCCTCGCCCCGCATCCGCGCCTTGAGGTCCTCGAGATCCTGGCTCTGCTGGCCGGAGAGGGCCTGCAGCCGGTCCCGCTCCAGGCGGATTCGCTCGAACTCCTCGCGCATCGCCAGAGGCTGCTGCGCCAGCTCCTCCCGAAGCGTGCTCAGCTGCTCCTGGTACGCCTTGAGGTCCGCGAGGACGAGCTCGGCATCGCGCCCGCCGAGCTGCCGCTTGAGGCTCTCGAATTGGCCGATCAGCCGATCCGCGCTCTGGAGTTGTCCCTGCACACGGCTGAGGTCGGCCTTGAGCGTCGCCTCCCGTTGCTCGAAAGAGCCCCGGCGCGTGGCGACGGCCTTCTCGACCTCCTCCTCAAGCTGTTCTCTGCGCTCCTCGAGCGCGGTCTCCGCCGCGTCCAGCGCCCGCTGGCGGTGCGCCACGAGCTGGCGCACCTCTTCGTCGAGCTTCTTGCGCCGCGTCTCCAGCTCGCCCTCGCGTGCGTCGAGAAGCTGCTGACGCTGGCCGAGCTCCCGCTCTTTCGCGGCCAGCTCCGCGACCCGCTTGCCCGCGCGTGCCTCGGCCTCGCCGAGCGAGGCCAGCGTCTGGTCACGCGCCGCCTCGAAGGCCGTGCGCTCGCTCACCAGGCGCGCATCGGCACGGGCGCGCTGCGCGTCCAGCTCGTGCTCCAGCGCCTCGGTCCTGCGGCGCCGCTGCTCGGCCAGCTCCTGCTGCATCGCGGTGACCCGCTGCTCGTGCAGCTGCGCGAGGGCCTGCTCCGCCTGCTGACGGCGCTCGTGCAGCTCGAGGTCCACCCGCCGGCGGGCCTCCGTGAATCCGGCGTCACGCGCCTGCTCGGCCAGCGCCACCTGCGCCTCGCGCGCACGGAGCGCCTCGGCACGCGCCTCGTGCACAGCGCCCTGGGCTTGGAGCTCCTGCTCGAAGGCCCTGCGCCGCTCGGCGAAGCCCGAATCGCGCTCGGCCTCCGCCTGCGCGACCTGCGTCTCGCGTACCGCCAGCGCCGCTGCGCGCTGCTCCAGCAGCCGGTGGCGCTCGCGCGCCTCGCTTTCCCGGCGCGCCAGGGCCTCCTCCTGCTCGGCGACCGTGGCCCGCCGGCCCTCCAGGGCGCGCACCTGCCGGGCCTCCTCGGCGTCGAGCGCTGCCTCCCGTGCGTCGAGCTCCCGGGTGCGCGCCTCGAAGACCTCACGGAACGCGGCGCGCTGCTGCTCGACGAAGCCGGCACGCGCCTGCGCCTCTCGCAGCGCCAGTGCCTGCTCGGCCTCCGCGAGCTCGCGCTGCTTGGCCACGACGTCGTCCTGGAACGTGGCCCGGTCCCTGTCCAGGACAGACTGCAGCGTGCGGATGCGCTCCTCGTCCTGCTTCACCCCTTCGTCCCGCCGCGCGAGCTCGGCGTGTCGGCGCTCGAGCTCATGCTGGCGCTCATCCAGCTGCGCCTCCCGCTTGCGGATCTCGTCCTCGGACATCGTCGCGAACAGCGCCATCGTCTACGCCTCCATGAGCGCGCCACACAGCTGGAATACCGCGTCCTTCCAAAGTACGGCCTGTGCCCCCGACATCAGGACCGGCCGGTTGCCATGCCCTCGCAGCTCGAGCAGGCGCGACGTCTGCTTCAGGAACTCTGGCGAGGCCTTCGCCAGGCGCTGCAGCCACTCCAGGCGCGAGCGCACGAGAAGCGCGACGACGTTGGCGCCCAGGCTCGGGCTGAGCCCCTGCATGGCCTCCTCGATGCGCCGTTGTTGCACCCTGCTGAGCGTCTCCGGGAGCACCTCGCCGGCGCGCAGCAGGCCCGCCTCGATCGCGTGCCGCTGCGCCACGTCGTTGGGCCGTTCGACGGACACAGGGGCCTCACTGGCCGCGGGGACGCACCGGTGGACCAGCGCCTGAACGAGCGAGGACAGGTCATTGACGAAGCGGGAGACGTCGTGCGGCTCGGCCTCGGCTCGGAGCGACTTCGCGAAGAGCTCGGCCTGGATGAAGAGCTCGGCCGTGTCGGTCCGCACCCGCGTGTACCACTGGACTCCGAAGACCTCCTCGAGCCTCGTCAGAGCCTGACGACGGTCGTCGTGGGCCGTGTCCATGCTCTGCTCGCTGTGCACCGGCCCGGGCCCGGCCGAACGGCGCCCGAGCCCCGGGAGCAGCCCCTCGAGCGACAGATACGTGCCCTCACGAAGAGCGGCGAGCTGCATGCGGCCGTCTTTCCGCGCCATGCCATGGGCTCCCGCATCCCGCATGTGCTTCAGCGCGCGCAAGAACACGAGCCACTGGGGGAAATGTGCGGCCAGCGCGCGCAGCGGGTGCTCGGGGCTCTCGTCCGCCGCGGCGAGCGCCACGGCCAGTAGGGCTTGCAGGTCGACGTCGCCCTGACGCAGGCCCCGGATCCGCCCCGGCGCCACGTGCAGCAGGCTTCCAGTGTCCTCGGTCTGGAACCCCAGGCGCTGGGCAAGGCGGACCAGCAGTGCCGCGTTGTCCCGAGACAGCTGGGCCTGGCTTGCGAGCAGGGTCTCGCAGGCAGGGGCACGCGCGCCAGAGACGACGTGGACCAGGGCCAGCTCAAGCGCCTGGGCGAGCGACTGCGCCGCCTGCTGCGCGGCGTAGCGGAAGTGGGCCTCCTCATCGGAGTTGCGCGGCGGCTGGCCGCTGTCGAGGATCTCCCGCTCGGCCTGACGCAGCTTCGAAAAGAGCTCTCGGAAGCGCGACACCGCGTCCCCCAGCCGCTCCAGGACCACCTTCTCCGCCTCGTGCTCCCGCTCACCACCCTTCGGGGGACGCGCGCGGACGGTGAGCGACTTCTTGCGCAGATCGCGGATGAACTCCTGCTCCTCCTGCGAGTCGCTCCGCAGGGACTCGTAGGCGCGAAACAGCGTGTCGGAGAAGCCGAGCCCGAAGGGGTCGCAGATCCGGTAGTCGTCGCTCGCGGCGGGGATGACGACGCGGCAGCGCAGGAAGACGAGCTCCGGCTCCGGGTCCACGCTCAGCTGGCGGACGTGGGTGAGCTCTGGCGCGGCAGAGGCGGCATCACTGCGCAGGACGGCGTATTGGCGCCCCAGCTCGGCGTGGCGCTTCGCGACGCGCAGGACATCGGCTGGGGTCGGCGGCAGCAGCGTCTCGCCGCGCGGAGGGCGCAGCAGGCGCAGGAACTCCGTCCGCTCCCCCTGACGGATCCGTGCATGCGTATGGCTCCAGTCAGCCAGTTCCTCGTAGCCGAGTGAGCCCGCGAGCATGACCGGGAGCAGCGCGCCGGAGATGCACTCGCGAAAGACGGTCCGGACCTCGTACCGGGGCTCCTCCATTTCCCGCTGCGCCAGGTAGCCGCGGCCGCCGTCGGCCAGCTCGTTCTGCTCCGTGATGAACTCCTGATCTCGCAGCCGGCTGAAGACGAGCCTCAGCAGCGAGGGGTCCAGGGTCGTGACCTCCGCGAGCCGCCGCTCGTCCATGCGCGCGTCGTCGAGCAGGCGCAGGACCAGCTCCTCGAAGAGGTTGAGGTGTGCCGGAGGCCGGACGGGGGTCGTCACCCGGAAGGCGTGGCACTGCCAGCCGAGGTTCTGGACAGCCCGGACGTCGTCGACGGGCCGCGAGTAGTCCAGGACGCGGGGACGGCGGTCCTGCGGTCTCTCACTCATCCGCGCCTCCACCGCTCAGCACGGCCCCGTGGGCCTTGCAGAGCTCGAGGAAGCCGACGAGGCCTGGGACGGCCTGCCGCGCCAGGTCGTGCTCGACCACCGCCTTGTCGCCCACCACGACCAGCAGCCGCTTCTGCCGGCTCATGCTGACGCACAGGCGGTTGGGCGACGTCAGGTGGCCGTAGACCGAGCGCTCCAGCCTCGCCAGCTCCGCGAGGTCCGCCGGCACGCCGGGCAGCTTTCTGCGCGAGCGCACCATGGAGAGGAACACCACGTCGAACTCCATGCCCTGGAAGGAGTCGACGGTGCCGATGCGCAGCCGCTCCTCCGTCGGCAACCCTTCCTCCGGCGGCCGAAGGGTGTAGGAGTCCGCGACCCTCCACTGACCGCTCGGGCCGTCGCGCAGGGTGAGGTCAGCGCCCGACAGCGCCTCGAACACCTCGTTGACCTGGGGCTTGTAGAACGAGATGACGCCGTAGGTGAGGCGGCGGCCCGTCGGGGAATCAATCCAGGCCTTCAGCCGCCTCCTGATCTCGCGAGCCTCCGCGCTCCGCTTCCAGCTCGTCCCGCTGCGGGTCTCCTCTCCGTGGCGCGCCGGGACGTCGATCCAGACGGCCGGGACGGGCCCGATGCCCGGCAGGTCGTGGGCGAACCCGTCCGCGGGCAGCGGCGAGGCGAACGCCTCTCGCGCATCGTGGACCCGGTAGAAGTGGTCGCTGACGAAGTTGCCCAGGAGCGGGTGCATGCGGAACTGCTGATCGAGTGTCACCCAGCGCTGGAAGCCATCCCTCGCCTGCAGCTGCTTCAGACGCGAGAGCAGGTACTGGAACATGCTGCGCCGGACGTACGAGTCCTCCTGGCTCGCCGCGCGCTCTCCGCTCCCGCCGCCACGTGCCTCGAGGGTCCGCGCGATCTCCTCGTTGATCATGTGCGGCAGCTGGCGGTGGTCGCCGACGAGGATGATCCGACGGCGGGCCTGCGCCATGGGGATGAGCAAATCTCTCGGGCTGGACCGCGCGGCCTCGTCGATGATGACCGTGTCGTAGTCCACCAGCCCCTTGCCCTCGGCCATCTTGCGCTTCCTGCGCGTGATGGCCCGGCCCTTGGACTGCTGGCAGGTCGCCGCGAAGACGAAGCCGTACTCCTCGACCGCACGATGCACCGCCGCGGGGTGGCTCTCGAGCTCCAGCAGGAACTCCGCGAGGATACGGTCTCGTCTGCTGGCGCCACTCCCGGTCTCAAGCGCACGGGCGGCCTCCTCCACGAACTCCAGGACGTCCACGCGGGGCTTATCGAGCCGGAAGGTCGCCCGCGGACGGAAGCGCTCCAGCAGGGTGGCCTTCAGGCCCCGCAGCTCGTGCAGGAAGGGCGGAGGCTCCTCGGAGCGCCAGGCCGCGACCTGCTCCAGCAGCTTCCGCTCCCCTGGCAGGAGCTGGTCTCCACACCTGTCCAGGAGGCTCTGGGCCATGGCCGGTCCGTCGTCCTGGAGGGCCTCGGCGCTCGTGCGCAGGCTCCACACGCCGCGCAGCAGCTCCGGCTCCCCCTGCTCATGGTTGCCCTCGCGCTCCTGGCGCAGCCGTCCCTCGAGCACCCGGGCGCGCTCGACGAGCTCCTGCGGGAGGTGGCCCTCCGGAACCTGCAGGAACGCGCGGATCGTCGCGACGGCGTTGTCCAGCGAGGGGGCAAGCACGTACTCGTGGCAGCGTCGTTTCGCGTCGAGCAGCTGCTCGGGGGCCCCGAGGCCGGGGTTCTGCGCGCGCAGCCTCGCCGCGAGCTCGCCGCACCAGCGACGCGTCTGCTCGGCGTTGCGGTCGTCGGGCCCGGACTCTCCGGAGCGCCTGCCGAACTTCGGCACCGGCAGGGAGTTCACGGCCAGCCGCGCCATCATGTTCTCGATGGCGTCGTGCTGGAAAGCGGAGAGCAGGACCTCTCCCTGGATCCCCTCCCCCTTGTCCGCGAGCTCGTTCAGGCGCTCGACGATGGCCGCGATCACGGTCGTCTTCCCCGTGCCGGGCGGGCCCTGGATGAGCGCGATGTCGGGCGTGTTGAGCGCGATCGAGACGGCCTCCTCCTGCCTGGGCGTCGGTGGCCGCCGCGGGAAGACCTTCCGCTTCACGAAGGCAGTGAGGGGCTTGATCTTCTGTGGGCGCGACGGCACGGGAGGCTTCCCGCCCTCCTCGATGAGGAGCCCGAGCATCGGGTTGGCGCTGCGGCCCTCCAGCACACGGCGGCGCGCTTCCATGCGACGCTCGATCTGCGTGCGCTCGCCGCTCAGCGAGAGCACCAGGAAGAGGCCTTCGCGGTTGGGGGGCACCGGGAGGTCGAGGACGAGGCTCTGCTCCGAGACCTCCAGCACGTCGGCGACGAGCGTTAACGCGTCGTCCTCCTGGGGCCGTGAACCGCCCGCGTCCCTGAGCTCCTGCCGGAGGCTCTGCGCCTCGGACTCCTTCTCGACCTGCTGGAGGTAATCCTTCCACGTCATTTCCGGCCGCTCGAGGTGCACCGGCATCTTGTCAACGATCTCCAGCGTGTCGTCGACGCCGAGGAGCTCCGGCAGGGGCTCGGCGAGGAACAGCTTCACCCCGGGCGCACCGCGCGAAAGGTGATCGGCGGCCGTCCACCTCAGCGCGCCCACCTTGCGCGCGCGAGCAAGAAGCAGGTCCCCCTCGACCTCGCCGTACTCGTCCCACTTCTTCAGGTAGCCGTTCTGTCCCTCCATGAGGCGGGCCATCGTGCCGGCCGCCAGCGCCTGCACCGCTCCCGTCCGGGTGAAGTCCGTGAAGCTCAGCCGCCCCCGCGCCAGGCGCACCGCCCCGTCGGGGTCGCCTCCCAGCGCGCCGTTGAGACGGATCGCGAGGTACTTCGTCTCATCGGGGCTCACACGCTTGCGCGCCACCGCGATCCGGAGCCCCTTGCCGTGGATGCAGAAGGCACGCTCGGCGCCGGAGACGACGACTGGTGGGGCCTCCGCGTCACCGGTGCCCCGCGCCGTCTCGAACTCGCTGTCGGCCGCCGGGCCTGTCGTCATCAGGAAGAAGCCCACGTCGCTTCCCGGCTCGGGCTCGAGGACGCAGAGCTCCGCCAGGAACCGGCCCACCGCGCCAACGCTCGCGTCCCCCGTCCTGAGGAGCCTCCTCGCCGATGCGTGCACCCGGTCGTCGATGCCGACCTCGACGTCACCCATCTCGACGAGCTGGCCGTTGAAGAAGCGGACGGTCAGCTGCACCGCGGTGCCGTCCTTGGACACCTGATCGATGGAGGTCAGTCGGGCGCGGCCGCTCCCGAGTTGCGCGTCGAGCGCCTGGCCCTGTCGCGAGGCCCTCAGGGTGGCGGCAACGAGGTGCTTGCCCTGCGTGATGAAGTAGACGCCTGGCGCATCGCCGAACCGCAGCTCTGCCCCGCCCGGTTGCAGCTCCGGTCCGCCCGGCTCGGGAGTCAGCCAGAGCGACAGGGTCATTGGGGTGAGTACGTCGCGAGGCTTCATGGGTGGCCTCCCTGGAGGGTGCAGTGGACCACCCTCGGATAGAGGCCACCCACACGAAGCCAGAACCCGCTCTCCGGCAGAGGCAGGGGGATGGCGGCCGTGCCCTCGAACTCCACGAACGCGTCGCTCCCCTCGAGCTCGACCGCCACCGCGAGGCGGTGGCTGCGCCCCACGTCGCGGCACGTCAGGCGCAGCTCGTCGCGCTCCCAGCGCAGCTCCAGGAGGTCCCGGTCACCGTCGACGACGGAGAAGGGGTAGAACAGCCGGTGGGGCAGCACGAGGGTGGACTCCGTGGGCCGCAGGCTCCGCGCGAGGCGCCACGCGGGTGCCCTGTGCTGGGGAGGCTCGCCGAGCCAGTCGTGCGCCGTCGCCACCAACGTCGAAGGACGGGGCGCCTCGCAGAACGGACAGGCCTGGGCGCCGTCGTCGAAGTCGAAGAGGTGGCTCATGTCGCAGCCCCCGCAGAGCACGGCCTGATCGGCCGCGCGCGCGAACTCCCGGGCCCAGCGCGCCATGGTCGGACGCATCCAGGGCTTCGTGCGGCCCGGGCCGAATGTCGCCTGGAACAGCGCCAACAGGCCATCGGTCAGCACCAGCGCGATGAGGCCATTGTCCTTGTGGTTGCGGTCGTCCTGCGCGTCGAGGATCCACGGGAGGTGACCGGCGTAGGCGCGCTCGTCCAGGTCGGTCGCGCTGGCGTCGTCGTCGGCCCAGTCGGCGTCGCCACCGGCCTCGACGTGGCGGCCGATGAACGGGTGCAGGAGCGTGAGGCCCGAGAACGCCATGACCGCAAAGGCATGGCAGTCCGTGCGCTGGCGCCCACCGTCGAGCCCCTGCACCAGCTCCGGTGCACCGAACCGCGGCGTGTACACCCCTCCACCCGGGCGTGGCGTCTCGTACCGGAGGTTGTCGGCGTCGATGAGCCAGACCTCACGCGAGCACCGGTCCTGCGAGATGAACGCGTTGGCCGGCGAAACGTCCCCGTAGACGAGCCCCGCGCCGTGGAGCCGCGAGAGGATCGACGCGCACTTGTAGAAGGCCAGCAGCCGCCGCTGGAGCCCGCCGGAGTCGCGGTACCAGACGAGGCTGAAGGCAAGCTCTTCCGGCATCGACGCCAACCAGGGTGGCAGACCCGCGAGCCGCTCGGGCGTGCGGCCGCTCGGGTCCGGCCAGAAGGAGGCGAAGGGGACCATGTCGGTCAACAGCCGCATCGCGTAGCCGGCCGTCCCTTGGAGCACTGCCATGGGCGCCGCGAGGTTGAGCCCGGGCGGCACCGGAAGCGCGCGGACCCGCCGCAGCTTCTCGGCGTAGCCAGCGTGCGTCACCGGACGGCCCTCACCGTCGAGCGCGAGCTTCACCGCGACACCGGGGTCCTTCGTGCGGAACACGATGCCCTGGCCGCCGCGACCGAGCTCCGTGCCGCGCTCGTGCACATTGAAGTACTCGTCGACGAAGCGCGAGCTCTGGCTACTCATGGAGGTCTCCTTCCCGGTAGACGCAGGCGAGGGTCTTGTCATCGGTGTGTCCGGGCACGGGCCAGTCCTGCAGCCAGCGGCGCACTTCGCGGCGGCGCTGGGCCCCTGGCAGTTGCCGGTAGTGCGAGACGATGCTCCAGGCGAAGCCACGGACCGCATCCGGCTCCAGGTCGTCGGCGACTCCATCCGTGCAGAGGACGAAGGCGCAGTAGCGGTCGTCCGGAACGCTGACCGTTCGCCAGGGGGCCGCATCACTGCTGGAGGCGAGCCCGACAGTCAGGTTGGCGAAGGAGTCGCTCTTGTCGGGCATCAGGAGATCGACCGTGCCATCAGTGCGGCACGCCGCGAGGAGCCCGTCACCGAGCTGCGCGAGGAACGCTCCCCCACCCTGCCGGGCGACGACGAACGTGCACGTCGCCGAGCAGTCCCCGGGAGCATGCCCCAAGAGCATCAGCGGCCAGAGCTGCTGCACAAGCATTGGCATGGAGCACAGGGACGGAGCCCCCAGGCGGAGGTGGAGGCGGGCAGCCTCCATCACCGCGCTACAGGCAGCACGAGCGCCGAGGTCCGCGTGCCGACAGCTCCCCAGCCCGTCGGAGATGGTCGCCACCACGCCTGTGCGGAAGCGCCGCATGGCCCAGGCGTCCTGGTTCGGCTCGCCCAGGCGCAGATGCGAGGGGCCGGTCACGCTGACGCCCCACCCCGACCACCGCGCGCTCCTCATGTGCGCGTACCCTGCCCCTCACCGACGACCTCGGCGACCCGCTCCGGCAGCGGAGCCGGCCCGGACAGCGGCCAGGCCTCGAGCGCACAGAGGATCTCCTCTGGAGGAAACCATCCCCGGCTGCCCGCGACCGCCGTCTCAGACGAACGCCGCTCGCCGACGTCAACCGCGCTCGACAGGCGCGCGAGCGTCGTGGTCACGGCGTCCGGTCCTACGGCGATCGCACGCACCGAGACGTTCGGATGACGGCGCAGCCAGGCGCGGAACGCACTGACGTCCGCGGCCGCCAGGTGCCCATCCGACAGGAGGAGGAGCGCCACTGGCCCTCCATCACTGGTGAGCGAGTCCAGCAGCGCCAGCAACGGTTCCACCGCCACCCGCCCGTCCGCCCGCAGCATGGGGAGGTCCTCGTGCGCGGGCACCTCCAAGACCACGGCCTCGGTGCTCCAGCGGACGAGGAACGGTGCCCGCGCGGCGAGTGCTCCATCCGCCTCCCGCGCCCACTGGCGGACGTGGGTGAGAAGGTTGCGCACGAGCATGAGCTTGCCGTGCTCGGACATGCTGCCCGAGGTGTCGGCTACGACGATGGTCCTACGCTCGTCGACCATCGGAGCGCCCTCACCAGTAGCCGTCATCGGGGTCGCCTACGGGGCGCGGAGGTGCCGCCGGCGGGGGCGGCTGCGCCTGCGCCGGTGCCTGCGCCGGTGGCTGCGTCTGCGCTGGCGGCGACGCCGCCACCACGCTCTCGATTGCAGGGGCTTGGTTGGGGTCCTTGGACTTGCTGCGGAGCGTCACCGACATCGTCACGCGCCGGAATGTCTCGAGGATCTGGCCCGCGTCGGTCGCACGGAACAGGGGGTTCGGCGTGCCGGCAATGAAACGCCTCAGCACCTGCTCGTCGGTGCCCTCCGCGATTGAGAGTGCGATCCGGTCACACTTCATCGAGCGGCCGGACGCAACGAAGGCCTCCAGGGGCGCCTCCCAGCCGGCGTCTGGCCTGCCATCCGAGACCAGGATGACGACCGGCCGGAAGGCCCGCGAGGGCGTGGTCTCCTTGTCCTCAATGAGCTTCTTGGCCAGCGCGATGGCCTCACCGAGGGGCGTCTCGCCGGCCACCGTGAGCGGCTTCCACTCCACCTTGGACGCCTTCGTCGGGGGCAGGTGCACCAGGGCGGAGCCGCCGAAGGTGATCACAGACACGAGGAACTCGTGCTCAAGCTGCTCCTCACGCGCGAACGAGGCGAGCATCTCGCGCACAGCCTCATTCAGGACGTCGATCCGCGTGCGGCCGCCCTTGACGAGCTCCCACTTCTGGCCGTCCTCGTAGACGGTCCTTCCCGTCCGCGCGTAGGTGCCGTCGAGCACCTCGCCCATGCTCGCGCTTACGTCCAGGAGCAGCATGACCGGCAACGGCTTGGCCGTGTTGGCGGTGAACTTGGAGGGGTCGAATCGCTTCAGAGCCATGGGTTTCCTTCCTCGGGGCCCGCGGCCGGCAGCCCCCCAGTGCCACGTGGCGAGCGCTGGCGTTGCTCGCCTTCACGGGAGACGGACAAAGCGAAGGGCGTGCCAGCCGGCGGCGCGAGCGCCCCCTGGACGCCAACCGCCTGAAATTCGGGCCGATGCTTCTGCCCCGGCCCTCATGAACGACCCCGAGGTGGACGTGCGCTCAAGGCTTCCGGATCCGGGCTTCCGCTGCGCGGAAGCTCGTTGCCGCCGCTTGCCCAGGTGCGGAGAGAGCGCTCAGTGACGTCGCAGAGGTCTTCGACCGTCAAGGAGCGCTCCTTCGCAATCCGCCGCAACTCCTGCGCCACGTAGCTGCGCATGTCCCGCTCGAGGGACCTGGTGGAGATGGTTCCGGTGAGCGCAATCACGCCGTCCAGGGGAAGCATGTCGGCAAAGGCACGGGCGATTGCCCGCGACGTCTCACCGGAGGGGGCACTGTCGGCCGAGAGCGCACCCAGGCCGTACTCGACGGCATCTGTCGGTGACAGGGGGGCGTACGCATCCCCGCGCGCGGCCACAATCCGGTAGGCGACCCGGAAGAGGTCGCGCATGTTGCCCGGCAGTGGATGCTGGCGCAGGCGCGCGACGACGTGCTGGTGGTGCGTCTCGGCGAACTGCACTTGGCGCCGGCCCACGCCTGCGCGCGCCGCGGCCTCGTGAAAGGTGGACTCCCAGAGCCAGCCGAGCTCGTCGCGGATCTCCCGCAGCGCAGGCAGGCGAAGGGTGAGCGCGTTCACGCGGTCGAGGAAGTCGGGGTCGAGCCGCCGCTCAAGCTCGTCGTTCCGCAGGTTCGTGGCGGAGAGCAGGCGGAAGTCGCTCTCGATGGGCCTGTCATCTCCGAGTCGGAAGAAGCGCTTCTCCTCGACGGCCTTGATAAGCAAGCGCTGGAGATCGCGGCTGATGTCACCGATCTCGTCGAGGAAGAGCGTGTCCCCGTGCGCCGCAGCGAGGAGCCCGTCCTTGTCGGAGGTGGCCCCCGTGAACGCACCGCGCCGGTAGCCGAAGAGCTCCGAGCGCATCGTCTCGGGGTTATACTGGCCACACGCGACGGCCGGCCAGTGGGCGTCGAGCTGCTGCTTCCTGTACGGGCTGTGCAGCCGCATCCAGCTTGCCACGGTCGACTTGCCCGTGCCGCGCTCGCCCAGGATGAGGACGGGGACCTTGACCTGCGCGAACCGTCGGGCCTCGTCGAACAATCTCCGCATGCGCTCGGTCCGGAACTTCCCCGGGTCCAGCGAGACAACCTGCTCCTCGGAGGCGACCTGGCTCGGATGCGACGAGCGATAGACCTTGTAGAAGGTGTCGATGCCGAGCTCGACCGGGACCACCGGCAGCCGGCCGAGCCGCTCGCTGCGGCGGTACGACTTCACCATCTGGAACGGCGGCTCGACGAAGCCCGTCTCGGCCATCAGCACCCAGACCGTCTGCATTGACGGCGTGCCGGGGCTGATGTGAAGCACGAGCTCGCTCCCTGCGAACTGCCTCCGGATGGCCGGGAGTCGCTCGCGCAGGAACTCGAAGATACCCCGATGGTCGGTGGGGTCGGCGCTCTTCCAGGGCTCGTGATGGACGCGAAGGCTCGCGTCGCGCTGCTCGAGCACGCCAACCAACTCCGAGATGGCACGTCGCTCTCGCGCATCGTCCTGTCCGTCCCCCGTGCGATGCAGCAGGACGACGTCCCTGATCCGACCGGAAAAGGGGGAGTCCGCGTCGAACAGACAGGTCAGCGTGGGACCCGGGACCGGCTGGCCGCCCTCCTGGAGGAACTCGCCGGTCTTTGTATTGCGCTCATAGGGGTCGTTGTTGACGGCGACCCACGAGACCAGCACCGGAGACGCGCTGGTCACGGGGCGGCTCGTGCGCGGAAGCAGGGCCTCCGGTCCCGGAGCAGCAGCCGTTTCCTCTCCGGGGGCGTCGGGTAAACCGCCGCTCCGTTGATCACGAACCCCAATCTGACCGTTAGAACACGTCGCACCTTGCCCATCGTCGGCATCAGGTCCCCCACCTCCCGTTCTAAACTTTGTCATGATTTTCCAGGGGCATCTAGAGCATGGCGGACGGAGCGCGCGGTCAGCAAAGACCCGCCACGACGACCTCCGGCACACGCCGGCCTCTCAAGCAGACCACCGCTTGGCCAACCGGGTTACGAAGTGTCTCCGATGAGGGGAAAAGCTGAGTGCAGTCGAACTGTTACCCCGGTTCCCCTACGGCAGCGCCCACCTTCGCTCCCGCCTAGTCCTGGCTGATTTGGACCAATCTCGCCTGGCAGGTCACATGGGGTCCGCACGAAAAACCCACCAGGCGGACCACGCAAGGATGAAGCTCGCAGCCCCGCCGCTGGCGGTAGTAGGTGGGCCCCAATCCAGCAACTCCTCAGCTCTCCATTGCCAACGTCACGCCCCTCCAGCCCCCGGGATGACCCAAGCGAGGCTTCGTGCAGCAGGCGATCTAAATGTTGGGCCAAGAGCCCAATTCGTCACTTACCGCTATCCTCTTCCTCGATCTCCTGGAAGAGGTCGCGGAGTGCCACCTTGAAGGCTACGGACGCGGCCACCAAGGTGGCCACTGTAACGTTTGCTGCCCCTTGCTCCATCTTGATGATGTGCTTCGGGTGAACGCCGATGGCCTCGGCGGCCTGCTCCTGCGTGAACCCCCGCTCCAACCGCAGCTCCCGGAGCCGCACCCCGAGACGCTGTAGCTCCCGCTTGATGGCACGAGATGTCGGACCTCGCGTCCAGACCTCCGAACGACCACGCTTAACGGGGGGCTTCCCTGTGGGCACGCTACGGGCTTATCCAAGGTTGCTCTTGAGCTACACAGTTCATGAGCTACATGCTTCTTGGATGGCGGTAGCCCCATCACGTCACTTGTTGCTGGTGTCCTCCTCATCAGGATCAGGAAACAGATCCCGGAGTGGCACCTTGAAAGCCACGGACACGGCTACCAGCGTGGCCACCGTGACATTTGCGGCCCCCTGCTCCATCTTGATGATGTGCTTCGGGTGGACACCGATGGCTTCGGCGGCCTGCTCCTGAGTGAGCCCCCGCTCCAACCGCAGCTCCCGGAGCCGTACCCCTAGTCGGCGCAACTCTCGCTTGATGGCACGGGCTGTCGGACCTCGGGTCCAGACCTCCGAACGACCGCGCTTGGTGGGCGCATCCCCTGCTGTAGGCACAGGCCGGACATACTGAGGGTCGTTCATGAACTACACAGCTCATGAACTACTTGGCCGCACGTGGTCGGGATGGCAGGATGTAGCTCATGAGCTACACTCCCAGCAGGTCTTGACCCACGAAAGGACGGCCGACATGACCGAAGAGAACGGAAGCCTCTCCTCGCCTCTGGCACTGAGCCTGGACCTGGAGCTGAACACTCTGGCCAGCGCGACTCGGGGGGCCCAGATTCTAGCGAACCTCCAGGCCCAGCATGGACTTCCAGATGAAGAGCTGGAGCGGGCTGCCCCCGCCTGCATCATGTCCATGTTGGCCCTCGTGATTGAGCGCATCGGGCAGCTTCGACGCGTGGTCCGCAACGAGGAGGACCCGGCCCACCTCAGGGCCCCTCACAACAGCGTGGAGGCTCCAGCGACAAGCAGCGATTTCCCCGAGGACATCGTCCTGTTCTCCTGGAACACCCCCCGCTTGCCCGTGGTGGCGGGGACTCCACATCCACAGGAGGAGGCTCCGAGGGCACCGAAGGAACCCAAGAAGAGGGGTCGGAAGGAGGCGCCCCCCGAATCGCCGAACGGTTCCGAAGAGCAGGCCCCCAAGCCCCCCAGCTCTGATTCCCACTGATGGGAGGCAGGGCGATGCCAACACTGCCTGAGGCACGGCGGGTGCTCCAAAGGCCGAACCTCAGGGAACGGACTCCATGTGCCCCGGGGCATGCCCGCCTTGCCGATTCCCCTGCGCTGGGGCAGCGTATGCACACCACCCGCATCGCCGGGGCGGCGTGGAGGCCCTCCTGGGGCTGGTCGTACTCGTGGACGTGCTCTCAATGGACTGGAGGATCTAGTGAGTCAGCGCGATGGAACACCAGTGCTCGTCACCAAAGAGGGCGCAGTGGCGCTCACCAAGGTCGAGCTTGGCACCAAGGCCGACAACGGCGGCATCGACGAGTCCTTCCTCCAGGAACTCCTGTTCGAGCACCCGGAGGTTCTCCCATTAGAGCAGATCGAGCCGGCGTTCGAGACGCTGGTGCCGGTGTGCCGGGAGTTCCCAACGAAGCACGGCCCCGTGGACAACCTCTTCATTACCCCGGACGGAAACATCGTCATCGTCGAGGCGAAGCTCTGGCGGAACCCTGAATCCCGACGGAGGGTTGTCGCACAGGCCCTGGACTACGCGAGCTGTATCTTCGAGATGCGCTACTCGGACTTCGAGGCTGCCGCCCTTCGCGGAGAGTTCGGCGGACGTCCGAAGCCGTCTAGCCTCTGGGCCCTGATCCCGGAGCCAGACCGACTGCCGGAACAGGAGTTCGTGGATGCCGTGAACGGGAACCTACGTTCCGGTCGAATTGTGGTTCTCATCGTTGGTGACGGCATCCGCTCCGAGACGGAGCGGCTCATGGAGTCGCTCCAGTCGCACGGCGGCTTCCGGTTCACGTTTGCCCTTGTCGAGCTGTCGATCTTCGACCTGCCCGGGACCGGCCAGCGACTGGTCGTGCCCCGTACCCTGGTTCGGACGCAGCTCATCGAACGGGGCGTCGTCCGCATCGAGGGCAACGGCGTTACGGTTACGGCGGGTGCTCCCAGCGCCGCCGCGGCCTCTACTCCTAAGTCCGTGCCCGGCAGTATCAGCACCGAGGAGTTCTTCGAGGCCATGCGGGACCGCCACCCTGCCCTTCCCGAGCGGCTGAAGGCGTTCCTGGATGCCCTATCGCCGCTGGGGGTCTACCCGGAGTACCGGCGGGCCCTGAACCTCAAGTGGGCGGCACCAAACGGCAAGATCGCCAACCTTGGCATCATCCAGCGTGATGGGCAGGTGTGGACCAGTGAATCGGGGTTCGTGCTCGGTGACGGCTTTGCCCGCGAGTACAACAAGGCGCTCGCTAGCGCATGGCACGGCAGCGCCCACGAATCGCCCTGGGGCGCTGGCACCAAGTGGCAGGTCCGAATCGGCGACAAGGTCCCTCGCATCGAGTCCGTGGCCGAGCATCTCGCTGGATGGGCAGCGGCTCTCCAGCGGCTGTTGCCGCTGGCTGCCGAGAGCATCGCCGCCTCGGAATAGCTGACTCACCGGCGCCGCCCATCCGCCAAGGGCTTCTGCCTGTGGTGATGGGCAACGAGCAAGCGCATCAGTCCCAGAAGCTCTTGATCGAGGTCCGTTCATCGGCGTCAGCGACCACCTGAGTGCCGGGTGGCAGTGTAGCGGCAGCCGCCCATCGAGACTCGACCGAAGCGGCGCTGGCGGTCGCGGGACCTGCCGATGAGGCTGCCGGCGGCAGGGGCTCGTCGCTGGATTCTACGTGTCGAGCCGGCATTGGAGCGGCAGCCTCGCCATCAAGGCGGTCCAGCACCGCCTGGAGGCAAGCCGCCAGGGCTCGTACTTGGTCAAGTGCATCAGCGAGTAGATCCTGGATCCGCGCATCGACACGACCAGATGCACCGAATCGGGCGACCCATGACCTCAAAGTCCTAACGGATAGCCGGTGGCCAGTCTGCACCTCGAAAATGGCGCAGCACTCCTTCTGCGTGACGGTTCCACTCAGGTACGCAGCCACAGTCTCAGCACGGAGCTGGTCGTTGATCTTCAGCATCACCATGAAGATTGCCGCCGGCTTGCCTCCGCAGAACCGTCTTCCGCCGGCAGGATGAAGCTCGGCTGGCGGCGACCTGCTTTCAGGGCGAAGTTCGAGGTCGCAAGGCTGAACCAACTGATGAGGTGACGGCCGCTCGGCCCCGAGGGCATCCAGGCGGCGAACGCATCTCAATTACACAGAGTCACCTACACTTCGGTTTTCATGTCTTCTTGTCGGCTTGGTCGGTTGGTGGGCTGGTCTTCTAGTCAGGTAGTCGGGGGCGTTGATGACAACGCGCCACGCTCTGCGCGTTGGTGGTGACGAACCCGTCGAGCATCGCCTTGAAGGGTCGTAGTCCGGCGCGCGCTGCCCACGTGTGGCCCGGAAAGGGCCTGGAAGCGATTCGTTATAGGTTGGCATGACCGACTTTCGCGCCCCCCCCACCCCATCCTGCCGCAGCCCCAAGAAGGACGACGCCCAGTCCGATTTCTTTTCGATGCTCCCCCAACACCTACAGGCCGAGGGATGGATTGCGATTCCGCGGCCCTTCCTCCTGGAGGACCAGCACGTCCTCACCGACAGGCAGTTCCTGGTGCTGACGGCCATGCTGGGCCGCGCCACGAAGGAGAGTCCGGTCTGGCGGCCGGAGCCATCTGTTCTCGCCGCCGACCTTGGACTGCGCGCCCCGGCAGTCAGCTCGTCGATCTCGAAGGTCGTGTCGCTGAACCTCGGCATCGTCAGGCTTGAGGATGGCGCCGTCGATGCGACTGGCTTCTGGACGAAGTACGACGGCTCGCAGTACGCGCGCATACCCTGGGTGTGGCTTCAGGTCCATGCTGGCTTGGAGCTCGAGAACCACCGCCATGCCCGCGTGCTGCTGCTCCTCGCTGCGCTCTGGAACCCGCGCGAGGACCCCCAGCCGTTCCTATCTCAGCGGTTCCTGGCGAAGGTTCTTCTGATCGACCGCTCGAACGCGAGGCGCAGCCTCCAGCATTTGCCTAAGTGGGTGTCTACCGCCGCGAGATCGCGAGCCCGAGGCTACGGGCTCCAAGGCCTGATCGAGCGTCTTTCGGAGCTGTGGACGAACATCACTGGCATCAAGACCCTTGCCGAGGCCGAGGAGGGGCCTTCACTGACGCTGAAAACTATGGTTCAGCCCGGCATGACGTTCCAAGCGCTGCTGGAAGAAGACTTCCGAGAGCGCCTGGTCGAGGAGGGGCTTGTTCCCAGAGCCCCGTCTGAGGGGATGCCTGACCTCGGCCGGTCATTGGCCAGAAGGTTCGCCGCGGGCATCGAGCAGGCGCAGATTCAGGCGATGGCCGTTGCCCACCCCAGCGCCGAGCCCCACTCTTTGTCACGCCACCTGTTCGAGGAGTTCGGGCTCCCAGAGATCCTCCGGCGCAAGAGCGAGAAAGCGCAGGCGTCGCAGCAGAGGGAAGTGCAGGTGCCCAAAGACCGGGCGGAGTTCATGGCCCGATTCAAGCGGCTGCCGGCCTGATGACCTCGCACGCGCTCACGGTGGGCCACCCGTGGCCTTCCGTCGCCTAGGCCCATGCAGTGCGAAAGCGATCCCAATATTCGAGGCGAGCAGGCGCTCCGCGTCGTAGCATAACCGGCAGCTTGTGCAGGGTGGCGCGGTGGGGTGGGCCTCGTAGGGGCAGGGTATGAACTTCCAGCCCTTGAGCTTGAAGGCGTGCTCCGACGCAAAGCTCTCGACGACGAGGGCCGGGGCGTAGCCCTGGCGAGCCACATGTTTCAGATCGGCAGGGTCCTCGATGCTGGCCAGCACGGAGATGGGTCCCCAGTGTCGGCGATGAACCTCGGCCCATCGGTGTGTGTACGAGAACGGCCGCGATCCCTGGCGCTCGATCCAGTCCTGGGCAGCATCAGACAGAGCCTCGGCGCCAGAACGGCCTTCGACGTCACCGATGGTGTGGAGTCTCAGTGCCCTTCCTCGGCCGGCAGGGCCATCCTGGGGCACCGGCCCCCCGCGGAAGCTGTCCTTGATCAACTGGGCCTCGGCGCGGATGACCTCCACGGGGTCCATCATCTCAGCCTCTCGGTCCAGTGCCCGAGCGACGTGCGATGTGAACCCGCTGCTGGCGTAGCAGCTCCCGGGGTACCCAGGGGTGGGCAACCATGGGCAGCTACTCGGACAGGAACTGGCCATACTCACCGCAGTCGTCGCACAGAAGGGCCCAAGCGGCATGGGTCGGGGCCGAACACCTCCCGTGTCGGGCGTGAGACCGACGGGCGCCAGCTTGCGGTTCGCGGTTGCAGGCTCGAAGCGAACACCGGGCGCCCTCACGAGAGTGCCTCCTCGATCTCACCAATGAGCTTCAGGGCTTGCCTGCGGGTTGCTGCCTGGGGCCGTTCGGTACTGATGGCCTTCAGGACGTAGCGGAGAGCATCGAGCAGCCGCTGGTCACTGTTCGTCTTCTTCAGGTTGAGCAGTTTCAGGCGCCCAGTCGCCAGGGCCTCGGCCTGCTTCAGGGTAACATGGCCGCTCTCGTAGAGGTCGCACACCTGCTGACGAGCACCGCCCACGCGGGCGAGTCGGCGCACCTCCCGGGGTGACTTGTCCGTAAGACCTCGCCGTGCCCCGTCGTGACGTGCCGAGCCGCGCGTGAGACCTCCGTGTGCCACACGCCAGGAGGTGGTCCGTGGAGTTGGAGAAGGAGTTGGAGCAGTTCCGCCAGGAAGCGCAGCG
>NZ_JAYESI010000031.1:0-105107 GCF_041903675.1 Corallococcus sp. RDP092CA | reverse complement strand
CCCACGCTCCGCTCTTCGGGGCGGAGCGTGGGTTGAAACCGCTCGCGATCCTCCGCGTCCCGCTCCATCTGCGGTCGCTCCGCTCTTCGGGGCGGAGCGTGGGTTGAAACCCGTCGTCGTCGTATTCGACGTCCCTGTCCCCGGTCGCTCCGCTCTTCGGGGCGGAGCGTGGGTTGAAATGAGCTCAACGCCGCGAGCGCGGACGCGGGCAAGGTCGTCGCTCCGCTCTTTAGGGCGGAGCGTGGGTTGAAACTTTAGGCACTCGGCGCGGTCTGCTTCCGTAGGTTCGTCGCTCCGCTCTTCGGAGCGGAGCGTGGGTTGAAACCCCACGACGCGCTCGATGAGCGCCACCAGGGCGGGGGTCGCTCCGCTCTTCGGAGCGGAGCGTGGGTTGAAACCCAGACGGACACGCTAAACTCCCGGCGGGACTGGTCGCTCCGCTCTTCGGAGCGGAGCGTGGGTTGAAACCCCCGAGGGGCAACGTCCGTCCGCTTCAACGAACGTCGCTCCGCTCTTCGGGGCGGAGCGTGGGTTGAAACCGGATTCAGGAGCTGGCCGAAGGGAGCCTTTCCACACGTCGCTCCACTCTTCGGAGCGGAGCATGGGTTGAAACCAGCAGGTGGTGCGGCCGTACGCAGTAATGAAAGTCGCTCCGCACTTCGGGGCAGAGCGTGGATCGAAACTTGTCCGACTGTCGGACAAGTTGGTCCAGGCTCGCGCCATCAACACCGTCGTCACTTGAACCGGCACGGTTGATTGACGGTGGGCTCCTCCTCAAGCTGCACGACCATCAGCGTCACGGGGCCGGGGGTGACGTTCCCGGAGAGATGGCCTTTGCGCCCTTGCGCGTCCGGCCTTGTGTGCAGGTCCTCGCCCAGGGACACCTCGCCCGGTCCCAATTCCACGCGCGTGCCGTCCATCGCCTCGACGAACCACTTCCCAGAGAGGGGGATGATCCACTGGACCTTCGGGTTCTCGTGCCAGGACCCCTTCCAGCCATCCGGCTGGACCGTGAAGAGGAGCTGGGACTCGCCGGGCGGCTGACGTGCCTGCCATTGCGGCGCTGCGGGCGGAGACATGCTCTTCAGGTCGAAGCTCCGCACGGGGCACCGGGTCATGTGGCTGACTCCGTGCTCATCCGTCCAGTTGTGCCAGTAGCTGAAGACAGGCGCCGCGGCAGCGGGTTCGCGGGCCCAGGCACCTCCGCCCAGTCCCAGCACGGCTACCAGGGCGCCTGCCATCCCAATCGTAAGCGCATGGCGATGCTCCTCTCCCATCAGGGCGCCGGCTCGAAGAGCGTCAGGCCGGAGTCCTGGTCATGCTCTTTGCGAAGCTCCGCCGGCTCCTCGACCACGAAGACCTCCAGCGTCGGTGACGCCACCGCGTGGAGCAGGTGACCTCCGCGCGTCGTCCCGTCCTCCGCGCCCACGACGACATGCGCGTGCACCACCGGCGCGCCGCTCGCCATCCCCACGTCCCCAATCACGGACAGGGCCTCCACCTGCCCCTGCACCGGGTTGACCTTGTAGGCCCTCCGCCCCAGGTCGTACCAACCCAGCTCCACGTCGCGCAGCGCACCGATGGCGGTGAAGTGCGCCGCCCGCAGCTGGTGCTCCCTGGCGAACTGGCTCAGCGCCGTGAACACCTCATCACCGCTCTTCAGGATGAGCGCGTAGGTCCGCCGACCGTTCACGTCGCTCAACAACTGTGAACGCGCGTGAGGCGCTTCGCCATGCGGCGTGGCCTTCTCGGGTGGGACGTAGGGGGCCTTGCCAGCCGCGTGCGCCGCGGAGACCGCCAACGACACGGCCGCGAACCCGAACGTGCTGACCGCCAGGAACAAGGGCTTCATGATGACCTCTCCTCGGGGACGTGGATGCTCCTCACTTCCCTGTCCGCGTGGCATCCACCGGAGCCACCGACTCCAGCGGTGCACGCATCAACAGATACGGCGGCTCGCGCAGGTCCTTGCCGCCATTGAACGACGGCAGCCGGTTCCACTGCCCGAGCGTCACATAGACAGAATCCGCCGTGGCGAAGATGCCGTCGGGCCAGACGATGCGCGCATCCCTCACCACCACGTCGAAGTGGCCGTCCGGCCACCGGCGCAGGAGGGCGTGGTGCTCGCCATCCGTGACGTACAGCCGGTCATGCGAGTCCATGGCCAGCCCATCCGCGAACCCCTTCTCTCCCTCGTCCTTCACCGCCGCCGCCAGCGTGCGCTCCGGCGCAGCGAGGTCCGACAGCACGTCCGTCGGAAGGCTGTAGAGCCGGCGGCTCGTCAGCGGCGCGTAGTACAGCCGCCGGGAGTCCGCGCTCAGCGCGATGCCGTCCGCGCCTCCCACCGGGAACGTCGGGTGCTTCGGGTCGTAGCGCAGCGGCTTGCCCTCCAGCACCGCCAGGAAGTCCTGCTCCGGCTGGGTGGAGGGGTGCTCGGCCAGCACCCGGCGCTGCCGCCCCGTGGCCAGATCCACCACCACGAGCGCGGGCGACGTGCCGAACGAGGAGTCGGTGATGTACGCCATGCCCTTCGCGCCGTGGGTCAGGTCCACGCGCAGGTCGTTGAGGTGACTGTCGGGCAGCAGCGCCGGCGCGCGGATCACCACGCTGGCGATGACCTCGCGAGTCGCCGGGTTGAAGCCCACGACCTTGGCCCCGCCCTCCGGTATCCCCTGGATGCCCGCGCGCTTGCCGTCATCAATCACCCACACGTTGCCCTTCGTGTCGCTGGTCATCCCGTGCACCGACAGCAGGCGCTGCGCGGCGGGCAGGCTCGACGGCAGGCTCATGGCCGCGCTGGGGAAGGGGACCAGCGTGCCCCGCACCAGCTCCGCCAGCGTCGCGCCCTGGTGGTCCTCCGCGTGCCTCGGGAACCCCACGAACACCCGCCCGCCCGGCGTGACCGCGATGCCCGACGGGCCCGGCCCATTGAAGCGCGCCACCACCTCCAGCGTGCCGGTGGGACGCGTGGAGAAGTCCACCGCGTCCTCCGCCCACGCGCTCAGCGACGCGAGCAGCACCACCAGCGCTCCGACCTCGCGATGGAACCTCATGGCCCGTCCCCCTACAGCTCGACGTACACGTTCGGGTCGCCGCCCAGCCGGTGGCCCCGGTCCAGCGTCGCGAGCGCGGCCACGTCGTCCGCGTCCAACTGGAAGTCGAACACGTCGAGGTTCTCCTTCATGCGCTGGGGGTTCTGGGACTTGGGGATGGCCACGTTCCCCAGCTCCACGTGCCAGCGGAGGACGATCTGCGCGGGGCTGCGGCCGTGCTTCTTCGCGAGCCGCGTGAGGACGTCCCGCTTCAGCAACTCGCCGCCCCGGCCCAGCGGGCTCCAGGCCTCCACCACGATGCCCCGCGACGCGGCGTCCTCCCGCAGCGTCTGCTGCGCGAAGTCCGGATGCAGCTCCACCTGGTTCACCACCGGCGCCACCCCGGTCTCGTCGACCAGCCGGCGGATGTGCTCCGGCTCGAAGTTGGAGACGCCGACCGAGCGCACCCGGCCCTCTTCCTTCAGCCGCAGGAACGCGCGCCACGAGTCCACGTAGAGGTTCCGCGCCGGCAGTGGCCAGTGGATGAGGTACAGGTCCACCGTCTCCAAGCCCAGCCGGCGCGCGCTCGCATCGAAGGCCCGGAGCGTGGCGTCGTAGCCATGGTCCGCCCCGGCGAGCTTCGTCGTGACGAAGAGCTCCGCGCGAGGGATGCCAGACGCTCGCAGCCCTCGGCCCACCGCCTCCTCGTTGTCGTACCGCGCCGCCGTGTCGATGAGGCGGTAGCCCGTCCGCAGCGCCGTCTCCACCGCCACCGCCGCGGCGTCGCCCGTCAGCGGCCAGGTGCCGAAGCCCATGGGGGGAATCGAGTTGCCGTCGCGCAGTCCGCGGGGGGGTGGTGTGCTCATGACGTCTCCGTGGGTGAGGGACCTGCCGGAAGAGGGACGGTCCAGGCCGCCGACATAGCGGACACAGCCAGGCCGGCCGGCGCCATCCTGGCCTCCAGCCCGCCACGTCCCGGCATGATCGCGTTCGAGATCGTCATGCCAGGAACGGTGGGCATCCATGCGCCGCCCGTCAGTCATGCGCCCACGCCGCCGCCGGTCTGCATGCCCGCTCCCGGCGATGACGGGTCCCCCAGACGCAGGTCCCGGCACGCGAAGCCGCCGCGGGACGCCCCCGCGGACCCGCCCTCGGCCACATCCCGGCAGAAGCCCGGAAACCCCCGCCATCCGCGCAGGACAGTTCATCCCAGGCCGATTTGTCGCCGCCCCAACACCGTTGGATCCACACGTTCCTCTCACGCCACAGGGCCTTCCTGGCTCCCTCAGCCAGTCGGGCAATCACGGCTTTCTTCGAGAGTGAACGAGATGTTTTCCAGCGTGGACGTTAGCGTCGGTGCGCACTGGAAACCCGCGCGGCGTGCTGTCATCTTCAAGGGACTTTCGCCGCGGGGAAGCAGGGTTGAAGGGGCGTCGGGGCGAAAGTTACCCAAGGGTCTGCGGGGCAGACGTCTTGGGAGGTGCTGGACGGAAAACTGTTCCGTCCCGGGGCTGTAAAAACTCCCCGGAACCGAGGGGTGTCTGCCGATGAGCTGGGACCCACGCCGCATCCGAGTGTCTCAAAAGCGAAGCGGATCAACCGGTTGGCGCGCCCGTCCGCGTGAACCGGAAAACCCCAGCTCCTGGCACACCCCTCGCATCGGCCGCTGACGCTGTCCTGACCCTGCTTCGCCTTCCCCTGGTCCCGAACTCCTCGTGCTCGACCCGTCGCCACTCACCTGCTCCTGCGGTCAGCCCCACTCGGACGCGGAGGCGTGTCCCACGCTGATGCGGGGGCTCGACCTCAATGGCGGCACGATGCTCTACGCCGGCACGCCGCCGCCGGGCCCCGTGGCGGCGAGGCCCGAGACGCCCGCGCCTTCGCCCATGTTGTCTCCCACGCCCGTGGTGCCCTCGCTGGTGGGGCAGGAGTTCGGCCGCTTCCGCATCGTGCGCGAGCTGGGGCGCGGCGGCATGGGCACCGTGTTCCTCGCGGAGCACGCGCTCATCCAGAAGCGCGTGGCCATCAAGGTGCTCCACGCGCACCTGGCCCAGGCGCCGGAGCTCGTCGCGCGCTTCCTGTCCGAGGCCCGCACGCTCACGCTCGTGCAGCACGAGAACGTCGTCACCCTCTACGACCTGGACTCGCGCGACGGGCGCCCGTACCTCGTCATGGAGTACCTGGAGGGGGACAGCCTGGCCAACTTCGCCCGCGGGCCCATGGCCCCGGCGCTGGTGGTGGAGCTGATGACGCAGGTGTGTGACGCCCTGGGCGCCGCGCACGCGCACGGCATCGTCCACCGCGACCTGAAGCCCGCCAACGTCTTCCTCGTCTCCAGCCCCCATGGCAAGCAGCGCGTGAAGCTGCTCGACTTCGGCATCGCCAAGCTCCTGTCCCGGCCCGCCGGGGAGATGACCACCGAGGTGGGCGTCCTCCTGGGCACGCCGGAGTTCATGGCCCCCGAGCAGTGCGGCGACGGCATCGTGGACGCGCGCAGCGACCTCTACGCCGCCGGCGTGCTCGCGTACCTGCTGCTCACCGGCCAGGTGCCCTTCTACGGCCGCACCACCGCCGAGATCCTGGTGGGCCACCTGCAGAAGGACCCCGTCCCGCCGCACGAGCTGAACCCGGCCGTGCCGGAGGCCCTGTCGCGGGTGCTCCTGCGCGCGCTGGCCAAGCGGCCCGAGCACCGCTTCGCCTCCGCCGCGGAGCTGCGCGCGGCCCTGGAGGCGTCGCTCGCGCCGCCGCCCGCGCCCTCCGCGCCGCAGCTCACCGCGCTCCTGCGCGGCCCCGGCGCGCAGGCCCCGGTGGAGCTCAAGGGGGAGTGGGTGGGCCGCTCCGGCCTCTTCTTCCAACTGGCCACCCCGCCGCCCGCGCTCCTGTCGGACGTGTCGCTGGTGCTGCGGCTGCCCGGCGGCGACCTGCCGTGCACCGCGCAGGTGGTGCGCCACGTCACCGCCGAGCAGGCCCAGGCGTGGAACATGGCCCAGGGCTTCGGCGTGCAGCTGCGCGACGCCAGCCCCGCCTTCCAGGCCCAGCTGGCCCAGGTGCGCCACGGCGCGCGCGCCACGTCCGCGCAGGCCGCGGCCACCGCCGCCCTCCCCACGCCCGAGGACCCGCAGGCGGAGGCCGTCCTCCAGGGCTTCCGCCGCCGGCTCGCCGGGGACCCCTACGCCGTGCTGGAGCTGCCTCGCGACGCCACGCTGGAGGCCGTGCGCACCGCGGCCCAGCGCGCGCGCGGGGCGCTGGAGCTGCTCAAGGCCCGCCCGCTGTCCGAGAGCCAGCGCGCCCAGGTGGAGCGCGCGCTGGAGCGCGTGTCCGGGGCGCTCCACACGCTGGGCCACGTGGAGCGGCGCGTGGAGTACGACGCCACCCTGGGCAACGTGGAGGGCATCGAGCGGTGCCTCGCCGCGGGCCTCACCGCCACCATGCTGGAGCAGTGCCGCCGCCGCTTCCTCGCCGGCAACACCGGCCGCGAGGGCCGCGCCGCCGTGCACCGGCTGTCCGGTGACGCGCTCGCGTCCGTGGGCCGGCTGGAGGAGGCGCTCGCCGCCTATGAGCTGGCGGTCCGCGCGGACCCGCTGGACCTGGAGGGGCTCAAGCGCTGGCGCTTCCTCCGGGCCCGGGTGCGCGGCTCGGCCGCCCCCCGGTAGGGGAGCCGGGTTCGCTTCCGGCCCCGGGCCGTCTTGCGTCTGGGAGAGGAGTCCCCGTTAACTCTCTCCTCTCCCATGGCCTCCGACCCCGACGACAAGCTGCCGCCCCAGGGGCGCCTCAACCGCCTGCGCAAGCTGGCGGGCCTCTCCATGCACGTGGGCTCGGAGGTGCTCAAGACGGGCGCGAAGAAGCTCTCCGGCGCCAGCCCCGCGGAGCTGATCAGCCTGGGCACCGCGGAGAAGCTGGTGGCCACGCTGGGGGAGATGAAGGGCGCGGCCATGAAGCTGGGCCAGGCCCTCTCCATGGACCCGGACCTGCTCACGCCGGAGGTGCGGCAGATGCTGGCCCGGCTCCAGAACCAGGCCCCCGCCATGTCCTACGCGCAGGTGTCCCGCGTGGTGCAGGAGGAACTGGGCGCGCCGCCCGAGGCCCTGTTCCAGGAGTTCTCCCCGGACGCGCTCGCCGCCGCGTCGCTCGGCCAGGTGCACCGCGCGGTGCTGCACGACGGCCGCCCCGTCGCCGTGAAGGTGCAGTACCCCGGCATCGACGTGTCCATGGGCCACGACATGGACAACCTGGGCCTCGTCGTGAAGACGGTGTCCAGGACGTCGCGGATGATGGACGGCACCGCCTACTTCCAGGAGTTCCGCGACGAGCTCATGCTGGAGCTGGACTACCGCCGCGAGGCGAGGCTCGCCCGGAGCTTCGCGAAGAGCGTGGCGCGGCTGCCGGACCTGTACGTGCCCCAGGTCATCGAGGAGCGCAGCGCCCGCCGCGTGCTCACGCTGGAGCTGCTGGAGGGCCAGACGCTCAAGGACTGGGTGACGACGTCGCCGGGCCCCGCCGAGCGCTTCCGCGTCGCGCGCCAGCTCATCCGCGCCACCTACGGGCCGTTCCTGGACGCGGGGGAGATCCACGCGGATCCGCACCCCGGCAACTTCATGGTGATGCCGGACGGGCGCATGGGCCTGCTGGACTTCGGCTCCATCAAGCGCTTCAGCCCGGGCTTCGTCGCGGCCAACCGCCGCATGTTCCAGCAGGCGCTGCGGCTGGAGGCGCTGGACGTCCTGGGCCTGTGCCGCGAGGTGGGCTTCTCCGTGGAGCTGCCGGAGGCGGAGGCGGAGGTGCTGCTGCGCGAGGTGCTCCACATCGCCGGGCGGCCCATGCGCGTGGCGCCGTATGACTACGGCACCTGCGACATCAACCGCGACATGCGCAACCACTTCACGCGCAACGCCGCGCGCATCATGCGCATCCGGCCGCCGCCGGAGGCGATGATGTTCTTCCGCGCCACCGGGGGGCTGGCGCAGAACCTGCGGCTCGTGGGCGCGCAGGGCGACTTCCGGCAGGTGTACCTGGAGGTCGGCGAGCTCGTGGGCGAGTGAGCCCGGCCCGCGCCGGCCCTCAGGTGCCGGCGGCGGCGCGCGGGCGCTTGTGCAGCCGCTCCAGCTTGCGCGCCAGGTCCGCGCCCTGCGTGCTCTTGGACAGGTAGCCGTCCGCGCCCGCCGCCAGCGCCAGCGCGCGCAGCTTCGACTCGTCCGAGGCGGAGTAGAGGACGAAGCGCGTGTGCTCCGGGGCCTGCTGCCGCGCCAGCGTCAGCACCTTGTCGCCGCTCAGCGCCGGGATGTTCACGTCCAGGAGCACCAGGTCCGGCGCCGTGGTGCGCACCAGGTTGGAGACCCCCAGCGACGAGCGGTGGGTGCGCACCTCGAAGTTGTACGAGGACAACGAGCGCTCCGTCAGCGCGAGCTGGTCCGGGTCATCGTCCACGATGAGGACGCGAATCTTGCTCTCCGACATGGTGGCTCCCCCTGGAACCGACAGTTGGGTGCCCTGGCCAGCAGGATGCGACCCCCAACGGCAGTGCGGTGGCCAGGCACTCTCCGAGTATCACCCACCCCACTCCGGTCTGACCAGTCTCCCTGGAATTTTCTGGAGTCATCCGGTGGAAACCATACGCCTCACCCCGCCGGGTGGGCAGCCCGGGGGAGGCCCTCTCCAGGCGCGGAGGGCGGGGGGCGCGCTCCGGAGCCTCAGCGCGCGCTGGCGCGCGGCTGGGTGAGGGCGGGCTTCAGCGCGGGGAAGCTGAGGGTGAAGATGGCGCCGCCTTCCGGCCGGTTGCCCGCGACGAGCGTGCCGCCCGCCTGCGTCACCACGCCGTGGGCCATGGACAGCCCCAGGCCGGTGCCCCTGTCGCCCTTGGTGGTGAAGAAGGGCCTGAAGATGTTCGACAGGTGCTCCTGGGGGATGCCGGTGCCCTCGTCCTCCACGGTGAGCCGCACGGCCCTGCCGGCCTTGAAGGCGCGCAGGCGGATGGTGCCGCCCCGGGGCATGGCGTCGCGCGCGTTGATGAGCAGGTTGATGACGACGTAGCGCAGCTCCATGGCCGAACCGGCGACGTCGGGGAGCCCCTCGGGCAGCTCCACGTCCAGGCGCAGCGGGTGGCCGCCCTGGCGCGACTGGTGCTCGATGCCGCCCCGGACGATGTCCACCGCGTCGCGGACCACGCCGACCAGCTGGACGCGCTCCGGGGCGGAGCCGGACTTGCGGCGGGAGAAGTCCTGGAGCCGGCCCACGCGCGCCTCCGCGTCGGCCACGATGCGCATGAGCGCGTCCAGGTGCTGCCGGGCCTGACCGGCGAGGCCCACGTCGCCCTGGAACAGCTCCAGCCTCAGCCGCATGGCGCTGAGCGTGGAGCCCAGGTCGTGCGCGATGCCCGCCGCCAGCTCGCCCAGGGCGCGCATCTTCTCCTGCTCCAGCAGCGTGGCGCGCGCGATGGCCAGCTCCTCCTCCGCGCGGGCCTGCTCGGTGATGTCGCGCGCGAGCACCAGCACCTGTCCCTGCATGTGTCCGGTGACGCGCTCGGTGCGCACCTCCAGCACCCGGGGGCGGGCCTCGCGCGCCTGCCGGTAGCGGGCGACGCGCAGCGTGCCCTCGGAGAGCGCGAGCACCGCCGCGGCCTCCGCCTGGCCCACGTCGCGCAGGGTCACCCGCTCCGCGCCGTCCTCCTCGCGCTGCCAGGGGCCGCGCATCCGCCCCAGCGCGTGCCAGCGGCTGTTGGCCACCAGCACGCTGGAGGCGCTCAGCACCGCCAGCGCGGTGTCACAGGTCTCCAGCGCCCAGCGGGACAGCCGGAAGGTGATGACCTGCTGTCGGGTGTGCTCGCCCAGCTTCTGCACCAGGGCGGTGTGCTTCTTCAGCAGCTCACGGTACTTGCGCAGCAGCCCCTGCGGTTCCTGGCTGTCGGGCCCCGGGCCGGGGGCGGACAGGGAGACGCGGGGCGGGCTCATGCCTTGAGCCTCTCCTGCAGGCGCTGGTTCTCTTCCTGGAGGGCGGTGGACCGGGTGGTGTCCTCGAAGAGGATGATGGAGCCCAGCGCCTGCGTGTCGCTGACGAGCGGCGTGGCCACCAGCGTGGCGCTGCCCTTCCCCCCGTGGGGGAGCTGGTAGGGGATGTGCTCCAGGCGCAGCGAGCGGTTCTCCTGGAGGTGGCGGCGCAGCTTGAGCAGGAGCGCGCGCTTGAGCGCGGGCACATGCAGGGACCAGAGCAGCTGGCCCACCGTCTCGCGCTCGGTGAGGCCCAGGAGCCGCTCCGCGGCCAGGTTCCAGGTGGTGATGCGGCCTTCGCCGTCCAGCACCAGCACCGCGGCGGAGAGGGTGCGGATGATGGTGCGCTGGCAGAAGGCGAGCGCGTCCAGCTCCAGCGTGCGGTGCGCCAGCTCGCGGTTGGTGGCGTCCAGCTCCGAGTTGGCGGACTGGAGCTCCTCGTTGGTCGTCTCCAGCTCCTCGTTGGTGGACTGGAGCTCCTCGTTGGTCGTCTGCAGCTCCTCGTTCGCGGACTGGAGCTCCTCGTTGGTCGTCTCCAGCTCCTCGTTGGCCGCGCGCAGCTCCTCCGTGGAGGACTGCATCCGCAGCTGCAGGGCCTTCAGCTCGTCCTGCGCCGCGCGCAGGCTCTGCTCCACGCCGCGCAGGTGGGTGATGTCGCGGGTGATGTAGAGCAGGCCCTGCCGCTCCCCGGACGCGTCGCGCAGGGGCACCACCTGGACGCGCAGGGTGATGGGCCCGCCGGAGGGGACCTCGATGGTGCCGTCCGCCACCTCCCGCTCGGAGCTGCCGGAGCGCACGCGCTGGCTCTGCTCGACGAGCAGGTCCCCGCCGAGGCCCGTCAGGCCCAGCGTGGCCAGCTTCTTGCCCAGCATCTCGTTCTCGGTGCGGTTCCACAGCCGGGCCGCGGCGCGGCTCCACAGCGTCACCGTGTCGTCGTTGTCCGTGGCGATGTGCGGGAACGGGTGCGAGTCCAGCAGGTTGCGCAGGAAGGAGCGCTCGAAGTCCCGGCTGGGCTCGGTGAAGCGCGGCAGGGCCGCGGGCTCCGCGGGCAGCCGGTCCTGGGTCGTGCTGGTCACCTCCGCCTGGCAGTCCTTGCGGTAGATGCGCCGGGCCAGGTCGGTGGGCCGGAAGAGCCGGGCCGCGAAGGGGATGAGCTCCGAGCGGCCCAGCACCATCAGGCCCTCGCGGCGCAGCGCGAACTGGAAGCGCGCCAGCACGCGCTTCTGCAGCTCCGCGTCCAGGTAGATGAAGACGTTGCGGCACAGGATGATGTCGATGCGCGACACCGGCGCGTCCGACACCAGGTTGTTCACCCCGAACACCACCGCGCGGCGCAGCTCCTTGCGCACCGTGTAGCTGTTGCCCGTGCGGACGAAGAAGCGCGCCAGCCGCTCCGGGGAGACGTTCTCCAGCTGCTCCGGGGAGTAGATGCCCCGGCGCGCGGTGGCGATGGCGTCCTCGTCCACGTCGGTGCCGAACACCTTCAGCTCCACGCCGGGGTAGCTGGGGCCCAGCGCCTCCGCCGCGATGATGGCCAGCGAGTACGCCTCCTCGCCGGTGGCGCAGCCCGCGCTCCAGATGCGCAGCTCCCCGTCCGGCCGCTTGCGCGCGAGCTCCGCCACGCTCTGCTCCAGCGCCTGCCAGACCTCGCGGTCCCGGAAGAAGCAGGTCAGCTTGATGAGCATGGAGGAGACCAGCGTGCTCACCTCGGCGGGGTCCCGCTCCAGCAGCGCCAGATAGGCCGTCCGGCTGCGGCAGCGCGTGGCCTGCATCCGCCGCTCGATGCGCCGTTGCAGCGTGGCCCGCTTGTAATTGCGGAAGTCAAAGTTCCGCACCTGACGGACCTTCTCCAGGATGGCTTCGAGCTCGCTGTCTCGGGGAGGCTTGGTCGCCATGCGAGGGACGTAGCCCAAGTGGTTTTGGCCGGGCAAGACCGGCAAGTCCTCTATTCCCGGAGCGCCATCAATCACACTCCTCGTCTGGGTCCCAGCCGACGAAACGTTCGCTGTCCTCCTTCTTCTTCGGCCCGGACCCGGGAGCGATTCCGAGGGGACGGCCGGATGGCATACGGTGGCGCCTGAGCCTTCCCGGGGGGCGGTGAACACACGGTGGGAAGGCAAGGGTGTCATCCATGGAACTGAACTCAGGGGGCCGGGAGATCCGCGTGGCGCTGCTGGAGGATCAGCAGGTGTTCCGCGAGAGCCTGGTGGCGCTGCTTGAGAGCGCGGGCATGAAGGTGGTGGCCCGGTGCGCGGAGACAGGCTCGTTCCTGTCCAACGTGCGCGCGGCCGCGCCCGACGTGGCGGTGGTGGACCTGCGGCTGGAGCACCTGGGCCGCGAGGGCGCGGAGGACGGGCTGAACGCGCTGAAGTACCTGCATGACTTCCATCCGCAGGTGCGCGCGCTGGTGCTGTCCGGGCACCGGGAGCCGGACGTGGTGGAGCGCTGCTTCCAGGTGGGCGCGGCGGGCTACCTGTGCAAGCTCAACGTGGGCTGTGAGGACGTGGTGCGGGCGGTGGGCCGCGTGGCCCGGGGCGAGCGGCTGCTGCCCGTGGACATGCTCCACGCCAATGCCATGCACCTGGAGGACCTCCAGATGCCGGCCTCCGCGCTGTCCCGGCTGACCCTGCGTGAGCGCGAGGTGCTGGGATACGTGGCGGCCGGCGCGGACAACCTGAAGATCGCCGCGCACCTGGGCATCACGGAGCGCACGGTGAAGGCCCACCTGACGAGCATCTACCGCAAGCTGGGGCCGGAGAACCGCGCCCAGCTCGCGGTGATGGCGTGCGAGCTGGGCGTGCCCCGCCCCGTGATGGCCTGACCCGCTTCCCTCAGGGCGACGCGGCCTCTTCCGCGTCGTCCCGGGGGGCGCCCAGGTGCTGGAGGAACCACTCCCCGGCGAGCGTGGCCACCTGCTCCAGCTCCGAGTCCTCCTGGAAGTGGTGGGTGGCGCCCGGGATGATGTCCATGCGCCTGGGGGCGCGGAGCGCTTCGTAGGCCCTGCGGTTGATGTCCAGGCCCAGCGTGTCCGCGCCGCCCACCAGCAGCAGGGTGGGGGCCTGCACCTTGGGGAGCACCGCGCCGGCCAGGTCCGGACGGCCGCCGCGCGACACGACGGCCTCCACCTGGTCCGGCCGGAAGGCCGCGGCCGCGAGCGCCGCGCCCGCGCCGGTGTGCGAGCCGAAGTAGCCCACGCGCAGGCCCGCGGTGAGGGGCTCGCGCTGGAGCCACCGGGCCGCGCCCGCCATGCGCATGCCCAGCAGGCCCACGTTGAAGCGCAGCTGCCGCGTCCGGCGCTCCTCCATCTCCTCGCTGGTCAGCAGGTCCATCAGCAGGGTGCCCAGCCCCATCGCCTGGAACAGGCTCGCGGTCTGCGCGAGCCGTGGGCTCTGGAGGCTGCTGTCGCTGCCGCGTGCCAGCACCACCACGCCCCGAGCCCCCGCGGGCACCGCCAGCCGCCCCCGGACGAGGACGGAGTCATCGACCGGCACCCGCACTTCGCGCTCCAGGTGCGTGCGCGCCGCCGGTCCGCCACCACGTCGCGCTCGCGACTCCCGCGCTTCCTTCCATCCGTGGTCCTGCCCTACCGCCTTCAACCCCGTTCGTGACCGGGGACCTGGCATACAGGCTCCTCCCGTCTGCGTTTGGCTGGTTACAGCGTCTGGCTGAGACACAGTCTGGCAACGGCTCCCGCCGGTGTGACCTGCCGGAAGGTGCCGGGTGTCCAGCGTAGGACAGGGACCGGGGGGAGGGGGAGGAGGCCTGGGGTGGGGGCGCCTGGCGGGACTTCAGGGCTTCGTGGCGACCACCAGCTCGAAGGGGCCGGGGAGCACGCGCGCGTGCGTGAAGCCCGCGTGGGTGAGCGCCTCCAGGTAGAACTCCACCTCGCGCAGTCGGCTCACGCACGTGTCCACGCCGATGAGGAAGTAGGACCAGAAGAACTGGGCCGCCAGCCGCTCCGGGGTGCGGAACTCCTCGCAGATGAGCACGCGTCCGCCGGAGGGCAGCGCGGCGAAGGCCGCCTGCATCAGCGACCGCGCCACCTCCGCCGGCCAGTCATGCAGCACGCGCACGAACGACAGCGCGTCGTAGCCCTGGGGCAGGGGCTCCTTCAGGAAGTCGCCGCCCACGAAGCCCAGCTTCGTGGAGGACAGGCCCGCGCGTTCGCGCGTGCGCGCGACGAGCGGCTCGGTGGCGGGCAGGTTGTAGACGTCCACGCGGAGCGCCGGGTGCTGGCGCAGCAGGTGCTCCGCGAGCGTGCCGTCCCCGCCGCCCACGTCGAGCAGCCGGGCCCCGGCGGGCCACAGCGCGCCCGCGTGCGCGCGGAACGTCTCCAGGATGGGGCCCAGGCCCGCGGCCATGCTGGCCTCGAAGCCCTCCACCTGCTCGGGCGTGCGCGGCGGCCAGTCGAACGACGCGGCGGACATGGCGTGCTGGCCGCGCAGCGTCTCCGGCAGGCGGCCGTACAGGGCTCGCCAGTCGTACTTCTCGCGGTCGCGCTCCAGCGAACCCGCGCCGAGCACGGCCTCCGCCGCCGCGCGCAGGCCGGGCGCGCCCCGGTAGCGCGCCGTCTCCAGCGCGTCGTGGGGCTGCTCGCGCTGCACGAGCCCCAGGCTCTCCAGGCAGTCGAGGAACTTGTAGAGCCGCTTGGGGACCAGGCCGTGCTTCGTGGCCAGCTCGCCCAGCGTCACCGGGCCAGGCTCCAGCGCGTCCAGCAGGCCCAGCTTCAGCGCCGTCTCCACGACGTCCATCGCGCGGGCGCCGTTGAACAGCAGGTGCAGGAGCGCACGAGGCGACGGCGCCTCGCGCGTGAGGGGCGGCGGCTGGCTGCTCATGCGACCTCCTCGCGCTGCTCCGCGATGAGCGCGTCCATGAAGGCGTCCACTTCCTCGGGCGTGTTGTAGAAGTGCGGCGCGGCGCGCAGGAAGCCCCGGTGGCTGCAGATGAAGCCGCGCGCCACCAGCCGCTGGGTCACCCGCGCGTCGCCGGGGAAGCTCAGCGCCACCACGCCGCCGCGCTGGCGCGGCTCGCGCGGGGTCACCACGCGCAGGCCCGCCGCGTCCGCGCGCGCCATCAGCCGGTCGGTGAGCTTCAGCGAGTGCTCGCGCACGGCCTGGATGCCCACGCCCTTGAGCAGCTCCAGCCCGGGCCGCGACAGCAGCACCATGAGGGGCGCGGGCGTGCCGCCCATCATCCGGCGCGCGTCCGGCGCGTAGTCCGTCGTCTGCTGGAAGCCGAGCGGCGACGCGCCGGCCAGCCACCCGGTGACCGCGGGCCGGAGCGTGGGCAGGAGCCCCGGGCGCACGTACAGGAACGCGGCCTCGGAGCCGCCCAGCCACTTGTGCGCGCCGCCCATGAGGAAGTCCACGTCCAGCGCGCGCACGTCGATGGGGACGGTGCCCACGGTCTGGTACGCGTCCGTGGCGATGAGGGCCCCGGCCGCGTGCGCCGCCTTCGCGATGCGCGCGAGGTCCAGCACGGCGCCGGTGGCGAAGGCGCCGTGGGCGACGCAGACGATGCGCGTGCGCGCGTCGATGGCCGCCTCCAGCGCGGCCTCGTCCACCCGGCCATCCTTCGACGGGACGACGACCAGCTCCGCCCCGTAGCGCGCGAAGCCCTTCCAGATGAAGGGCACCGTGGGGAACTCCAGGTCGGTGATGACGACGCGGCGGCGCTCGCCGGTGAAGTCCAGGCACGAGGCCAGGCGCGACAGGTGCGCGCTCAGGTTGGTGTCCAGCGCCACGGAGCCGGCCGGCGCGCCGATGAGGTCCGCCACGCCGTCCGCGTACGCCTGCATCTGGGACAGCCAGGCGTCCCAGGTGTCATCGCGCCACGCGCGCATCGTGCCCCAGTACTGCGCCAGCACGCCCTCCACGGCCCGGGGCAGCGCCCCGGTGGAGTTGCTGTTGAGGTACGTGCAGGTCTGGAGCAGCGGGTACTCCGCGCGCAGGGCTCCCGGGAGTGCCGCTCCGGTCACGACTGGCTCCGCAGCTCCTGGGCGTGGGCGTACGCCAGCGCATGCGCGGCGTGCGGATGCGTGTGCGGCCCATGGGGAGTCGGGGCGTGCGCCACCGGCGCGGGAGCCGCCGTGGCGTGAGGCGCCGGAGCGTGCGGCACCGGGGCGTGCGGCGCCGCGTGCGGAGCATGGACCGTCGGAGCTGGCTGGGCGTGCGCCGCCGGAGCATGCGGCGCCGCGTGAGGAGCATGGACCGTCGGAGCTGGCTGGGCGTGCGCCGCCGGGGCATGGGGCGCCGCGTGCGGAGCGTGGACCGCCGGAGCCGGCTGGGCGTGCGCCGCCGGAGCATGGGGCGTCGCGTGAGGAGTCGGTGCCGGCTGGGCGTGCGCCGCCGGAGCATGGGGCGCCGCGTGCGGAGCGTGGACCGTCGGAGCCGGCTGTGCGTGGGCCACCGGGGCGTGCTGCGCGTGCATCGCGTGCATCGGGCAGCCGCCGCCCGTGCGCGCCTCCTGCGCGTGGGCCGGGACCGCGTGCGCCGCGGCGGCATGCTGCGCGTACGCCGCCACGGGCACGTGATGCGCGTGCGCCACGGCCGCGTTCGTCGCGTGCGCCACGGGAGCCGCCTGCGTCACCGGCGCGTTCATCGCCGTGTCCTTCATCGCGTGGATGGCGGCCATCGGGCAGCCGCCACCGCCGCGAGACTCTCCGGGCGTGTAGCCGCCCTCGCGCTTCCAGCCCGCCGTCAGCTCCACGCGCACGTCCCACAGCGCGCGGAACAGCGGCAGGGTCATGCGCGCCTGGAGGACCTGCGAGGGCAGCCCGTCCAGCGCCTTCACCGTGCGGTCGATGCCAATCGTCCGGCGCACCAGCTGGTAGTGCGCGTACAGCCATCCCTGGAAGCACTCATCCACCGTCACCAGCTGCTCGCAGACGTGCTGCAGGTCCTTCGGCCCCCCAGCCGAATAGACCTGGAACAGCGTCAGCCCGCGGCGCGCCAGCATCCGCTCCATCGCGGCCTCCAACCCGTCCGCCGCGTGGCGGAGGGTGTTGTAGCCCGGCGACTCCTGCCCGCTGCCGTTGCCCAGGCTGCGGCGGATGACCTGGTACTCGGCCGGCGTCATCGTCTCCAGGATGGCCATCTCCGCGGTGATGCCGGCGAGGATCTTCTGCACCCGCGCCAGCCGGGCGACCACCGCCCACAGCGCGTCCTGGTCCATCTCCGCCACCACCTCCACCATCTCCCGCGACGCCAGCTTCAGGTACAGCTCCTGCGACTGGTGGACGATCTGGAACATCAGCTCGTCGTGGGAGACCCGCTCCCCTTCTGGCGACTGCAGCGACAGCAGCGTGTCCGTGTGCAGGTAGCGCTCATAGTCGAGCTCCCCCTTGCCGACCCACTTCTTCAACATCACGTTGAACAAGGGCTGAGTCAGCTCCTGCTTCAGCTTTTCCGCATGGCTGTAATCGGTCGACGTGTGCAAGGTGCCTCCGGGGGGACGCAGGCAGTTCCTGGTGGGTAGAGCGCGCCCCCATCGGGAAGAACAGTGAGCGCGTAAATCTCTAGAAGCGACTACCTTACAGCCCTTTTGGTGAACTTCAAGTCATACCGGGCTTGCGGGTTATCGATTTTTGAGACTCCCATTGAACCGGAGGGTAGGGGAGCCCGAGGGGTCGGGCTTACCCCCAGGGCGGGTCAGCTCTCGACCGGAGAGGGATTCCGGTTGGGCGACGCCGGGCGAGGCTTGAGGCGCATGGCGTTGAGCTTCTGGGCCAGGTCCGCGCCCTGGACGCTCTTGGAGATGTAGCCGTCCGCGCCGGAGGCGATGGCCAGCGAGCGCAGCTTGGCCTCATCCGAGGCGGAGTAGAGGATGAAGCGGGTCCCCGGAGGGGCGTACTGGCGCGCCAGGCCCACGACCTTGTCCCCCTTGAGGGCGGGAAAGTTCACGTCGATGAGCACGAAGTCCGGCTCGGAGGCGCGCACGATGTTGGACACGCCCAGCGCGGACGTGTGGGTCTGCACGTCGAACCCGTACGCGCTCAGCGAGCGCTGCACGAGGTCGAGCAGGTCCGGATCGTCGTCCACCACCAGGACGCGCGGTTTTCCTTCAGCCATGGCTTCTCCCTAGGTGCTGACGAATCATCTCGATGAGCTGCTCGCGGTCCAGGGGCTTGGTCATGTAGGCCGTGCAGCCGGCCGCCTGGGCCTTGTCCTGGTACTCGCGCCCCGCGTGCGCCGTGACGGCGATGACGGGCACGTTCTGCCCATCTGGCAACGCGCGGAGCCTGCGGGTGACTTCCCAGCCGTCGAGCCGCGGCAGGGACAGGTCCATGAGGATGAGGTCCGGCGCGTCGTTGCGGGCGCGCTCCAGGCCCTGCTCGCCGTCCTCGGCCTCGATGAGGTCATACAGTCCGCCCAGGTACCGGCGGACGATGTCGCGGTTCTGCTCGCTGTCCTCCACGTACAGCACGCGGGGCAGCTTGCCCGCGCTGGCCGCCCGCTGGGACAGGAGCAGCCCCTTGGCCTGCGCGATGACGTCCTCCAGCGCGGTGCCGCCCTTGCGCACGAAGCCGGCGAAGCCGTCGCGCAGGAGCGCCTCCTCCTCCGGGGAGAGCGTCTTGCCGGTGAGCACCACCACCGGCACGGACAGCTTCTCCGCGCGCAGCCGGCGCAGCACCTCGAAGCCGTCCAGGTTCGGCATCATCAGGTCCAGCACCACCAGCGACGGCGGCGACACGCGCGCCTTGAGCAGCGCGTCCTCGCCGTTGCGCGCCTCGTTGGTGGAGAAGCCCGCGCGGCGCAGGTTGCGGCTGACCAGCTCGCGCGTGGCCGCGTCGTCGTCCACCACCAGCACGTCGCCCGTGGCGGCCGTGGTGCCCGCGGAGGCCAGGCTCTTCTGCACCACCTCCACCAGCCGCTCCGGCTCCACCGGCTTCACCAGGTACTCGCACGCGCCCAGGCTGAAGCCGCGCGCGCGCTGCTCCTCCACCGACACCAGGATGACCGGGATGGACGCCAGCGACGGGTCGCTCTTGAGCTGGCTCAGGACGGACCAGCCGTCCATGCGCGGCAGGTGGATGTCCAGCAGGATGGCCTGCGGCTTCACCTCGCGGGCCAGCTTCAGCGCGGAGATGCCGTCGTTCGCCGCCACCACCTTGAAGCCCGCGGGCTCCAGCTGGCCGGTGACCAACTGCTGGATGAGCACGTCGTCGTCCACCACCAGCACCGTGCTGCCCGGCCGCGCCATGGGCGCGAGCCGCTGCGCCACGTCCTGCACGGGCACCAGGCGCTCCGTGGCGTGCGGGCTGTCCGCGCCCACCGTCTTCGCCAGCACGTCCGGCAGCCGCACCGTGAAGGTGGAGCCGCGGCCCAGCGTGCTCTTCACGTCCACCGTGCCGCCCAGCACGCGCGTCAGCTCGCGCACGATGGCGAGCCCCAGCCCCGTGCCGCCCACCTTGCGCGTGGTGGTGCCGTCCACCTGGCGGAACTTCTCGAAGATGAAGGGGAGCTGGTCCGCCGGGATGCCCACGCCGGTGTCCTCCACCGTCATCAGCAGCTCGCCGCCGCCCGCGGGCACCACCGTGAGCGCCACCTCGCCCGTCTCCGTGAACTTGGCCGCGTTGCTCAGCAGGTTGAGCATGATCTGCCGCAGCTTCAGCGCGTCGGTGCGGATCTCCTGTGCCTCGGCGTCCACGGTCACCGTGAGGGCCACGTCCTTGCCCTTCAGGTACTCCTTCACCGTGGCCATGCACTCGTCGGCCAGCTCCCGCACGTCCACCGGCTCGGTGACGACCTCCACGCGGCCCGCTTCGATCTTGGACAGGTCCAGGATGTCGTTGATGAGCGCCAGCAGCGTCTTGGCGTTCGTCTTCACCACGTTGAGGTCGCGCCGGCCGTGCGGCGTCAGGCGGCTGCCCTCCTCGCGCATCAAGAGGTCGCAGTAGCCGATGATGCCGTTGAGCGGCGTGCGGATCTCATGGCTGAAGTTCGCCAGGAACTCGCTCTTGAGGCGCACGGCCCCTTCCGCCTCGCGGGCGCGCTCCTCCTCGTTGCGCTTGGCGACGGAGAGCTCCTGGGCCAGCCGGTCCAGGTCCTCGTTCTGCTGGCGGATGATCTCCATCTGGAGCGCGCGCTGCTGGTAGCTCGCCAGGGAGCGGGCGGACACCGCGCGCGTCTTCTTGATCTCCTCCAGGCTGGCGGCCAGCTGCTTGTTGGCGGCCTCCAGCTCATCCTTGGAGGCGCGCAGGGCCGCCTCGTTGTTCTTGCGCTCGGTGATGTCCTCCGTGACGCCCATCACGAAGCGCGCGACGCCCTGGTCGTCCAGGAGCGGGATCTTGCGCGTGGCGAAGATGCGGTCCACGCCGTCCGCGCGGGCCACCTCCTCGAAGGTCTTCATCCGGCGCGTCTCGAGGATCTCCGTGTCGATGGCGATGAACGAGTCCGCCTGCTCCGGCGGGAAGTAGTCGTGGTCCAGCTTCCCCAGCAACCACTCCTTGGTGACCTTGAAGGCGTCCGCGAACGTCTTGTTCACCACCACCAGCCGGCGCGTCTCCGCGTCCTTCACGAACAGCACGAAGGGCAGCGCGTCGATGATGTTGCTGAGCAGGTAGTTGGTGCGCTTGAGCTCCACGCCCGTCATCTGGTGCTGGGCGCGCTCGGCGTGCAGGCGCAGCTCGCGGGCCACCACGAAGGGCAGGTGGCCGTAGCGGTCCTCGGTGACGTAGTCGCGCGCGCCGGCGCGCATCACCGCGGCCAGGGTGTCCGCGCCCCAGGTGGGCGCGCTCACCACGAAGGCCAGCTCGCGGCCGCGCTGCACCCAGGAGGCCTGGATCTCCTCCCAGGTCATGCCCGGCAGCTCGGACCCCACCAGCACCAGCGCCCAGGGGCGCTCCAGCGCCTGCTCCAGGGACTCGCGCGTGCTGACGGGCTCCAGCGTGAGCATGGAGAGGATGTCCTCCTTCTCCAGCGCGTCGCGCATGGCGCGCGTCTCACGCTCGCTGCCCACCAGGAGCAGGGACAGGGTGTAACCGAGGGGCGCTTCGGCGTGGGCCACGTCGAACGGGTGCTGGGCCATGGTCTTTTTAGTTGGAGCCGAACGCGAGCACGGTCAGCGTCGTGTTGATGTGGAAGCCCGAGTAGATCTCGAATTGCACGTTCATCCCAGCCGCGGACGGTGCGAGTTTCAAGGCCTCGGAGAGCTTCGGCACCATGCCCTGGGCTTGCGCGTACCACAGGCGGCCGCTGCAGTGGAACAGGAGGGCGGCCTGGGGGTTCTGTACCCGCCTGGGCAGCTCCTCCTGGAAGAAGTCCCGCGTCATGCCCGCCAGGTCGCCGGCCTTCATCAGGTCCAACTCGCTGCCCTCCTCCAGGAGGTTGGCGAACAGGATGGAGCCGTCCTCCAGGGGGCGCCACGCGGCGCGGATGAAGTACTCGCGGCCCACCTTGAGCGCGGTGGGGCGCAGCGCGAAGCCGCCCGGCCGGCCGAACTCCAGGTCCGCGATGTTCTCCACGCCCAGGATGTCCGCATAGCGGCGGGCCGCGGGCTTGCCGTCGATCTCCAGGGCGCGCGTGTGCGTCTCGTCCACCTTGGTGATGGTCAGCCGCTCGCCGGTGGGCACGTACCAGTGCGAGCGCAGCGCGGCCCAGGGGGCGTTCGTCTTGAACAGCGCCACCAGGACGCCGTCGCCGGCCACCTCGCCATCCACGTGGATGAGGGCGGACTGGCGCGCGGGGTCCGTCTCCGAGTCGCTGGCGCCGCCGCCCACGAGCACCAGGGTCTGGTTCTTCTCCAGGATGCCCAGCAGCAGCTCTTCCTTCTTGTAGCGGAAGCCGTCGTCAATCACGAGGCCCACGTACCGGCGCGCGTCCAGGTCCTGCTGGCGCACGCCCAGCTCCTCGCACGCGCGCTTGATGGCCATGGCGCCCGCGGCGATGGCGTCCCCGGTCAGGCCGCTGCCCAGGCCCAGGCCCACCTCGAAGTCGCCGGAGAGCGCGCCCAGCACCACGCTGTTCTCGTGGATGCCGTTGTTGTCCAGCTCGCCGGCGGTGGTGGCGCCCACCAGCCGGGTGTCCTTGGGCAGCCGCTCGCGCACCGCGCGGTTGAGCGCGCGCTGATCCCGCTGGCGGGACGCGAACAGCGTCACCAGCTTCGGCGCGGGGCCGTGCAACTGGCGCAGGAGGTCCTCCGCGACGGCGACCGGATCCGTGAGGGTGGAGCGAGCCGTCTGCATCTTCACATGCGCCATGGAGGACCTCCGTGCGAACCCGGGGCGGCTAGAAGCCGCTGCCGGGGTGTGCCTTGTGACAACTGCCGGTGCACTGCTGGAACGACTCGCGGCCCCCGCCGACGTACATGCTCTCGATGGGGCCGAACTTCTGCACGTGGCTGTCCGGGTAGCTCTTGTGGCACGACAGGCACGCGGCCTTGCTGGTGCGCTGCGTGGTCTCCTGCTTCAGGTGGCAGGACGAGCACTTCTCCAGGGGCGCGTCGAAGCGGTTGGAGCGCGAGTGGATGAAGTGCGTGCGCACGAAGATGGGACCTTCCAGTTCGAAGCCCAGCGGAGCATGGCACGACGCGCACGCCGCGCGGTTGTCGTTCGCATGCAGGACCTCGCCCAGGTCGCCGCCCTTGCTGTGGCAGGTGTTGCACGGACCCGTGGTCAACGCCGCGCTCGTGTGCGTCTTCGTCCCCACCTGGATTTCGATGGTGCGCGACGCCGGCCGGTCCTCGCCCAGGTACGCGCGGCGCGCCTTGGCGGTCACCAGGTAGGTGCCGGGCCTGGCGTCCGCGGGCAGGTGGTAGGTCCAGGTGTCGCTCACGGGCGCGTCCCAGCGGCCCTCGTTGGGGAAGAAGGCGCCGCCGAACAGCTTGTTGGCGGGGGGGAAGGTCATGAACTGCGCATAGACGCCGTCGCGCGCCGGGGTGGCGATGGTCTGCACGTCCTGCGAGTCATCCAGGAAGGCCTCCAGGTCGACGATGGTCCGGATGGGCTGGATGTCCTGCGCCGGCCCGATGAGCTGCGTCATCATCATCCGTTCCTGATGCTTGCGGCGATAGTAGGTCGTCGTGGGGTTGAAGAAGGCCTGATAGTACTGGATCCCGCCCGGACTGCCGGGGGCGCCCGGGGGTGCGACCTCATTGTAGGTTGGGAGGCTCCCCGGCCGGTGCAGGGGCCGGCCCTTGCCGTCCTTCAGGGTCATCTGGAAGGTGACATCCGACCCGGGCGCGTACGTGCCGTCCTTGCGCGGCGCCGTCAGGGGCTTGATGTCGATGGCGAACCCGTAGTCGTACTCCGGCCTGGAGACCTGGGTGACCGGGATGTAGTACGGCGCGAACGGGCGCAGGCTCCAGCGCAGGCGCAGCCCCGCCGTGCGGGAGTTGAAGGTGATGGTCTGCCGCTTCGCGTGGTCATACGCGTTGCGCAGCTCCACCAGGGCCTCTTCCTCGTAGGCCCTGGCGCCGTCGCAGTCCGTGAGCGAGCGGCAGTCGCGCGTCCACTGGATGGCGCGCATGCGGCGGATGAAGAAGTCGTCGCGCTCCGTGCGGCGGGCGTCGTCGCTGCCGACGTTCAGGAGCACCGGCGCGCCCGTCAGCACGCCGCGCGAGTCCACCGGCTCCACCGTGAAGAGGCTGGTCACCTTCATCCAGGCCGCGTCCCGGTAGAAGCGGCGGCGGGTGAAGGTGCCGTCCCCGTTCGCCAGGCCGACGAACTCCTGGTCCGCCAGCCGCACCCCCGCCCACCCGATGGCCAGGAAGTCGCTGTTCTGGCGCAGCCCGTCCACGCCCTCGTCCCGCGAGGTGGTGATGGAGGCGCGCAGGTCAATCTGGTTCACCCAGAAGGTCTGCCCCGCCTTCACCTTGAGGGGGACGCCCTTGCCGTTGTCCACCTCCAGCGCCAGGCCCACCGGCGCCGCGTGGTTGCCGCCGCCCAGGCCGCCCAGGATGTCGCCCAGCGACAGCGCCTCGCCCTGGACCGCCAGCTCCGGCTCCTGGGCCGCGGGGGACACCGGCTCCGCGGACTCCGGCCCTCCGCACGCCACCGTCAGGCTGGCCAGCGTCGCCAGCAGGCTCGCGCGGCCCGCCGTGAACAGGCGGGGGGAAGTGCGAGGACACCGCTCCCGAATCGTGAACGCTCCACCCATGAGGGGACTCCTCCGAACGCGTATGTGCGGACGGCTGCCGGAGCAGCGTCGCGGCCAGTGGACCCGGGTGCCCTGGCGTCGGGGGGACGCTGGCGGAGGGTCTCGCACAAATCCGGCATTCACCGGAAACGTGCAGTTCTAGCCGTACGGAGAATATCCACAATCAACAGACCGATTCAACTTCTGAGAATAATTCTACTCAGAGGCGAATCCGGTACGTTGAGGACTGAATGGAAAGGAGGCGTGGGGCGCAACCCACCCGGAAGGGTCAGGCCCGAATCATGTTTTGAACCTCCTTCGGTGCTTCCGGGGTGAACGGGAGTTCGACGGTGAACTCCGAGCCCTCGTCGGGCCGGGAGTGGACGCGGATGGTGCCGCCGTGGGCCTCCACGAGCTGGCGGACGATGTAGAGGCCCAGCCCGAAGCCCGGCGCGCGGCTGTCCGTCGTGACCCGCTCGAAGCGGGTGAACAGGCGCTGCTGGGCCTCCACGGGGATGCCGGCGCCGTGGTCCCGCACCGACATGCGGACCCGGTGTGCGGCCTCGTCCACGTCCACCCGCACCTCCACCGGCTGGCCCCGGCCGAACTTGAGGGCGTTGCTGACCAGGTTGGTGAGGACGCGGTCCAGGCGCTGGCGGTCCCAGCGGCCGGTGGCGCCGGCGTGGGCGTGGACGGTGAGGGCGCAGCCGGCGGCGGCGGCCTGGTCCTCGTGGCGGGCCGCCACCTCGTGCGCCAGCTCCGCCAGGTCCATGGGGCGGGCCTCCACCACCGGCCGGCCGCCGGACAGGCGCGACAGGTCCAGCAGGTTGTGCACCAGCTGGCCCAGGCGCTTCGTCTCGTCCTCGGCCAGCAGCAGCCCCTCGCGCAGGCGCGCGTCGTCCCCGTGCGCGGGCGCGCACTGGAGGCGCACGCGGCGCAGGCGCAGCTGCAGCGAGCTCAGCGGGGTGCCCAGGTCGTGCGCCGCCACGCCGATGAGCTCCAGCGCGTTCTGCGTCGCCGCCATCAGGCGGGCGTTGTCCAGCGCCAGGGCGGCGCGCGCGGACAGCTCCTCCAGGAAGGCCTGGTCCACCGCGCCGTAGTGGCGGTGCGGCCGGGTGGACAGGAGGCACAGCGCGCCCAGCACGCGGTCATCCACCACGAGCGGCACGCACAGCGCGGACCGCACGCCCAGCGCGCGCCACAGCTCCGCGTAGGTGCTGCCGCTGACGGAGGACGGCAGCCGGTCTGGATCCACCTCCGCGAAGCGCTCGGCGCGGCCGGTGTGGACGACGCGCGCGGGGCCGGGCTCGTCCGGCGACGGCCGGCGCATCAGCGGCTCCCACAGCCGCGTCTGGGTGGCCGCGTCCGCGCACGCCACCGCGCCGGGGCGCACGTCGCCGTGGCCGTCCGGCAGGTAGAGCACGCACGCGTCGGCCACCTCGGGCACGCACAGGCGGGTGAGCGCGTTTCCCAGCCCCCTGGCGCCGGCCTGCGGCTGCAGCGCGCGCCCGGCCTCCGCGAGCAGCGCCTGCATGCGCTCGGTGCGCTTGCGCTCGGTGATGTCGCGCGTCACCTCCGCGAAGCCCTGCAGCGTGCCGCCGTCCGCGTACAGCGCGGTGAGCAGCGTCTCCGCCCAGAAGCGCGAGCCGTCCTTGCGCAGCCGCCAACCCTCCGACTGCAGGCGCCGCTCGCGCGCGGCCCGCTCGCGGTGGGAGGCGGGCAGCCCGTGCATCACCGCGTCCGGCACGTGCAGCACCTCCACGCGCTGGCCCACGATGTCCGAGGACGTCCAGCCGGTGAGCCGCTCCGCGCCCGTGCTCCAGCCGGACACGGTCCCGTCCGGCTCCAGGAAGCACAGCGCGTAGTCGCTCACGCCATCCATGAACAGGTGCAGCCGCTGCTCGCTCCGCAGGGCCTCCGCGTGCATGGGGCCCAGCGCGTTGCGCAGCACCATCACCAGCGCGGCCAGGGCGCCCAGGCCCAGCAGGCCAGAGAGGATGTCGGAGACGTGATGGACGAGGGCCTCGTCGTCCACCGTCAGCGTCCGGGCCGCGGACACCAGGGTGGCAAGCAGGATGAGTCCGGCCAGAAGGCACACGGACAGACCGGCTCCGACCCGCTGAGCGAAGGTCCAACGTCGCAGCATGTGGCACTCCCCCCCGACGGCACCGAGCGCTTCTGTGCAGAAGGACCCTCAACATCACCGAAAAGGTGGGGTGAGCGACATCGCACTGTCGGGCAGGGTATCCTATAACCCGGCTTTTACCTGTTTGTCATGAAATATTGGACCCTACCCAGGGAGATGGGAAGCCTCCGGCGGACAGGACGCGGCGGGGCTGTCCGGCGGCGGACAGGGGCCCGGTGCCTGGAGGAACGGGGCCTGGAATCAAGGGGTTGGAGGGGAGGGAGGTGCTCGTGAAATGGCCTTCCGGGCGCTGGAGCGTTATGGAGCGCCCCCTCCTCGCATCCCGGGTGTTGCACGGCATATGGCGTCTCTCGTCGAAGGTCTGAAGGTCCGCTACCTCCCGCAGCCCGAATGGGGCGTGGGGCATCTGGTGTCGCTGCAGGAGCAGGGGGCCAAGGCGCTCATCGCCTTCCCGGCCCGCGAGGACGCGCCGGTGCTGGTGTCCACGCGCGGCGGCGCGCTGGTGCCGTACCAGCTGCCCAAGGGGGAGCCCATCCAGACGCCGAAGGGGCGCAAGGCCACCATCCTGGGCGAGGAGCCGGGGGCGCGCGGCCTGCGCCGCTACGTGGTGCGCTTCGACGACACGGGGGAGGAGGACGAGCTGCCGGAGTCGGAGGTCCGCGCGCTGGCGCCGCGCTCCGACCTCTTGTCCACGCTGCGCGACGGGCGGGTGGGGGACGCGAAGGCGTTCATGCTGCGCAAGCAGGCGCTGGTGCTGGACGACGAGCGCCGGGGCGACGCGCTGGGCGCGCTCCTGGCCAGCCGGGTGATGGTGAAGCCGCACCAGGTGGGCGTGGTGCAGCGCGTGCTGTCCGCGCGCCGTCCCCGCTTCGTGCTGGCGGACGAGGTGGGCCTGGGCAAGACGATTGAAGCGGGCATGGTGTTCAGCGCGCTCCGGCTGGTGGGCCTGGCGCGCAGGTGCCTGGTGGTGGCGCCCAGCCACCTCACCGTGCAGTGGCTGGTGGAGCTGTTCCACAAGTTCAACCAGCTCTTCACGCTGATGGACTCGGACCGCTACGAGCAGTCCCTCAAGGAGGCGCCGGACGTCTCCCCGTGGGCGCGCTTCCCGCTGGTGGTGACGAGCCTGGAGCTGCTCAGCCGCACCCGCGAGCACCGCGAGGAGGTGGCCGCCGAGGACGCCTTCTGGGACCTGGTCATCATCGACGAGGCGCACCACCTCAAGGGCGAGAAGGCCTTCGCCGCCGCGAAGGGGCTGGCCGCGAACTCGTGGGGGCTCCTGCTGCTCACCGCCACGCCCATGCAGCTGGATCCGGCGGAGTACCACGGCCTGCTCACCCTCATCGACGCGGCGACGGCGCCGTCGGTGAAGGGCTTCGAGGCGCGGCTCCAGCGCCAGGAGGAGCTGTCCGCCGCGGTGCGCGCGCTGCGGGAGGGCAAGGGCGCGGAGGCCGCCGTGGCCGCGCTGGCGAAGCGCTTCCCGGAGGACGCGAAGCTCCAGACGCTGAAGGAGCAGGAGGCGCTGCTCGCGCACCTGGCGGAGACGTACAGCCTGTCGGACCGGCTGGTGCGCAACCGGCGCGCGGTGGTGGGCGGCTTCTCCACGCGCCGGCTCCACCGGCACCCGGTGCGGCTGTCGCCGGAGGAGCTGAAGGCGCGCGACGCGGCCCTGGCCACGCTGGCGAAGGGCAGCCTGCGCGGCGCGCCGCTGGCCAACGTGCTCCGCCGCCTGGAGTCCAGCCCCGCGGCGTTCGCGGGCGCGGTGAAGTCCAGCCCGGCGCTGAAGGGCGCGGACCTCAAGCTGACGGGCCGGGACGCGAAGCTCATCGCGTTCGTGGGCGTGCTGCGCGGCATCTGGAAGGCGGAGCCGCGCGCGAAGGTGCTCGTGTTCACGGAGAGCCGCGACACGCTGGAGTCGCTCCAGTCGGAGCTGTCTCGCGAGGGCGTGGAGGCGCTGGGCTACCACGGCGACCTGCCGCTCGTGGAGCGCGACCGGCAGGTGGCGCGCTTCCGCGACCCGGAAGGGCCCCAGGTGCTCCTGTGCACGGAGGTGGGCGGCGAGGGCCGCAACTTCCAGTTCGCGCACCACCTGGTCCACTACGACCTGCCGTGGAGCCCCTCCACGGTGGAGCAGCGCATCGGCCGCCTGGACCGCATCGGGCAGACGCACCCGGTGGAGATCCACGTCTTCGACCCTGCGGGCACGCTCGCGTCGGACGTGCTGATGCTGCTGGCGGACGCCGTGGGCGTCTTCGGCGAGACGGTGGGCGGCCTGGACGCGGTGCTGGAGGAGGTGGAGGACCGCATCGCGGACCTGGCCCTGCTGCCCCGCGAGGCGCGCGTGGAGTACGCGGCCGAACTGAAGGCCCGCGTGGAGGCGGCGCGCGAGCAGGTGAAGCGCGCGTACGACCCGCTGCTGGACGTGCGCAGCTTCGACCGGCCCGCCGTGGCCCGGCTGGTGGCGCGCGCGCAGGAGCGCATGGGCGAGGAGCCCGAGGACTCCGGAGACGGGGAGGCTGTGCCGCTGGAGGACGGGCTGTGGAGCGTGGCGCGCGACCTGGACGAGCGCTTGGAGGAGACCGTCACGGAGCTGGCGCGCCGCGTGGGCATCGGCGTGGACACCGACGAGCAGGTGGAGGCCTTCCAGGTGGCCTTCCAGTTCGGCCACGCGCTCAACGTCGAGGGGCTGCCCGGCATCGACGTGATGCAGGACCGCACCGTGCTGGGCACCTTCTGGCGCGACACCGCGGTGGAGGCGGAGGAGCTGGAGTACTTCGCCACCGGCCACCCGCTGGTGGAGGCGCTGTTCGGCTTCCTCAAGGACGGCCCCTACGGCCGCAGCGGCTTCCGCCACATTGAGAAGCGAGGCGTGAAGAAGCCCGCGCGCGGCCTGGAGCTGCTCTTCCACGTCCAGCTGCCGGAGCCCCAGGACACCTCGCCCGGCGCCCGCGTCCCCAGCCGCCAGCTGGCCCGCTTCCTCACGCGCACGCTGCTGCCCGTCGCCGTGGTGGACGGCCCCCAGGGCCCCGCGGCGGACACCTCCGTCCTGTCCGCGTTGGAGTCCGACGGCAAGGCCCTGAAGGGGGACGAGGTCCACCAGGCCTTCCCCGGCTTCGGCGCCTTCGTGGAGGCCGCGCTGCCCGTGGCCCAGGCCGCGGCGGAGGCGGAGCTCGGCCGCGCCGCGAAGCAGGCCCGGGCCGCCATCGAGGCGGAGCGCGACGCGGCCGCCGCCCGCCTGCGCCTGTCCCTCTCCCACCAGGGGCTCACCCCAGAGGCGGTGGAGGCCCAGGTTGACGCGGAGCGCCATCACTACGAGCGCCTGCTCCAGGCGCTCTCGGGGGCGAAGGTGGCGCTGGACTCGGCCTGCGGGTTCACCCTCCAGCGCTGAATAAACAGTTGTGACACAATGGAATCGGTCCTGTCGGGGCTCCGTCCATTTGACCGATTCCCCAATCATCGAGAATCTAGGAGGAAGGCAGCCTCCCCCCCATGGCCCTTCCCCGCCCCCAGCGTTGGCAGCACCAGTCCGGTCAGGCCGCGGTGGAAGCGGCGTTGTGCATGCCGCTCGTGGTGTTCATGGTGCTGGGCACGCTGCAGCTCTTCATGCTGCTGCAGGGCCGCATCCTGGCGCAGGTGGCGGTGTATCGCGCGGTGCGCGCGGGCAGCCTGAACCACGGCAGCTGCGAGGCGATGACGCACGCGGCGCTGGTGACGATGCTGCCCACGGTGGAGCACACGCGCACGCCCGCGCAGCTGGCCAGCGCGTTCGAGGAGCGCAAGCGCAACTACCTGCGCGTGCGCGGCTCGCAGGGCGCGCTCTTCACCGAAGGGCCCATGGTCGAGATCGTCCGCGAGTCCCCGGACGTGGCCTGGGTTCGCGGCCTGGGGGACGAGGACCTGCTGTTCGACGCGCCCACGGACTCCGCGGCGGAGCTGCGGCGGCACACGCTCGAGATCCGCATGGTGGCCTGGTACTACATGCGCATCCCGTTCGCGGACTGGGTGATGAGCCGCATGTTCCTGGCCCAGTTCCACCTGAGGAACTACACGAACGCGAACCCGCTCAACCCGGCGCAGAAGCAGTCCGACTGGTGGGCGGACACCGACGTGGAGCTGGGGCCGGATGACTGGCCCGGCGGGGACCTGGGGGAGCGGATGCTGCGCTGGAACGCGCAGGGGCACTACCTGTTCCCCATCCAGGTCCACGCGGCCATGCGGATGATGACCCCGGTGAAGGCGTCGAACTTCAATGGAGGTGCCGGATGCAGCCTGCACGGCTTCTGAGGCACGGACGCGGCCAGGCGCTGGTGCTGTTCTCGCTGACGCTGCTGCTGCTGACGTTGATGGTGCTGGGGACGCTGGGCTTCGGCATGCGCGCCAAGGAGCGCGTCGAGATCCAGATGGCCGCGGACGCGGCGGCCTACAGCCAGGCGGTGTCCACCGCGCGCACGTTCAACGCCATCGCGGTGATGAACCGCGCCCAGATTGCCCACATGGTGGCCATGGCGGGCACGCAGTCGATGATCAGCTACGGCAGCCAGCAGTACGCCGCGCGGCAGGTCTCGCCGTGCCCCATGCCGGACCCGGTCTGGTCCGGCCTGGATGAGGCCGCGGCCACGCAGGTGGCGCAGCTCCAGGGGCGCGCGGGCGACATGTTCCGCTCGGAGCTGGCCATCTACAACGCGCTGGTGGAGAAGCACCTGGCGGGCCAGGGCCTCACGGGGCATATCGCCAGGGAGATCAACGGCGAGCTCAAGGCCCCCCCGGCGGGCGCGAACAAGTCGCTGGCGGAGGTGTCGGGAGGCTCGTCCTCCGGCACCTCCTACGAGAAGTTCGAGGAGCAGGAGCGCACCGGCGGCGTGCCGGAGAGCTCCGGCGCGGTGGCGCTCGCCGGCGGGCAGAGCACCGCCAACCTGAACGCCACGATGGGCAGCCTGGGCTGGACGTGGGTGCACAACCGGGAGTCCGGCAGCGCGGGCTTCGGCTCGGGCGCCGCGGCGAACAACCCCAGCTTCAAGCGCTACGGCAGCGCCTCCGCGATGGACTCCTCCACCTACGAGACCATCTCCGGGCGCAACTCGTGGGCGCACGACCACGGGCGCCCCGTGGTCGTCATCTGCCCGAACGGCGACGTCGTCCCCGGCGGCGCGACGGACGCGTGGGTGATGTCCGACGAGCTGCAGTCCAAGCAGGACCAGCACGTCTATGGCGCGGGCAAGCCGCCCCCGGGGCAGGGCGCGGAGAACAACACCACGGTGGACGAGCGCCACACGCTGGGCGCCTGCAACGTGTGCCCGGGCATCTGGCCGCACGCGGTGGGGTTCAACGCGGGGCTCTTGAACGGCCCCCGCCCGGACGAGAACGACTTCGGCCAGCCCAAGCTGTACGCCATGGTCCACCGCGACTACGGCAGCCCGGAGCGCCGGGCGAAGCCGGACCCGTGGAACATCCTCTTCACGTTCAAGTTCGCGAACCAGGAGACCGAGTTCGACAACACCGCGCCGCTGGGGCGCATCCAGCCCACCGGCCTGGAGGACGTGCAGCGCAACCAGGTGGCCCTGGCCGCGGGGCTCGCGTACTACCACCGGCCCCGGCCGGCGGCGGCGGGCGGGGGCTGGGCGGAGCCGCCCAACTTCCTCAACCCCTTCTGGCGCGCCACGCTGGTGAGCACCGAGGGCGCCCGCGACGACAAGCCCGCGCGCAGCCTGGAGGAGGCGGGCTTCACCGAGCACGCGGACGCGCTGCGCCGGCTGGACAACGCGGGCTACCGGGGCGGCAGCAAGACGGGCGGGAGGTACTGATGGCCGCGCGCGCTTCCTGGTCGCGCCGGGGACAGGCGCTCGTCGAGACCGCGCTGGGGTCGCTGGTGTTCGTCACCGTGCTGATGTTCGGCATCTACTTCGCGGAGGTGAGCGCGCTGACGCTCAAGGTGCAGGAGGCCGCCAACTTCGCGCTGTGGGAGGCCACCGGCCACGTGATGCACAACCCGCAGAGCCACACCTTCCAGCGCCGCAACGCCGAGGCGCTCGCGTCCGCGGAGGCCGCCGCGCGCTACGAGGACTTCGACGGGCGGGCGGGCCACACCAGCGGCGCCATGACGTTCCAGCTGGCCCTGGCGCGCGCCACGCGCATCCAGGTGGACTGTGAGCCGACGCGCCCCGCGGGCAGCGACATCGGCATCCTGGGGACCCGGCCGCTGGACGCGGACCCGGGCTCCACGGCGCTGAGCCAGGCCATGGACGTGCAGTCGGACGGCATCTCGTGCACCGCCTCCACCCGGATGCGCGCGGAGCGCCTGGGCACATTCATGGAGCCGGAGTTCTTCAAGGTGTCGCACCGGCGCGCCAGCGACCAGTTCGTCGTGTGCGCGGCGGGGCGCGCGTCCAACGGGCGCTGCACCCGGCGCTTCTTCATGCTGCTGGACGACTGGGGCCTGTCCTCCGTGGCGGAGGGCCGCGAGTGCCCCCTCAGCATGAACACCGGGGCGGTCTGCGCGAACGCGGACTACTACGAGTGGGTCCAGCGCGTGTACCGCGAGAACGGCGCCGCCGGGCACGCGGGCACCGCGCTGATGGCCGGCGTCCAGGCGCTGGGCGGCGTGAACGAGGACCAGTTCTTCATGAGCTTCCGCGGCCAGGAGAGCAACTACGAGCAGAGCATCGGCGGCTCGCACGCGGGCAACCAGACCGTCTGGGAGACGACGCCCTTCAAGGCCCCCAACATCGGCAGCAAGTACGACGTCCCCCGCCAGAACAAGTGGCTGGGAGGCGTGCCGCATTGAGCCGGGCCGGGCACGTGGCGGGGGCGTTGCTCTCGCTGCTGCTGGGCCTGTCCGCCCGGGCCCAGGCCCCGGACGCGGGCGCGCCGGACTCGGGCGTGCCGGACGCGCCGCGCTTCGCGTGGCCCCGGCTCCAGGTCCTCGCCCACGTGGAGTCCAGCGACATCGTGGAGGCCGGCGGCATCCCGGTGGCGCTGCGCGCGGTGCACGTGAAGGAGAACATCCGCGACCTGGTGCAGCGCTTCGCGGACGCGTTCCGCGATGGCGGCCTCTACGTGCCGCCCGGCAAGGAGCAGGCGCAGTACGCGAACAACGCGGTCATGCTCACCGCGTTGGATCCGCGCCGCCGCATCACCTACACCGTGGTGATGATGCCGCAGCCGGACGGCACCACCACGCTCTACCTGGGCGAGGCCAACCACGCGCTGGCGCGTCCTCAGGGTGAGGCCGGGGACTTCGCCCCGCTGCCGCCGCAGGCCACCGGCGTGCTGCGCGTGAACGCGGAAGGCTCGCGCACGCTCACCTTCCAGGCGCCGCTCACGGGCCCGCAGGTGGACGCCTTCTACGACGACGCCCTGGCGAAGGCCGGGTGGAAGCGCGGCGACGAGGCCGGCGTGTACTCGCGGCCCGGCGCGGAGCTGCGGCTCACGCACCAGCCCGGCAAGGACGGCCAGCGCGGCGTGGTGCTCATCTACCAGCAGCGCGCGCGCTGAGCCGGGGTGCTCAGGCGCGCAGCTTCTCGCGCAGCGCCTTGGCGCGGCCCTGCATGTCGGGGTCCAGGCCGGTGAGCTCGATGGACTTCAGCCGCTGGTCCAGGCTCTTGGGCAGCTTCTTCTGGAGCGTGCCCGCCTCCTGGAGCGCCTCCAGCTTCGCCAGCGCCTTGTCCACGATGCGCTCGCGCGGGTGGTCCAGGAGGCTGTCGAGGAAGTACGCGTCCTCGGGCATGTCCGGGTACTTCTCCAGGTAGTCCACCACGCCCTTCACCCAGTCCGCGCGCGTCTCCGACTCCTGCACCTTGCGCAGGGCGTCCTTCTGGGCCTTGCGCTTGCCCTCGGGGTCGAACGTCCTGGCCAGCCCCTCCGGCAGCTCGCCGCCGGTGAAGAGGGCGTCCGCGGCGGACTTGTATTTCTGGTAGCTGGCGCTGCGCTCCAGCTTCTGCTGCGCCGGGTCGTCCTGGCGCGAGTGGTACTTGCTCTTGCCGCGCTGCGCGTCCAGCTCGCGGTAGCTCTTGTTGCGCTTGCCGGTGAAGCCACCACCGTCGTTGTCGTCTCGGGCCATCGTCATCTCCCCTTGCGCGCGCGCCACAGCGCCGCCAGTCCCCGCCGGACGAGGGTGCGCACCTGCGCCAGCTCCTCGGGGGCGAGGGGGTGCTCCTCGTCCTGCTCCGCCTCGAACAAGCTCTCCGTCACGTAGTCCTGGAGGGCGGCCGGCGCGGGCGGCGCATCCGGTTCCCTGTCCAGGGCCCTGGCATCCACGGCCAGCAGCCCCGGCGGCCAGCCCAGCTCCAGCATGGCGTGCAGCTCGAAGAGCAGGTGGCGGGCGACCCCGTAACCTTCATCCGTGAGGCCAGCGGCGTCAAGCGCACCCAGCAGGCCGTCCTGCCGGTTCTCGTAGCCATGCATCAGCCGCGTGCGCGCCTTGTCGTCGTCCTCCAGGTAACGCCAGGCGGCCTCCACGAATTCACCGGCGGGCTCGCCCGGGTGGAAGGGCGCGGGCGGCTGGAGCCGCTCCTTCTTCGGGCGCGGGGGGCGCGGGCCGTCCTCCAGCCGCACCGCCTTGCCCTCCAGCACCAGGTCCCAGAGGCCCAGCAGGTTCTGGTACAGGCGGCGCGCCAGCTCCGGATCCGGGAAGCGGGGCTCCCCGTCGAAGAGGGTGGGAATCACCTGGGCGGCGTCGGCGCCTTCCGCGCGCGCCTCGCGCATGCGCTCGAGCACGTGAGCGGTGTCGCAGGGACTGCCGGCCAGCTCCAGCAGTCCGTCGAGCGTCTGTGTACCCTCGAACTGGCGGACGAAGTCGGGGGCTCGGTTCTTGGAGCGGCTCATCGTGGCGTGGACGGTAGGCACAAGGCGGCCATCCGCGCACGGGCCATTCACCCGGGAGGGCGTCGCTTCCGTTTCGGGCGCGGCGCCCCTACTCTGCGGCAGTCATGGCCGTGGAATCCTCGTCCGACCCCTTGAAGTCCGCGATGCAGGAGCTCTACCGCGCGCGCGCGGTGGAGGGACCCCTGGGGGAGAACGGCCTGCGCACCGTCTGGCACCTGTCTCCCCAGGGCGCGGAGCTGATGTCGCTGGTGGACGAGGACGGCCGGGTGCGCCGCCAGGAGCTCACGCTGCTGGATGAGCACTGCATCTGGGCCAGCGGCCAGGGCGTGCGCACCGGCCGGGTGGAGGGCGGCGCGGCGCGCCCCGTGTCCACGGAGGTGCGCGCGGACCCGGAGCTGGTGCCCCAGCGGCTGGTGCGCGCCGCGCAGGCGCTCGCCACCTACGAGGGCCACGACCGTTACATCCTGCACATGCAGCGCGTGCTGGCGCTGGCGCGAGAGGGGTTGGAGATGTCCAGCGTCACGTCACCGGAGCGCCGGGGGGAGCGCCTGGAGGAGCACCCGGGCCGGGGGCCCGGCGCGCGCGACACCGTCCCCACCCGCGCCGTGACCCTCGCGCCGGTGACGCCGCCAGAGGTCGTCCCGGCCGCCGCGCCCGCGCGGGAGGTGGCTCCGGAGCCGGAGCCGGTGGTGCTGCGGTACGGTCAGCCGCTGCCCAACGAGGTCGTGCCCCCGGTGGTGCGCAAGTCGGAGGGGCTGGTGATGGTGGCCGTCTTCGGCTTCGCCCTCGTGGTGGGGCTCGTCATGCTGTACGTGCTGATGCGGGGAGCCTGAGCCGCACGGGCGAGTGCTCGCCCATCAGGTGCGTGACGTCCGCGTCGGTGGGCACGCGGCCGGACGTCCTCCGGCCGGTGGTGACGCGCTCCGGGCCCAGCGTGGTGTGCAGCGGGTGCGCGTCCAGCAGCAGCAGCACGGCCACCGCGGCGGTGAGCACCAGGCCGCCCACCCACTCCAGCGCGCGCGCGCGCCGGGCCTCCCGCGCGCGGTACGTCAGCAGCCAGCTGAAGCCCACCACCAGCAGGCACGAGAAGCAGCCCCAGCGCACCGTGCGCAGCCGCGCCGCCTGCGCCATGCCCTCCGCCATCAGGTCCGGGCGGAGCGCGCCGGGCGCCCGCGCCAGCCGCGCCAGCAGCGTGAAGAGCTGGTGCGCCTCCAGCGTGCCCACCACCGCCATGCCCCCCAGCGCCGCGGACACCAGGCTGCCCAGCAGCAGGCTGCGGCGCGTCAGGTCCTGCCCCGCGCCCCTGGTGTGGTGGCGCGCCATGCCCAGCGCCACGGACAGCGCGCCCAGCAGCATCGCGCTCGTCCAGGCGCCCAGCAGGCGGGGGGCCATGGCCTTGCCCAGCCCGGCCGTCAGCGCGATGCCCGCGTCCGAGGCGGACACCAGCGGCAGCGCCGCCTGCACCCGCTCCAGCAGCACCTCCGTGCCCAGCAGGCCCAGCGTCCACGGCACCGTGGCCATGCCCACCATCACCGCCAGCGGCACCGTCCGCCCCAGCAGGGTGGAGCCCGCCGCCAGGGTGAGCAGCGGCACCTCCACCACCAGCGTCACGCCCAGCAGCACGGAGAAGGGCCCCGCGGAGGCCACCACGCTCAACAGCCCTGCGGGACTCCCCAGGAGCGCGGGCAGCGCGCCCCCCAGCACGCACACCGTGGTGGGGACGGCCAGCGCCACGACGAACAGCCCGGGCGCGAGGTGAGGTCTGACTGGAACAAGCATTTCCAGTGAGAATAGGGGGTCTGTGATTCCTTGTAATTCAGACGGGGGGACGTCCCACGAGCCAGTACACGACAGAGCAGACGGCGCCGGCCACGGGCGCGAGCACGATGCCCCAGAGGAGCGTCTGGCCGCAGTCCGCGCCCTCGCAGCCGATGCGCCCGTAGGCGAGCACGCCGCCGGTGAGCAAGGGCAGGTGCATGCCCGCGATGAACAGGCCCAGGCCGCGCAGCACGAGCCCGCGGTACCAGGGCCGCGTCCACAGCCGGAAGACGAGCGGGACGAGGACGAGGGTGCCGGTGCAGGCGGCCGCGAGCGCGAAGTGCCGGGCGGCCGCCGCGACGCACGCGCCCGCGGCCAGCAGCAGGGCTGGCACCAGCAGGAGCGCGTTGAGCGACAGCGGCTCTCGTTCGCGGGGCGGCGTCGGACGCATGGGCCGGGGCGGAAGGCTCGCAGGGCGTGCCCGGTCGCGCAAGGTCGGGGGTGGGGTGGGGGCGCCGGGCATGGGACGCAGGTACACGCCCCGCGGGAGCGAAGGCCATGGCCCCGCGGGGAGGCGTTCAGGCGGCGACGGCGCCCTCGCCCAGCAGCCGCGCGTAGCGGCCCCGCAGGGCGAGCAGCTGCTCGTGCGTGCCGGCCTCCACCACCTGTCCGCCCTCCACCACGGCGATGAGGTCCGCGTCGCGCACGGTGCTGAGGCGGTGCGCGATGATCAGCACCGTGCGGCCCTTCATCAGCGCCTGGAGCCCCGCGCCCACCGCCGCCTCGCTGGTGGCGTCCAGGGCGCTGGTGGGCTCATCCAGGAGCAGCAGCGACGGGCGCCGCAGGAAGGCGCGCGCCAGGGCCAGCCGCTGCCGTTGCCCGCCGGACAGGCGGCTGCCCCGCTCGCCCACGGGCTCGTCCAGGCCGCCGGGCAGCGCGCGCACGAAGTCCTCCGCGTGCGCCAGCCGCAGCGCCTCCCACAGCGCGTCGTCCGGCGCGTCCGGCTGGCCCAGGCGCAGGTTGTGGCGCACGGTGCCGGAGAAGAGCACCGGCTCCTGCGGCACCCACGCCAGCTGCGCGCGCACGCTGGACGCCTTGAGGGACGCCAGCGGCGCGCCGTCCCACCTCACCTCGCCGCCGCTCGTGGGCAGGAAGCCCAGCAGCACGGAGAACAGCGTCGTCTTGCCCGCGCCGGAAGGGCCCACCAGCGCCACGCGCGCGCCCGCGGGGATCGTCAGGTCCACGCCGCGCAGGGCCTCGCGCCCGTCCGAGTAGGTGGCGCGCACGCCGGCCAGCTCCAGCGCGCGGGTCAGGGGCGGCGCGTCCGCGCCCTCGTCCGGAGGCACCGGCGCGTCCGCGAGCGCGAACAGCCGCTCCGCCGCCGCCAGCCCCGTGAGCACCTGCGACAGCGTGCCGCTCAGCGACTTCACCGGCTGGTAGAGCAGCAGCGCCGCCGCCATGAAGGACAGCAGCCGCCCGGCGAGCGTCGGGTCCAGGGACACCGCGCGGGCGCCCCACGCCACCGCCACCGCCACGCCGACGATGCCCAGCAGCTCCACGGTGGGGCTGAACGCGCCGCGGATGAAGAGCGAGCGGCGCATCTCCGCCAGGTACGCCTCCGCCTCCGCGTCGAACGCCTCCAGCGCGCGGGGCACCGTGCCGTAGGCCTGCACCACCGGGAGGTTCTGCAACTGCTCGGCGGTGATGGCGCTGAGCGCGCCCAGGTTCGCCTGCGAGCGGGTGGCCACCTTCTTGAGCGACCGGGCGAAGCGGTTGACCGGCACCACCGTCACGGGGACGACGACGAAGGTGAAGAGAAAGAGTTTCGCGTCGATGAGGAAGCAGGTCGCCAGCAGTGCGCAGATCTGCAGCCCATCCCTGACGTACGATGACAGCGCCTGGGTGACGGAGAACTCCACCAGGGGCACGTCCGCGGTGAACCGCGAGAGGATTTCTCCCGAGTGCCGCTGCTCGAAGAACGCGGGCGGCTGGGCGAGCAGGCGGCCATAGAGAAAACCCCTCAGGTCGGCCATCACCCGCTGGCCCAACCGCTGCATCAGGCCCCCCTGGAGGAACTGGGCGGAGGCCTTCACGAGCGCCACCACGACCACCAGCAGGGGCAGCCGGGACAGGAGGGCCTCCGGCGCCAGGGTCATCCCCGCCACGGTGACGGGGGCGCCGGTGAGGACGGCGCGCAGCAGGGGCCCGACGATCCACGCGTACGCGGCGGTGGCGGCCGCGGCGGCGAGCGAGGCCAGGGTGCCCGCGAGGAGCAACCGGCGGTACGGGCTCAGGTAGCCCAGGAGCCGGCGATAGACGTGCGCGGAGGGACGGGGGGCCACGGGAGGGGGCGCACTCTGTCACCGAGGCGACGGTGGCGTCCAAGCCAAAGGGACGTGGGAAGCGGGGGTGCATGGCCGCCCGCTCCACGGCCGGTCAGGGAGCGCTCGCGCCCGCCTGCGTTGCCGCATCCCACACATGCGGACAGCTTGAGATGCGCCATGGAAACCAACTCCGAGAAAGAGGTCCAGTTCAATCCCGGCTGCGAGTCGGTCGTGGAGGACGCAGAGCGCCGACGTCTGCTCTGGCTGATGGCGGAGTACTTCCGAACCATCGGTTACACAGACATCAAGGCCCGGCTCCCTGGCTTCATGCCGCCGCCCGTGCTCTCCGGCACCATCGAGGACCACCGGCCGGACTTCACCTGCCGCCAGTCCGACTCCGCCCGCACGCCCATCATCCTGGAGATCGTCACGCCCGGCATGGTGGATGATCCGACCGCGGAGAACCGCTGGAGCCTCCTGGCGAGCGCCGCCAAGCTCTACAACGCGGAGCTGCACTTCGTGGTCCCCAAGTGGGCCAACGGCCCCGTGGACCCGGCCCTCAAGCGCCGGCTCGCCCGCATGGAGCTGACGGCCAACCGCGTCTGGACGGTGTAGCTGAGCAGTCTCATGTCGCAGGGCTGGACCTCGGGCCTGGATTGCTGGCGTGTTTCGCTGCGTTATAGTGACTCCGATTCTCTACGCAGCTTGAAAACGCCAGCAATTTCCAGGGGTTCGATTCAATGGCAGGGGCCGCAGGGCAGAAGCGCGACTACTACGAGGTCCTGGGCGTCCAGAAGAATGTCTCGGCGCAGGACCTGAAGAGCGCGTTCCGCAAGGTCGCGTTGCAGTACCACCCGGACCGCAACCCCGGGAACCACGAGGCCGAGGAGAAGTTCAAGGAGGCCTCGGAGGCCTACGAGGTTCTGAGCGATCCGGACCGGCGCACGAAGTACGACCGCTTCGGCCATGCGGGCAACCCCTTCGGGGACGCGGGCGGCGGCTTCCAGGGCGTCAACATCAACGACATCTTCGGGGAGATCTTCGGCGACATCTTCGGGGGTGGCGGCCGGGGCCGGCAGCGCAGCAGCCGGGGCGCGGACCTGCGCTACAACCTCGAGATCTCCTTCGAGGAGGCGGCGTTCGGCTGCCGCCCGAAGGTGACCATCCCCCGCCCGAAGAAGTGCGAGACCTGCTCCGGCTCCGGCAGCAAGAGCGGCTCGGCGCCCCGGCAGTGCGCGGCGTGCGGCGGCAGCGGCGAGCTGCGCTACTCGCAGGGCTTCTTCGCGGTGTCCCGGCCGTGCGGCGACTGCGGCGGCACGGGCGCCACCATCCCGGATCCGTGCGGCAGGTGCCGGGGCTCAGGGAAGACCCCGTCGGAAGAGGTCATCGAGGTCGCCATCCCGGGCGGCGTGGACAACGGCACGCGCGTGCGGCTGGCCGGCATGGGTGAGCCCGGGGACCGGGGGGCTCCCGCGGGTGACCTGTACGTGACGGTCATCGTGCGCGAGCACCCGCTGTTCCAGCGCGAGGAGTACGAGGTCTTCTGCGAGGTGCCGGTGTCCTTCACGCAGGCGGCGCTGGGCGCGAAGATCGACGTGCCCACGCTGGACGGCAAGGTGAAGATGACCATCCCGGCGGGGACCCAGTCCGGCAAGGTGTTCCGCCTGCGCGGCAAGGGCATCCCGCACCTGCACAGCCAGCAGCGCGGGGATCAGCACGTGCGCGTCATCATCGAGACGCCCACGGAGCTGTCCTCCAAGCAGCGCGAGCTGCTGGAGCGCTTCGCGGAGGTGTCCGGAGAGGAGACCCATCCCCAGTCGAAGACCTTCTTCGACAAGGTGAAGGAGCTCTTCGGCTAGCAGGCCGGGCGTGCGTCCGGGGCCGCGCGCGAGCGTGGCTCCGGGGCCGCACGGCAGGGGGAGGGGGTGGGGCTCCCCCTCGGTGACGCACGCGGGCACGCGCGGTGCATTGAAGCGGACGTTCCACGGGAATCTTCCCCCCGCTCAAGTGTCGACGGAGCCGCACCCGCGCTGCTATGCACCTCGCCATGGAAGTCCTCTCCGCATCGCGCCGCGCGCTCGTCGCCGCGCTGGCCCTGACGTTGACCGCCTGCCCCAAGACGCCCTCCCGCACCGACAGCCGGGACGACACCTGGGGGGGCGACACCGCCCAGAACAACCGCCCGCGCGTGGAGGTGAAGCAGGACGCCACCGCGAACGCCGCGCTCGCGCAGGCCCGCACCCAGGCGCAGTCGAACCCGGACAAGCGGCAGGCCGCGGAGACCTACCTGTCCGTGCGCAAGGCGTACCCCGCCACCACGGCCGGCCAGGACGCGCTCTACAACGCGGGCGTCCTCTACTTCGAGGTGAAGGACTACGCGAACGCGCGCCGGACCTTCAACGAGCTGCTCTTCGAGAACCCCCTCCACGCCCAGGCCGAGGACGCCAAGCACAAGCTGGCCATCTCCGCCATGGAGGTGGGCGCCTACCGCGACGCGTACCAGACGCTCACCAGCCTGGCGGAGCGCGCGGAGGGCGCGGAGAAGGAGCAGCTGCTGAAGGAGGCCGCGCGCGCGGCGGAGGGCGCGGGCCTGTACTCGCAGGCGCTGTCGTCCGCCGTGAAGGAGGCCGGCGACGCCCAGACGCCCGAGGAGAAGGCGGCCGCGGTGCGGAAGGTGGAGCAGCTGGTGGAGGGCCGCGCCAGCTTCCTCGACATCGCCCGCGTGCAGGAGGGGCTGTCCCCGTCCAACCCGGCGTGGCCGGTGCTCCAGTTCAAGCTGGCGCGCATCTACTACCACCTGCGGGACTGGACCCGCCTGGAGGAGACGCTCCAGACGTACCTGCGCGAGGCGCCCGACAGCGCCTTCGCGCCGCAGGCGAAGGAGCTGCTCGCGCGCGCCACCCGCCGCGTGGAGGTGCGTCCGCGCACGGTGGCGGTGCTGCTGCCCATGACGGGCCGCTACCAGCCCATCGGTGAGGCCGTGCTGCGCGGCGTGAAGCTGGCCCTGCAGGGCAGCGACATCGAGCTGGTGGTGAAGGACACGCAGGGCGACGTCAACAAGACGGGCACGGCGATGGAGCAGCTCGCGTTCGACGACGGCGCCATCGCGGCCCTGGGGCCCCTGCTGGTGGACGACACCAAGCGCGCGGCGCTCCTGGCGGAGGAGCTCCAGGTGCCGCTGCTGACGCTCAGCCGTCAGGAGGGCATCACGGACATCGGCCCGTACGTCTTCCGCAACATGCTGACGAACTCCGCGCAGGCGCGCGCCATCGCGGACTACGCGATGAACGTGAAGGGCTACAAGCGCTTCGCGGTGCTCTACCCGAACATCCCCTACGGCGTGGAGCTGGCGAACGAGTTCTGGGACGACGTGGTGTCGCGCGGCGGCGTGGTGCGCGGCGCGGAGTCCTACTCCTACGACCAGACGACGTTCACCGGCGAGGCCAAGCGCCTGGTGGGGCGCTACTACCTGGAGGACCGCGGCGACTACGCGGAGGCCGTGCGCGACGTGCAGGGGGAGAAGATCACGGACGCGTACCGCCGCCGCAAGGCCATGGAGAAGGCGAAGAGCGGCGTGGAGCCCATCATCGACTTCGAGGGCCTCTTCATCCCGGACGACTGGCGCCGGGTGAGCCTGGTGACGCCGGCGCTGGCGGTGGAGGACATCGTCACCAACGCGTGCGACCCGCGCGACCTGGAGCGCATCCGCAAGACGACGGGCAAGAAGGACCTGAAGACCGTCACCCTCTTCGGCACCAACCAGTGGTCCAGCCCCAAGGGCCGCTCGGGCCTGCCGGAGCTGCTGGAGCGCGGCGGCAAGTTCGTCACCTGCTCGGTGTACGTGGACGGCTTCTTCGTGGACTCGCAGCGGCCGGCGACGCAGAAGTTCGTGAAGAGCTACCGCGACGCGTACCGCGAGACGGGCCGCGACCCGGGCCTCCTGGAGGCCATCGGCTACGACTCGGCGCGCATGGTGCGGCAGGTGCTGGACAAGCAGCGGCCCAACACCCGCGCGGCGATGCGCGAGGCCCTGGCGGGGCTGAAGGACTTCGACGGCGCCACCGGCCGCACCTCGTTCAACGACAAGCGGGAGGCGGACAAGCAGCTGTTCCTCCTGTCCGTGGACAGCAAGGGCGTGAACGAGATCAACGTGGACAAGGAGAAGGCCGCCGTCCGCGGGTCGGGTTCATGAGCCCTCGCACCGGAGGCTTCGTGCTCGCGGGCGCGCTGGCGCTCACGGGCTGCGCGCACACGGCCGTGGGCCTGACGCCGGACACGGCGGGCCGGTTGGAGTCCACGCCCGGCGCCTTCCTCTCCGGCGCGGTGGAGGGCTTCGACGGCGAGCCCACCGTCCTCAACCGCAAGGACTTCATCTGGGCGGTGGACTTCGCGCCGCGCGGCCAGCGCGTGGCGTACACGCGCCTGGGCGACAAGGCGTACCACGTCTCCATCTGGGACCTGGCGCCCGCCGCGGCGAAGGCCGGGGACGCCCGCGCGCCGGTGCTGCGCGCGGATCCCTCCGTCAACGTCCAGCAGTACGACCTGGAGGGCGTGGCCTTCTCTCCGGACGGCGCGCGCGTGGCCACGGTGAGCCGCAGCGGCGCGGTGCAGCTCTTCGACGCGGCGACGGGCGCGCAGGTGGGGGCGCTCGCCACGGAGGAGCCGCTGGTGTCGGTGGCCTTCCATCCGGACGGCGGGTGGCTGGCGGTGGGCAGCGCGGCGGGCCTGGTGTCCCTGCTGTCCGTGCCGGAGCTGGCGTTCGGCGCGGAGGCCCGGCTGCACTCGGGGCCGGTGAGCGCGCTGGCGTTCGCGGCGGACGGGACGCTGTACTCGGGCGGCTGGGACGGGCACGTGCGCGCGTCGGACACGCCGGAGCAGGTGCTCCCGCCGGACGTGGCGCGCACGCACTTCGAGCGGCGCGGCGGCTTCGCGGCGGTGCAGGGCCGCGTGGACAGCGGGCCGCCGGTGGTGCTGGCGCTGGACTCGCGCGCGCCGGTGGTGGTGCTCACCACAGCGGCGGCGACCGCGTCCGGCATCGACGTGGCGTTCCTGAAGGACACCGTCACCGTGCCGGGCGCGCTGGGCAACACCGTGGCGCGGCTGGCGCGCGGGCGCACGCTGCGCTTCAAGGCGCTGACGCTGCCGGACGTGGACGTGGCGGTGTGTGACGCGTGCGTGCCCCAGGGCAGCCAGGGCGTGCTAGGCGCGCCCTTCAGCGAGCGCGTGGACACGGCCTTCGACGAGACGACGGCGGAGGCGGTGCTCACGCTCAAGGGCGGCGCGCCAGCAGGGACGCCTCCCATGACGGCGCGTGCGCTGTCGCCGCGGCTGGACTTCACCTTCCCGGCGCACGTCAACGACGTCACCGTGGACGCGCGCGGAAGGCGCCTGGGCGTGGCCTTCAGCCAGGAGAAGGCGGAGCGCAACCGCACCGTGTACGAGCGCGAGCGCAAGGGCCTCCAGGAGCCCCAGGGCCCGTGGAACGCGGGCGCGCTGGTGGACGCGGCCTCCGGGCAGGTGCTGCGCAAGTGGGAGCTGCACCACGGCGTGGTGTCCACCGCGGCCATCGCGCCGGATGGGCGCTCGCTGGTGTCGGGCGGGTGGGACCGGCGCGTGTACCTCTTCACGGAGGGCGCGCCGGAAGCGAAGGGCGCGCTGGAGTTCGGCTGGTCCGTGCGGCGCGTGCGCTTCTCACCCGAGGGGCGCCAGGTGGGCGTGGCCGCGTGGACGCCGCAGAAGGCCACCGGCAGCCAGGAGAGCGACCCGGCGGCGGTGGTGGTGGACGTGCGCTACGCGTCCCCCTCGGTGGAGCGGCGGGGTCCTGCGGCGGCTCAGTAGTTGAGGAAGACGGCGCTGCGCGGGACGCCGCGCTGGGCCAGCTGGGCCATCACGTCCTGCACCATGTCGGACGGGCCGCACACGAAGGCGATGGCGTGCTCCAGCCGCTCCTCGCCCAGGTGGGCCTGCACGTAGCCGGTGAGGCCCTGCCAGCCGCTGGCGCCGGGGCGGCTCACGGTGCACAGCACCCTCACCCCGTCCGCCTGCCACTGCTTCAGCTCGTGCTGGTACGCGAAGCTGTCCGGGGTGCGCGCGCCGAAGTACAGCGTCACCTGTCCATACGCGCCGCGGTCCCGGCGCACGGTGGCGATGACGGGGCGGATGGCGGAGATGCCGGAGCCGCTGGCGAACAGCAGCAGGTCGCGGCCGTGCGCCTTCTCCATGGGGAAGCCGGGGCCCTCCGGGCGCGTCACCTCCACGCGCGCGCCCACGGGCAGGTGCAGGAGCGCGGACGGCAGCGCGCCTTCCTCCTTGAGGAGGAACTCCCACGTCGTGCCGTTGGGCGCGGGCGGCGAGGCGATGGCGAACATGCCCGGCTGCCCACCGGGGAGGCGCAGCTGGACGTACTGCCCCGGGTGGGCGTGAGAGCCCACGAGCGGCGTCCCGCCAATATCGAGCACCCAGTCGGTGAGGCCATCCGCCGCGGGGGTGCTGGCGGTGACGGTGGCGGTGTGCCAGTCGCTCATGGGGGACTTTCTAACCCGTCCTCCTGACGCGTGCCTCCCCTGCTAGAGTCGGGTCCGTGAAGACCGTGTTCTGGCTGCTCATGTTCCTTGTCGGCCTGGCCGGCGTGGTGATTCCGCTCACGTACCTGTACACGGCCAGCAAGCTGCCGCGGATGGAGAGCGAGTTCGACGTCGAGAGCCAGCTGCGCCACCGCATCGAGGGCGACCGGATGAGCATCCTGGCCGGCCGGATGGACCAGGGCGGCCGGGAGCGCACGCCGGTGACGTTCGCGCGGCCGGACTTCTCGCGGCTGCCCAAGGACCTGGTGGCGCTCTACATCCGCCAGATGGACTGCCCCACCTACTTCCAGACGCCGCGCGAGGACGGGCGCGCGTGGGCGTGGCGCCTGTTCGCGGGCGTGACGCTGGGCACGTCGCCCCGGGGCGACGGCTCCTGCGAGCGTTGGCTGGCGATGCGCATCGCGCGGGAGATGGGCATCGAGGGGGACCTCCAGCTGTCCGTGGCGGCGCACCGGCTGCACGCGTTCTTCCAGAAGGACCAGCTCGTCGCCTACGACCTGGCCACCATCCGCTTCGAGCGCGGCGTCATCGGCGTGGAGGACGCGGCCCGCAAGCTCTTCGGCCGGGAGCTGGGCGACCTCCAGTTGTCGGAGCTGGCGGAGCTTCAGCTCGCGCTGCCGCCGTACGGCTTCTACGGCGACATCAAGGCGTGCAAGAACGCGAGCCTCATCCGGCAGAACCGCGACCTGCTGTTGCAGGACCTGGCGGGCTACGCGCTGGTGAGCGAGGAGCGCGCGCGCAACGCCATCGCGCAGCCGGTGGCGTGCCTGTCGGTGAAGTAGCGGGCGGTCAGCGCCGCACCTCCGGGGCACCTGCGCGAGCCAGCCCACCTCCAGCGCGCCCCACAGGCCCAGGAGGATGGCCTCCGCCGCGTCGTGGCGCAGCGAGGTGGGGCGGGGCGCGTGGGACCCGTCGATGACCCGTCGCGCGAGCGTGTCCGCGGCGTCTTTGGCTTGTGCGCCGCTGCGCTGCTCGCGCGCGTAGAGCAGCCGGTGGCGCCAGTCCTCCGCGGCCACGCGCAGCACGGGCAGGGCGCGGCGCAGGGCCTTGCGCTCCCAGACGTCCGCGATGGGGCCGCCGCCCTCCAGCACGAGCCACGCGAGCGGGGCCGTGTCCTGGAGCACGGAGGGCACCGCGCGCCTGAGCCGCGCGTGCGTGCCGCAGTTCTCGCAGCCGCCCGTCCTCACCGAAGCGCGCGAGCCCGCAGCGCGGCCCCAGGTCCACCGCGAGCAGCGCAGGGCCCATGGGGGGCGGGGCGGCTACGGGAGGTTGTCCCGCTCGAACTCGGCGAGCTCCGATTGGATCTGCGCCCGCTTCTGGGGCGTCGCGTCCGCGCACTGGTTCTGGAGCCTGGCCAGGTACTCGCGCATGGCCTTCTTCTCGGCCGGGGAGAGCTGCGGGCTCGCGGCGGCCCGCCTCGCGACGGCCTGGATCTTCGTCACGAGCGTGTCCTTGCTCTGGGGCTCGGTCCGCAGGGGAGGCGCGTCGGGCAGGTCGTCCTCCCGCGCGGGTCTGGGCGCTGATGGCCGGGTCGCCGTGACCGCGAGCACCTTGGGCGAGGAGGGCTCGGGCGAGGCGACCTTCGCGGCGGGCCCAGGCGCTTCCTGCACGGGAGGCGGCGTCTCCAGCACGGGCGCGGCGGCGACCTCCGGCGCGGGAGGTGGAGGCACGGGGTCGGCCCTGGGCGCGGGCGGCGGCTCTGGCGTCGCGGCGACGACGGGCGGAGGCGTCTCGCCACCTCCGCGCGTGGCGATGACCACGCCCACGGCGGCGAAGAGCACGGCCGCGCCGACGGCGATGGGCGCGAAGCGGCGCAGGGAGGACGTCTCTTCCTGCGGCACCACCAAGTCCTCCGGCGGGATTGGCGGCGGGACCTGGGTGGTGGGGCGGCGCGCGTCCGCGTCGCTGACGACGACGGCGGCCGGGGCGGCCGGCTTGGGCGGCGCGGGGTCGACGGGAGCGGGCGCGGTGGGGTTGGTGCGGGTGGCCCGCAGGGTGCGGCGCAGCTTGGACAGGTGCTGACGCAAGGCATCCGCGGAGTTGGGGCGCGTCTCCGGGTCCTTGGTGAGCATCTGGAGGATGAAGGCGTCCACGGCGGGCGGCAGGTCGGGGACGAACTCCGACGGCCGGGGCGGGCGCGCCTCCACGTGCTTCATGAGCAGGTCCACCGGGGAGCTGCCGATGAAGGGCAGCCGGCCGGTGATGATCTCGAAGGTGACGACGCCCATGGCGTACAGGTCCGTCATGGGGCCCACGGACTGGCCGCGGGCCTGCTCTGGCGCCATGTACTCCGGCGTGCCGACGACCATGTCGGTGCGCGTCTGCGCGGTGCGGACGGTGGGGCCTTCGCCGCGCTTGGCGAGCCCGAAGTCCAGCAGCTTCACGTAGCGCGAGCCGTCCGGCTGGCGCACGAGGAAGATGTTGCTGGGCTTCAGGTCGCGGTGCACCACGCCGGCGCCGTGCGCGGCGCCCAGGGCGGCGAGCACCTCATCCAGGAGGGTCAGGGCCTCCGGGACGGGGAGGCGGCCCTTCTCCGCGAGGATGGCGTCCAGCGGCTGGCCATCCAGGTACTCCATGACGATGTACTGGCGGCCGTCAGGGAGCTGGCCGAAGCCGAAGATGTCGATGATGCCGCGGTGGCGGATGGCGTTGACGGCGCGGGCCTCCGCGAGGAGACGGGCCACCTGTTCGGACGAGTGCGCCAGCTCCGGGCGGAGCACCTTCACGGCGACGCGCTTGCCGATGAGGGGCTGGATGCCATCGTAGACGAGCCCCATGCCGCCGACGCCGATGCGCGAGCGCAGCTCGTACTCGCCCAGCTTCAGGCCGATGAGGGGGTCGGTGATGGCGGTGGCTTCGCTGCCAGAGTGCTCCACGATGACCTTCGGTTCCGGTGGAGTCGGATGGAACGACGACAGCACGACGGTGCCGTCGCGAGGGCACACCGCCGTCTCGGACGGAACGGTGAGGCCGCAGGTTTCGCAGATCAGCTCGGAAGACGTCTCCACCATGGGGGAGCGTAACAGGTGAAATCCCGGGAAGCGAAGTGCCCGCCTGGGGATGCCGGGTAAGCGGACAGGCAGCTGCCCCCAGGTCTTGTTTTCTCACCCGCTGTTGTCGGACAGCGGGCGATGCGGTGGGTCAGGGCGTCGCAGGAAGGAAGTCGCAGTCCACGAACGCACGCGACTCGCCGGAGACGCCTGCGATGCCTCCGTCCGCTTGACCACCCGCGCCTCCTGGACCGGGCTTCAGGGCTGGGGCGGGATTCACCGTTCCTTGTGCGTTCTGGCACCAGACAGTGACCGAGGGACCGCCACCACCGCCGCCACCCCTGCCGCCATGACCGCCATTACCCCCGGGGCCGCCGTTTCCTCCAGCCCCGCTGATACTGGTGTATTCCGTCGTGGAGGGGCCCGCGTCGCCGGAGACCACCCGGGTGGAGGCTCCACCGGAGCCACCCGCTCCCCCCTGGCCTCCCATTCCACCTTCGCCGCCAGGGCCTCCTGCGCCACCGCCCAGGGTGCGGAGTGTGGTGGACCCTTCGAATGCTACTTGCGAGTCAATCACCAGCACTGCGATGGATGCGCCACCTCCACCACCGCCTTTACCTCCTGTACCTCCACAGCCACCGCCACCACCACCTCCGCCACCACCTCCGCTGGCGACCTGATCCGCTGCAGGTGGCAGGTTGCAGCTACCTCCGCCACCCCCTCCTCCTCCTCCGTGACCCGATTGGCCGGGCTCCCCGTTGGCGCCGGTCTGGTCTGCGCGCCAGCTTCCGTTGTACAGCTCGCCTAGTCCGCTGCCACCATCGGCGTCACTTCCCGCGTCGCCGTCCGCGCCACGAATGCCTGCGAGTCCGTCGGTGCTGGTGCAGGCGCAATACATGCTTTGCGCAGCGCAGGTATTAGGCGTCTGAGGACCGCCATCTCCTCCGAGAGTATCTGGCTCGCCGGCGTCTCCCGGGTCTCCCTCCTTCCGCTCGTAACCGCTCCCGCCCGGCCCCCCCTTGTAGGCGTTGGTTCCGACGCACGTCGCGCCCCCACCTTCGCCACCTACGCGTGTGTTCACACCGCCGTTCTTGCCAGCACCGCCGTCGGCGCCCGAAGCGGCCGGCTCGGCCGCTTCACCTGGTTTTCCAGGCCCCCCAAGACCCGCCTCCACCTGGACGTTCTGGAGTCGGACGCTGGCTTGTTCTAGTACCCGCAGCGCGATGGATGGATCACCTACCTTGGTTGCATCCGAGGATATGATCTGGACGCTGTCCAGCAGCACACCTGTGGCAGTGGAGGAGCGCACAGTGAAAGCCAGCGTACTTCCATTCAAGAGGGTGGGTGTGTCGCTCTTGAAGCGGCTCCAGTAGCGATCGCTTGGGCCGTTCCACCGGTAGCCACCATGCAACGACACCGGCACGGTCACCACGGTCTCTGGCTCGTCGTATGTCCCTACGCCCAGGTACACGTGCGTGCGTCCTGAACCTGGCCCTGCGTCCTGGATCAACTCAAGCGCTTTGCGCAGGGTCAGCAGCGGTGCTTTCTGGGTGCCGTCGTACGTGTCGTTGCCCCGAATGGGATCCACGAAGTAGCCGGCATCTGCCATGCCGTCCACGCCGTCACAGTTCAGGTCCTTGCCCTCAAGATCGGGCTCGTCTGTCGTTGAGACCGGCTTGCAAGGGGGCTCTGGCTCCACGACCTCACCGCCGTCCTTCACATCGCAGCGTCCCGCGTCCCGGCACTTTTCGTAGGCCGTGTCGAAGTCCTGGCAGCCGCCCATGCCGAGCACCGCACCGAACACCGCGCTCAGCGCGCCGACCTTCCAGAGGTTCCGCATGGTTCTCTCCGAACTCACTGCCACGTTCCGGCCAGGCTCAAACCACCGCCCTGCGGCGTGAGCGTCACGGTCGGCTGAACATTCGTCTGCTTCACCGGCAGAAAGTACATCAGCGCGCCCGCCGCGATCGCCGCCGCGCCCACGCCGATGCCCACCACACCCAGCGTCTGCGCGCGCTTGCCGGAGTCCCTCACGTCCTGCCCGTTGGGAAGTGGCTCCTTGCCTTGGTTCAGCTGGTTGTACTTGCTGCGCGACTGCACGAAGAACACCGTCCCCGCGCCCGCGAGCACCACGCCGCCCGCCGCTGGCACCCAGGCCCACTTTCGCCGTCCCGACGTCTCCACCTTCGGCGTGTCCGTGAGGTCCATCTGGCTGGGCGGCTGCACCCCCGGCGTCAGGTCCGGCCCCGGCACCGGCTGCTTCTCTTCCGGCGTCACGTTGGGCGTCTGCTGCGCCACGGGCGGCGTCACTGGCGGCGGCGCCACCGGCTCCGGACGCAGCACGCGCAGCGTGATGGGCACCACCTCGTTCAGCGACTGCGTGAGCGCATCCATCACCTGGTTCTTCTTCACCTCCGGCACCGAGTGCTCGGTGAGCGGCGCACCGTCCCGCGCCGTGTAGACGCGCACCCCGGCCTTGAAGCCGCTGAGGTAGGGCACCACCTCCGTCACCATCACCACGTCCGTCTTCGCCGCCACGCCCAATGAGGCGATGCACGCGGGCTGCGTCCGCTTGCAGAGCGTCATCGCCGCGCGCTGCTTCCTGGGCAGCGTGCGCGTGACGTCCTCCACGCGGACCACCTCCAGGCCCCGGGCCTTGAGCTGCTCGGCCACGTGCTCCTGGGCGAGTCCAACGAGATAGCGCGGCGTGCCCCGCGCCACGTCCGTGGGGGCCAGCAACACGGTGACGGGCTTCGCGGAGGAGGGAGGCGCGGGCGCCTGGGCGACCACCAGGGTGAGCGCGGTGAGGAAGGGGATCAACACGGGAGCACTTTCTCCCTGACCCGTCCTCCTCGCAAGGTCAGGATTCGCTGACCCAGGTGGTGGGACAGGGCCCCACCCACCCGGGGGTGCCCCCGGTGTCCTGCGTCAGTCGCCTCGCGCCGCCGAGGGCTACCGGCGCGGACGCTCGGGCGGCGGGCGGATCTGCGTCTTCTCCGACGTGTTCAGCTCCGTCCTCGGCCGGTCGTCGTCCTCGTCCTCATCATCCGAGGGCGGTGGAGGAGGACCCGGCGGACGGCGCGTGGGCGTGGCACCCGCGCGCAGCGTGTTGGCCGCCGACGCACCCGGACGCGCGGGCGGCGGCCGGCGCGGGGGCGGGGTGTGGCGCGCGGGCGGGACCTCCGCGAGCAGGTCCTCGGACACCTGCACCAGCGGCTCGGAGGCCGGTGATGCCCGGGTGTCCTCCTGCTCCGCGAACGGGTTGCGCGTGGGCGGCGGCGTCTTGTCGTCGTCCTCCGGCGGCGGCGGCCGGGGCGGCGTCGAGGGCCGCAGCGCCGGCGCGGCCTTCACGGGCGGCGGCGCGGCGGCGGGCTTGGGCGCGGGCGCCGCGGGCTTGGGGCCGGAGACCGGGCCGTCCGGGGCCGCGTTGCGGAGCACCTGCTCGAACCGGGCCCAGTCCTCCTTGAAATGCGCCGGGTCCGGCAGCCCCTGCTCGCGGTGCTTCAGCGAGGGGGCCCAACGCAGGGTGTATGCCTCGCCCACGTGGAAGGTGGGCGGGGGCGGCACGCCGTAGGTGGCCGGGTCGAAGAAGGCGTCATCCAGGTCGTCGAAGCCGTACGCGCGCGCCTTCTGGATGAAGTTGGGGATGATGCCCGTGGGCGCGTGGTAGCCCAGGATGTTGCCGTGCTCGTCCTTGGCGACGGGCGTGAAGACGAAGATGTCCTGCGTGCGGTACTCGCCCTTCTCCGTGAGGGGCAGCACCTCCGACAGGGCGATCGTCTTGCGGCTGCCGTCGTGGAGGCGCTCGCAGCAGATGACGAAGTTGATGGCGCTGGCCACCTGGGCGCGCACGGCGACCATGGGCAGCTCCACGGACGACATGAGGCACAGGGACTCGATGCGGCGCAGCGTGTCCGTGGGCGTGTTCGCGTGCGTGGTGGCCAGCGAGCCGCCGTGGCCGGTGTTCATGGCCTGCATGAGGTGGAAGGCCTCGCCGCCGCGCACCTCGCCCACCACGATGCGGTCGGGGCGCAGACGCAGCGCGGAGTGCAGCAGGTCTCCCATGTTGATCTCACCCTTGCCGAACTTGTCGGCGGGGCGGGATTCGAAGGCCACGATGTGGGACTGGTTGAGCTGGAGCTCGGCGGAGTCCTCGATGGTGAGGATGCGCTCCTCGTCCGGGATGAGGGACGAGACGATGTTGAGCAGCGTCGTCTTGCCGGAGCCCGTGCCGCCGGCCACCAGCATGTTGAGCTTGGTGGCGATGCCGGCCTCGATGAGGCGCGCCATGGGCTTGGTCAGCGACTTGAACTTCAACAGCGAGTCGATGGTCAGCTTGTCCTTGAAGAACTTGCGGATGGAGATGGTGGTGCCGTTGCGCGCGATGGGCGGAATCACCACGTGGATGCGGCTGCCGTCGGGCAGGCGCGCGTCCAGGCGGGGGCGCTCCTCGGACAGGGGGCGGCCCACGAACTGGGCCATGTTGCGCGCGGCGCCGAGCAGCCCTTCTTCGGAGAAGGAGGCATCCGTCTTGATCAGCCGGCCCTTGCGTTCGATCCACACGTCGGTGGGGCCGTTGATCATGATTTCCGACACCGACTCGTCGTCCAGGTAGGCGAGGACGGGCTTGAGGAAGGCGCGGAGTGACTCGGTGTACATCGTCATGGCGGGCATGAGGCTAGCGCGCCCGGGCCCCGGCCCCAAGCTCCTGCCCTGATTGCCTGCTCGCTTTCCGGTGCGGCGTTCCGGCACGATGCCGGCCAGGGGTGGCCCTCCGCCCTCCGCTTCCGAGGAAGGGGCTCCAGCCCATGCGCGGTCCCTGGTGGTGCTGCCTGGTGTGCTGGCTTGGGGGATGCGCGTCTTCCGCCCCACTCGACCCGGACATCGTGAGGCCCGAACCCGGGGCTGCCTTCCTGGAGGAGCTTCCAGGCCCCCTGCTGGGACCCTTCGAGTCGTCCTCGGATGCGCTCCTGGCCGCGTGCGGGAAGATCCTCTCCAAGCCCCACGCAAGCGCGGGCCGCCCGGATCATCCCAGCTTCAGCACCCACTGGCGCGTCTCCAGCGAGTACTGCGCATGGGTGTACTACACACCGGGACATCAGTACGTCGTCAGCCGGCTCACCGACCAGTCGAGGGTCGATCCGGTGCAGCGGAGCAAGAGCTGCCTGCTGCCCTCCCGGGTCGTGGATGCGCGGTATCCCGCCGACGCGCTCCGCTACGTCTACGCCCTTCACAACCATCCCTATGGGAGCGCGCTGTCCTCGAATGACCTGCGCTTCATCGTTTCCGAAGGGCGTGCGCATGGCTTTGAAACCGAGACGAAGGCCGGACGCGTGAGGCTCTCCATCGTCGCCTTCTTCTCCAACACCGTCGAACCGGCCTCGTGTGATGGCTTCCACCAGTACATCCCCCTCACGGGGCAGTTGCTGAAGTGGACGCGCACTGCATCGGCGGGGTGGCAGTGCGAGCAGACGGGCCGTGTCACGTGGCACGATGCGGAGGCATTGGACTTCACGATCCAGAAACTCCAGGGCCCCTGTCTGAGAGGGGCAGGGCCATGAGGCGACTGCTGCTCGTGGGCGCGGTCCTGGGCGTTGGCTGCTTGCGGCGCGAGGCGAATCCGTCCGATTCGCTGGCGGGGGAGGACCGCTCCATCGTCTTCCCGGAGATGTACGCACGAGAGGCGCTGGAGGTTGGAGCGCCGGGGCAGCCGTACTCGTTGGACGGAAGCCTGGCTCGGGCCCTGGTCGTGGCGGCCGATGACTTCCTTCCCCGCAGGCAGGAGGGGCGGTCCTGTTGGAGCAGGAGGGAGGCCCATCGCTTCCGCATCCTCCGTGAAGGAGACATCGTCTTCATTCGCATGGACCTGGACCCGAGGGCCTGTGAACCCGGAGGGCTGCTGCTGGACGGCGGTGCCTCCTACGCGGTCCGACTCTCCGATGGCCGCATCCTGAGGCGGCTTCACGATGGAGCGCCCGACGGGCAGGGGGCTCCTGGAGGCCCCGATGCGGGTGTGTCCGGCGTTCCCTCGGACCCGTCCATTCCCGTGGGGGATACCTCATGGGGAGAGCCGCTCCCTTCGTTCCCATCCCAGTGGCTGGACGCTGGCAGCCCCGCACCCTGAGCGGTCCGCCTCGCCGTGCAACGTTCGCCGTCCGGCACCCGGATGCACACGGTTTCGCCCCGGAGCGCGGGGCCCTGGTCTAGGGTGCGGCCCCACGGAGGGACGCAATGAGCCTGGCGGACGGGTTGCCCGAGGACTGGAAGCAGGTGCTGCATGACGCCATCCACGCGCCGTCGTTCAAGGAGCTGGAGACGTTCTTGCGCAAGGAGCGCCAGGAACACACCGTGTTCCCGTCGGAGGAGGACCTGTTCTCCGCCTTCCGCCTCACCCCCTACGCGGACGTGCGCGTGCTGCTGTTGGGCCAGGACCCCTACCACGGCCCGGGGCAGGCCCATGGCCTCGCCTTCTCCGTCCAGCCCGGCGTGCCGCCACCGCCCTCGCTCGTGAACATGTTCAAGGAGCTCCAGAGCGACGTGGGCGTGCCGAAGCCCCGCGATGGGTCGCTCATCCCCTGGGCGAAGCAGGGCGTGCTCCTGCTCAACACCGTGCTCACCGTGCGCCAGGCCTCCCCCAACAGCCACGCCAAGCACGGCTGGGAAGCCTTCACCGACGCCGTCATCCGCGCCGTCAGCGCCAAGGAGGACCCCGTCGTCTTCCTGCTCTGGGGCACGCCCGCCAAGAAGAAGAAGGCCCTCATCGACGCGAAGCGCCACATCGTCCTGGAGGGCGTGCACCCCTCGCCGCTGTCCGCCAGCAAGGGGTTCTTCGGCAGCAAGCCCTTCAGCACCACCAACGCCGAATTGAAGAAGCACGGCCAGCACACCATCGACTGGGAGCTGCCCTCGTAGGAGCGTGTTGGGTGGGTTGGCTATAGTGCCCGCCCACGATGGCCACCTCCCTGCACGAAGACGCCGCACGCACCCAGGCCGCGGAAGCCGTCGCGGCCATCGAGTCCCAGACCTCCGCCGAGGTCGTGGTGGCCGTGCGCCGCGCCTCCAGCCCCTACGCCCAGATCGACGCCCGGCTGGGCGCGGCCGTCGCCTTCGTCATGCTGGGGGTCCTCCTGTTCATCCCGCAGGAGGTCCACCTCTTCGCCTTCCCGCCTGTCGTGCTCCTGTCCTACGTGGCGGGCGCGATGGGTGGCCGCCTGCTGCCATCGCTGCGCCGCGCGCTCACCCCGCGCAAGCTCCAGGAGGACTCCGTGCGCACGGCCGCGCGGGCTGCCTTCACGGAGCTGGGCGTGACGCACACGTCGCGCCGCACCGGCATCCTGGTGTTCGTCTCCCTCTTCGAGCGCCGCGTGGAGGTCCTCACCGACTACGGCGTGGACACCTCGCTCATGGGCGCCGAGTGGCAGGACGCGCTCACGCAGCTGTCCGCCGCGCTGACGGCGTCCACCGCGTCCGAGCCCTTCTTCCAGGCCCTGCGCCGCCTCCAGGCACCGCTGGCCCGCGTGCTGCCCCGCCTGGAGGATGACGTGAACGAGCTGCCGGACATGCCCGGAGCCGTGGCGTGAGGGGCTCGCGTTCCGTCCTCCTCTTCGTCGCGCTGCTCGTCGGGCTGGGCTTCGCCTCGCTCCCCGACTCCGAGGCGCGCCCCGGCGGCGGCAACAGCTACCGCGGTTCATCGAGCAGCCGAAGCTCGTCGGGCAGTCGCAGCTCATCGACCAGCCGCAGTTCGTCCAGCAGCCGGAGCTCGTCGTCCTCCTTCGGCTCCAGCAGCAGCAGCAGCAGCCGGTCCTCGTACAGCTCCGGCCCCCGCTACTACGGCTCCAGTGGCTCGTCGTCCTCGTCCTCGGACGGAGGGGGGACGTTCGGGAGCATCTGCTTGCTCATCATCGTCCTGGGCGTGGTGGCGATCGTGCTCACCAACCTGCGGGCCGACCTGGAACAAGAGGACTGGAGCACCGTCGCGCCCCAGGCCCCGCCACCGCCGCCCCGGCGGCAGGGCTCGCTGCGCACGAAGCTCGCGGGCCTGGCCCGCGTCGGGCCCAAGGGGTCGGACGGGTCGACGCAGCCGCTGGATCCGGAGTTCTCCATCGTCCTCTTCGAGGACTTCGTCTACTCGCTCTTCGCCCGCGTGCACGAGGCGCGCGGCGGCGACCGCCTGGACACGCTGGGCGGCTGGCTGTCCGACGGCGCCATCGCGTCGCTCCACGAGCTGGGCACGCCGGACGCGGTGAAGGCCGTGGTGGTAGGCGCCGTGACGTACGAGTCCGTGGAGGGCGTGAGCGCGAGCAGCCAGCGAGTCCGCGTCGCCCTGCGCTTCGAGGCCAACTACACGGAGGTCTCCTCCGGCTCCGCGCAGAGCTGGTACGTCGCGGAGGAGTGGCGGCTGGAGCGGGACGCGTCCGCGAAGTCCCGGCCACCCGAGGACGCTCGCGCGTTCAAGTGCCCGAGCTGCGGCGCGCCGCTGGAGAACGTGCACGGCCACAGGTGCTCGTACTGCGACACGGTGGTGAACACCGGTGAGTTCGACTGGGTGGTGACGCGCGTGTCCTCGCTGGAGCGCGAGCGGCGCGGTCCGCAGCTCACCGGCACCACGGAGGAGGAGGGCACGGAGCTGCCCACCCTCAAGGACCCGCGCGCGCAGGAGCGGTTGAACGCGCTCCAGCACGACGACCCGGAGGCGACGTCGCTGGCGCTGCGCAAGCGCCTGGAGTTCATCTTCCACGAGATGCAGACCGCGTGGGCGGCGCGCGAGTGGAAGGGCATGCGGCCCTTCCTCAGCGACAACCTCTTCCAGACGCAGCTGTACTGGATCAACGCCTACCGCCAGGCGGGCCTGCGCAACATCACGGAGAACGCGCGCATCACGAACCTGGTGCTCGCGCGCGTGACGCGGGATGCGTACTACGACGCCGTCACCCTGCGCGTGTTCGCCTCCAGCCTGGACTACACGGTGAGGGACGCGGACGGGCAGGTCGTGGGCGGCAGCCGCTCCCGGGAGCGCGCCTACAGCGAGTACTGGACGCTCCTCCGCGGCCGGGGCGTGCAGGGCAGGCCCTCCACGGAGAAGAAGTGCCCGTCATGCGGCGCGCCGCTGTCCATCAACATGGCGGGCCACTGCACGCACTGCCAGGCGCGGGTGACGTCCGGTGAGTTCGACTGGGTGCTCAGCCGCATCGAACAGGACGAGTCGTACCAGGGCTGAGCAAGGGCCCCTTCAACTGGCTGCCCTTCAAGCAGCGCTCCACGCTGCGCGAGCTCGTCATCCCGTAGCGCCAGGGGCCCGCATCTCCCCGGGACATCCCCGTCGGGGACATTAGGATGCGGTGCATCATGACCGCACCCTTCCTCGCCGCCACCGTCGTTGAACCGCTGGAACCCGGGCGCTACCGCTCGCGCTACGAGGCGGCCTGGTATCAGGGCCGGGGGGCCTACGGCGGCGTGGTGGCGGGACAGGTGCTGCGCGCGCTGGAGCATCACCTCAATGACGCCAGCAGGCCGGTGCGCTCGTTCACCGTGCACTTCTGCTCGCCCGCGGCGGAGGGCGTGGCGGACCTGCACACGCGCATCGAGCGCGCCGGCAAGCTCGTCACCCACGCCACCGCGCGGGTGGAGAGCGGTGGCGCGGTGGTGGCCGTGGCCACGGCGACCTTCGGCGCCGCTCGTGGCGGCGCGCCCGAGTACATGGACTTCGTCATGCCGAAGGTGCCCGCGCCGGAGGCGCTCGCGCCCGTCCCCGACGACATGCCCATGCCGGACTTCTGCCGCTTCTTCGAGTACCGCTACTGCGTGGGCTCGGCGCCGTACTCGGGCGGGCCCGAGGCGGAGGTGGGCGGCTGGCTGCGGCCTCGCGTCGCCACGGCGCTGGACGCGCCGCTGTGCGTGGGCTTGATGGACGCGTATCCGCCGTCCGTGCTGTCGCGGCTGGATGGCTTCCGCGCGGCGGCGTCCGTGGACCTCAGCGTGCAGTTCTTCCAGCCGCTCCCGGTGGCGGGCATCGCGCCGGACGCGCACTACCTGCGCACCGGCCGCTCGCGTCAGGCCGCGGACGGCTACACGGAGGAGACCCAGCTCCTCTGGGCACAGGACGGCACCCTGCTCGCGCAGTGCCGCCAGCTCGTCGCCGTGCTCGGCTGAAATCGCCCACCACCACGCGAGGCCGCTCCAGCCGCCACCGCACCGCCGCGGAGCCAGGTGCAGGGACGCGACCTCCAGGCCGTCTCCCGCGGCGAGCGTGGCGACGACGTGGCCCTTGTCCACGCGCGTCTCAGGCGGCGAGCTGCTTGCGCAACAGCCGCGTCAGCTCCGCGGGGTCCACCGGCTTGGGCAGCAGCTCCGCGCCATAGCGGATGGCCACGGGCAGCAGGTCATCCAGCTCCGAGTGGCCGGTGAGGAAGATGAACGGCGCCCGGCACCCCTGTAGCTCGCGCATGGCGGCGAGCACGTCGGAGCCGCTCATGTCCGGCATGTTGTAGTCGCACAGGATGGCGGCGATGCCGGTGAGGTCCAGGTGGAACGCCTCCGAGGGCGACTGCACCGTGAGCACCGTGTAGCCCTCGGCCCGCAGCGTGTCTCCCACGGTCGCGAGCACGAAGAGGTCATCGTCGATGACCAGCACGGTTGGCATGGGCGGTCCTCCAGCGCTCGTCCGGCGCGGCGATGCGACCGAGTGTAGCCGAGCCCGCCCCTCCGCGCGCCACGTCCCGCCGTCCAGCGCGCCGGGGTCGGACCCACCCACGTCGTCGCGTGTGGGCGCGGTCCAGGCCCGCGGCCTTCAGTGTTTCGCGGCCGTGACGGGAGACGGGATGAGGATGAGCTGCTCCTGGGGTGGGTTGAGGTACTCGGCGCCGGTGTCGGTGACGACAGCCATCTCCTCCACGGAGAGGATGCGCAGCGCGTCCGGGCTGCTGCCGTCCTTCCACGCGAAGAAGCCGTCGAAGGCGAACACCTGACCGGGCTGGAGCTTGCGCAGCGCGGAGCCCGTGGGCGGCTTGCCGGACGCCGCGCCGGACAGGGCGGGGCCGGCGTCATGGGCCCAGTAGCCCACGGCATGGCCGGTGCCCCACATCACGGGCTCGGAGCCCGCCTCGCGCATCCAGTCGCGCTGGGCCTTGTCCACGTCGTAGCCGCGCACGCCGGGCTTCATCGCCGCGAGCGCGACGCGGCTGCCCTTCTTCGACTTCTCCCACTTCGCCAGCGCCTCCGCGGGAGGCCGCGTCTCTCCCGGCGCCAGCACGTAGGCGAAGCGCTGGATGTCCGTCACCCACGTGCCGCCCACGCGGATGCCGAAGTCCGTCTGGATGAAGTCCCCCGGCTGGATGACGCGGTCGGTGGCGTTCGAGTGCCCGCGCGTGGGCCCGCTGTTCACGTTGGGGTTCTGGTCCGGCTGCCACCCGTCCCCCACGCCCAGCTCCGCGATGCGCCGCTTGAGGAAGCGCGCCACGTCCGAGTCCCGCGTCTTGCCGGGCACCACGGTGCGGTAGGCCTCCTCCTCCAGCTTCGCGGTGAGGTCCGCGGCCTTGCGCATGATGTCCACCTCCTCGGGAGTCTTCACGGACAGCCACTCGGAGACCAGGTCCTCGGAGGACACCAGCTTCTTGCGCAGCGCGGGGGACAGCGCCGCCTCCAGCTTCGCGCGCTGCGTGGCGGACAGGCCGTCCGCGATGGACATCCGCTCCGAGGAGTTGATGGCCACCTTCGCCGGCTTCGCCTTGGCCAGGCGCGCGGCGATGAGCGCGTGGAGGTCCGCGCCGCGCTCGAGGGCCACCACCTCGTCCACGACGCCCATGTCCCGGAGCGCGGTGGCCTCGCCCTCGGGGGAGAGGGCGGTGGAGCGCAGCGCGTCGCCGTCGCGCAGGAACAGGAACGCGGCGGTGCCGCCGGCGTTCTCCCCGCCCACGTGGCCGGCGAGCGGGTCGTTGTCGTTCTCGCGGCAGAGCACCACCCACGCGTCCACGCCCGCGCGGGCCATGGCCTGGGGCAGCAGCTTCTGGAGGCGCTCCTTGCGCACGCGAGGCCAGGCCCCCTCCGCGGCGGGCACCGCGGGCGCCGCGTGGGCGAGGGAGGCAAGCAGCAGGGCGGAGAGGAGCACGGGCCGGACGCGCGTCGTCATGGAGAGGCGTTCCTTCGGGTGGGAGAGCGCGCGGATTGTTTCACGGCCTCGCGGCGCGACAACCCACCGGCCGTGCAGCGCGCGGACGCTTCACCGGGAAGTCCCTGAATCAAGAGCCATGGCCGGGACGTGGGCCTGTCCTTCGACGGACGCGCGCCTGCCCTCCGGTCGCGGACGCGGATGGCTGTCTGTCATTGCGCCGGGACCTCCGGGAGGGCGCGCAGGACGCCAGGGCTTGCGACCGTGCGCGTCGTCTCCAACCCCCGGAGTCGCACATGCACGTGGAAGAAACCAACGCCGCCGCGGAGTCCGCCCTGGGCGCCGAGGACCGGGAGCTGCGACGGCTGATGCTCCAGGCCCAGGTGTATGCGCCGCTGACGGAGGCCGTGCTGCGCGGGGCCGGCCTCAAGCCCGGCATGCGCGTGCTGGACGTGGGCTGCGGCGTGGGGGACGTGTCCTTCCTCGCGGCGAGGCTGGTGGGCCCCACGGGCGAGGTGGTGGGCGTGGACCGCGAGGCCCGCGTCCTCGCCTGCGCCCAGCGCCGCAGGGAGGCGCAGGACGTGGCCCACGTGCGCTTCCAGCAGAGCAGCCTGGAGTCCCTGCCCGTCGGCGCCCCCTTCGACGCCATCGTCTGCCGGCTGGTGCTGATGTTCCAGCCGGACCCGGTGTCGTTCGTCCGCCGCATGGCGGAGCACCTGCGCCCCGGCGGCGTGCTGGCGCTGCACGAGCTGGAGCTGGCGGCCATGGGCCTGATGCACCCGAAGCTCCCGCTGTTCACCCGCATCTGGAGCTGGATGCTGCCCACCTGCGAGCGCGTGGGCATCAAGGTCCACATGGGCCTGGAGCTGGTGTCCACGCTGCGCGGAGCCGGGCTGGTGGTGGCGGACGGCGTGGTGGGCGGACGGCTGGGCGTGACGCCGGACGCGGACCCCACGCACGCCCTGGTGGAGACCGTGCGCACGCTCCTGCCCCACATGGAGCGGCTGGGCGTGGCGATGGCCATGGAGGTGGACATCGACACGCTGACCGACCGCCTCACCGCCGAGCTGCGCTCCCACCGCGGGGTGCTGGTGCCCAGCCTCATGGTGGGCGTCTGGGGCCACCGTCCAGGCCCCGTCTAGCGCGGCCGTCTTCGCACGACTTCACGAGCGGCGGGGGAGTGGGTCGCTTAGAGTGGTCCCATGGCAAAGACGGCACCCCGCAAGTCCCCCGCGAAGGCGAAGAAGCAGCCCGCGCGCCCTGCCGCGCCCGCGAAGCGACCGGCCCGGCCGGTGAAGGCGAAGGCGGAGAGGGTGGAGCCCCGCCGCACGCCCGCGTCGTCCCCGAAGCCCCCCGTGCTGGAGGCCGAGCCCGTCTTCGACGCCGGCCCCGTGGCCGACCCCCGCGAGGCCGCGCCCAGGGGCCTGCCCGCCGGTGAGGCGAAGGGCCGGGTGCTGCCCTTCGAGATCGACCCGGCCCAGTTGGAGGCCGGCTTCCAGAAGCTGCGCGGCGAGCTGGTCCACTGGACCAACAAGGGCCGCTACACCAAGGTCCGCTTCAAGTTCCGGGGCAAGCAGCTGCTGCCCGACCTGCCCCTGGCCGCCGTCGTCGCCGCGGAGGGCCTGACGTTCTACTGGGGCGGCATCCTGCGCATGCTCGTGGCCAACGTCGTGGGCAAGAGCGTGCTGGAGGTGGAGCTGGTCAACGACGCGGACAAGCGCGTCCAGGCGGGCCGTGAGGCGCTCCTGTCGGGCGACGTGGACCAGGCGCTCGCGCTGTTCCGCGAGGCGCTCGCCATGGACCGCGACAACGCCGCCGCGCACCTCAACGTGGGCGTCGCGCTGAAGCTGCGCGGCGACCGCGAAGGGGCGCTCGCCGCGTTCGAGGCCGCGAAGGCCCGGGACCCCGACGGCGGCGTGGGCGCGGAGGCCGAACGGCTGGCCGCGAACCTCCGCCCGAAGGCCTGAAGACAGGCCCGGAAACGGCCTGCGGTGGGGCTGAAAACGCACCGCCCGGATGTTCCCTCCAGGTGCCCCGGAGAGGCCCTCCCAGACCCCTGGAACCGGGCGGGCGGGCAGCCGGGGCGAATCCCCCCTGTTTCCCTTATTGACTGAGGGAAATCCAGGGGTTACGAACACTCTCCCATCGGGCGGAGCCCCCCTCGCGCGGGGCCCGTCCGCACCTTCCAGAGCCCATGGCTGACGACACCACCGACACGCCGGCAACGCCCCCCGCGCCTCCTCCGTCGAGCGGCGCCGGGGAGCTCATTCCCATCAACATCGAAGACGAGATGCGCCGGTCGTATCTCGACTACTCGATGTCCGTCATCATCGGCCGCGCGCTGCCAGACGTGCGCGACGGCCTGAAGCCCGTGCACCGTCGCGTCCTCTTCGCGATGAACGACCTGGGCAACCTCCACAACCGCGCCTACAAGAAGAGCGCGCGCGTGGTGGGTGACGTCATCGGTAAGTACCACCCGCACGGCGACGCGTCCGTCTACGACGCCATGGTGCGCCTGGCCCAGGAGTGGAGCCTGCGCTACCTGCTGGTGGACGGCCAGGGCAACTTCGGCTCCGTGGACGGCGACTCGCCGGCGGCCATGCGTTACACGGAAGTGCGCATGGAGCGGCTGGCGGAGGACCTGCTCGCCGACATCGACAAGGAGACCGTCGACTTCGGGCCCAACTACGACGACTCGCTGGAAGAGCCGCTCGTCCTGCCCGCCAAGTTCCCCAACCTCCTCGTCAACGGCAGCAGCGGCATCGCGGTGGGCATGACCACCAACATCCCGCCGCACAACATGACGGAGGTCATCAGCGGCACGCTGCACCTCATCGAGAACCCGGGCTGCACGGTCCTGGACCTGATGGAGTTCATCCACGGGCCGGACTTCCCCACCGCCGCCATCATCACCGGCCGCGAGGGCATCCGCCGCGCCTACGAGACGGGCCGCGGGGCCATCACCATCCGTGCGCGCACGGAGATTGAAACGAGCAAGAAGGGCGACCGTGAGGCCATCATCGTCACGGAGATCCCCTACCAGGTGAACAAGGCCCGGCTCATCGAGAAGATCGCCGAGCTGGTGCGTGAGAAGAAGCTGGAGGGCATCAGCGACATCCGTGACGAGAGCGACCGTCAGGGCATGCGCATCGTCATCGAGCTCAAGCGCGATGCCATCTCCCAGGTGGTGCTCAACAACCTCTTCTCCATGACGCAGATGGAGACGACGTTCGGCGCGGTGATGCTGGCCATCGACGGTGGGCAGCCGCGCACGCTCAACCTGAAGGAGCTGCTGGACCGCTTCATCGCGCACCGCCGCGACGTGGTGACGCGCCGCTCGCGCTACGAGCTGCGCAAGGCGCTGGCGCGCATGCACATCGTGGAGGGCCTGCTCGTCGCGCAGGACCTCATCGACCTGGTGGTCAGCCTCATCCGCGCGTCCCGCGACCCGGACGAGGCCCGCTGGGGCCTGATGCACATCCTGTCGCCGGAGCTCTACACGCGCGAGCGCTTCCAGAACCTGGAGCGCATCGACTACGCGAAGGCCCAGGCGCAGATGGAGCTGCTGGTCAGCCGCGCGCGCAACGAGGAGCCGGCCTACGGCGGCCTCGAGCACAAGTACGAGGGCGCGGGCTTCAGCGAGGACCAGGCGCAGAACATCCTGGAGATGCGCCTCCAGCGCCTCACCGGCCTGCAGCGCGAGGAGCTCTTCAAGGAGCTCATCGGCCTGGTGCGCGACATCGCGCGCCTGCGCGACATCCTCGCCAACGAGAAGAGCCTGCTCTCCGTCATCCAGGCGGAGCTCCTGGAGATCCGCGAGCGCTACGGCGACAAGCGCCGCACGGAGATCACCGGCGCGGTGGATGAAATCACCAGCGAGGACCTCATCGCGGAAGAGACGATGGTGGTCACGCTGTCGCACACGGGCTACGTGAAGCGCTCGCCGCTGTCGGAGTACCGGGCGCAGAAGCGCGGCGGGCGCGGCAAGACGGGCGCGGGGACGAAGGAGGACGACTTCGTCACCAAGGTGTTCGTGGCCAGCACGCACGCGTACCTCATGCCCATCACCACGAAGGGCAAGCTGTACTCGCTGAAGGTGCACCAGATTCCGCAGGGCAGCCGCACGTCGCGCGGCAAGGCCATCGTGAACCTGGTGCAGTTCGGGGAGGGGGAGCGGCTGGCGCAGGTGCTGGTGACGCGCGACTTCCCGGAGAACCGCTACGTCTTCTTCGTCACGAAGAAGGGCGTGGTGAAGCGCACGGACCTGAGCGCGTTCGAGAGCGTCCGCGCCAGCGGCATCATCGCGCTGGGCATCGACGAGGGCGACGAGCTGGTGGGCGTGATGATCACCGACGGCACCAAGGACATCCTCCTGTCCACGGCCGCGGGCATGAGCATCCGCTTCAAGGAAGAGGATGTGCGCTCCATGGGCCGTCAGGCCTACGGCGTGAAGGGCATCACGCTGGAGGAGGGCGACGAGGTGGTGGGCGCGGACCTCCTGGACAAGGAGCCCGAGGAGGGGCAGGCGCCGGCGGAGCAGAGCAGCGCCATCCTCACGGTCACGGAGAACGGCTACGGCAAGCGCACGGAAGGCAGCGAGTACCGGCAGCAGGGCCGCGGCGGCAAGGGCATCATCGACATCAAGACCACCGAGCGGAACGGCCGCGTGGTGGGCGTGGTGCAGGTGAAGGACAGCGACGAGGTGATGCTCGTCACCAACGGCGGCATGCTCATCCGCATGAAGGTGAAGGAGATCTCCGTCATCGGCCGCAACACGCAGGGCGTGCGCCTCATCGCGCTGGAGAACGGCGAGGAGAAGGTGATGGCCATCTCCAAGCTGCCGGAGGGCGAGGAGTCCGAGGAGGAGACGGAGTCCACCTCGCCGGTGGAGGCGTCCGGCGCCGCGGCGTCCTCGGAGGCCGCGCCAGTGGAGGAGGCCGCTCCGGCGGGCGCTCCCGGCTCGGAGGCGCCGGCGGGCTCTGAAGGCGAGCCCGGCTCGGAAGGCTGAGGCCTGAAGGGCTGGCAGCACGGGAGGGCCGGGCACGGGTCGCGCGGGATGCGCGCTCCGGGACCCGGCCCTCTTCGTTGGTGCGGCGGAGGCTCCTTCCGGGGGCGGTCCTTGGGCACCTGGAGTCCGGCGGTGGGCTCATCCCTCCAGAAGATGTTCGTCACCCACCAGCGCTGGCCGTCGTTGAAGCGCTGGGGGCTGTTGACGCCCTTGGTGATGAGCGGCCCACCCTGCGCGCCGCGCGCCTCGTCGGTGCTCATGACCTGCACCAGGCCGCCGAAGGCGTGCGATCTCAGCCGTGCGTGGCGGTGGCCTCCTGCCCCACGTCACGTCGTCGTCCGGGGGATGGCGCGGGCCGCCAGCGTGGTGGCGCCCCGGGGCTTCGTCAGCGGGATGCGCTGGGCGCCCGGAGGGAAGAGGGAGCGGAAGCGCTGCCAGTCGCGGGGCGCCCCGGCGGGTCCGCTGATGACGTCGTAGAGGGCCTTGAGGATGGCATCCAGGGACTTCACGTCCTCGGGCCTCGCCGGACGCAGCCGGGCGAGCGCGGCCTGGGTGCGCTCCGCGGCGGCCTTCAGCGGGTTCGGCTTCTGCGGAGCGGCGGGGGCGGCCGAGGCCTGGGGCTGTGGCGGAGGGGCGGCGGGGGCCTGGGCGAAGGACGTGGCTCCCAGCAGGACGGCCCAGGCGATGAGCAGGCGCGACATGGGGACTCCCGGAAGAGGGAGGCGCGGGGTGGGAGCCTGGCCTCGTGACGGGAAGCGCCGTGGGCGCTTCGGGGCGCATGTCCGTGGAGGACACCCCAGCCGGTGCATCCTCGGGGCGCCGCGCGTCCGGCAGTCTCCAGGGTCTGCGCCCGGTGCTTGGCCCGGCCGGTGCCGCACCGTAGTGTGCCCGCCGTCATGGCCTTCCTCTCGCTCGATGCCCTCACCTTGAAGTTCCCCGGCGCCGCGGTCCCGGCGGTGCGGGACGTGTCGCTGGCGCTGGAGCCGGGGGACGTGGTGGCGCTGATGGGCACCTCCGGCTCCGGGAAGACGGCGCTGCTGCGGCTGGTGGCGGGCCTGGAGCAGCCGAGCTCCGGCACCATCACGCTGGCGGGCCGCGTGGTCGCCGGACCGGACGGGTTCGTGCCCCCGGAGCAGCGCCCGCTGCGCCGCGTCCTCCACGATGGCGAGCTCGAAGCCGGCCTCACCGTGCGCGACGTGGTGATGGGCGTGCAGCCCAAGGGCGAAGGCCTGGCGCACGCGCGCGGCATGCTCGCGCTGTTTCAAATCGAGGACCTGGAAGCGCGCACCTGCGGAACGCTCTCCCGGGGACAGCGGCAGCGGGTGCTGCTGGCGCGCGCGCTGGCCTCCGGCACGAAGCTGCTGGTGCTGGACGAGCCCTTCGCCGGGATGGACGCCGGCCTGCGCGCCACGCTGCTCGGGGAGCTGCGCCGCGTGCTCAAGGCGCGAGGCACCGCGGTGCTCTTCGCCACGCACGACGTGGGCGACGCGCTGGCCTTCGCGGACCGGCTGGTGCTGCTGCGCGCGGGCACGGTGGAGCAGCAGGGCACGCCCGAGTCCGTCTACGAAGCGCCGCGCACCGCCTTCGCCGCGTACTTCCTGGGCGGCACCAACCTGCTGCCCGGCTCCGCCTTCGGCCGCGTCGCGCGCACGGCCCTGGGCAACCTGCCGCTGAGCGCCGAGGCGCGCGGCGAGGTGATGCTCTCCCTGCGCCCGGAGGCGCTGCGGCTGGTCCCCGACCTGGACGGCGTCGCGGTGGGCGGCGCGCTGCGCGCGGAGGTGCTGGAGCGCGCCTTCCGGGGCGCGCACGTGGACTTCACCGTGTCCTGCGCGGGCATGGCGCTGGTGGTGCGCGCCGCCGCGGCCGCCCCCTTCCGCGAAGGCGGCCGCGCCCGCCTGGAGGTCGCGGGCCGCGCGGACGTGCTGGAGGAGACAGCCGGGCCCGCCCGCTAGCACACCGGGCGTGCGAGTCCCGGGCACGAATGGTGCAATCACCCGCGTCCCCCATGCGTAGGGAGGGGTATGAACATCGCAGGCCTTCGAGGAATGGGAACCCGCTTCTTCCACTACGTGCGCGACCCCCAGGTGGCGACGTGGCGCAAGCTGGCCGGGCTGCTGGCGGTCCTGTACTTCGTGTCGCCCGTGGACGCGATTCCGGACTTCATCCCCGTGTTCGGCTGGCTGGACGACCTGGGCGTGCTGTCCGCCGCAGCCTTCTTCATGGTGCGCGAGGTCCAGCGCTGGCGCCCCGCCACGCCAGCCGGGGAGCCGGCGTTCGACGGGCTCCCGCGTGACGAGGAGGGCCGGACGCGCGAGCCCACGCTGCGCCGGCACACCTAGCCGTCACGTGTCGCCGCGCCGGTCCTCGAAGCGCATGAAGTCGATGAGGAACATCGCGGCCATCACCCGCGTCCGCACGTGCGGGTCGCACAGGCCGCCGAACCGGTCCCGCGCCACCCGGGGCTAGAACTGTCCGAGCACCGCGAGCCCCATCCCCCCGTGCCGCCCCATGGCCGCCGGGACGACGGAGACGGCCGGCGTGTTGTCCGGCGCATCGAAGTCACGCGTGAGGAACGTCGCGGTCCCCAGGCCGGCCAGCACGCCCACGGCGGTGCCCACCAGCAGGGCGTCTCCGTTGTCGGTGTTCAATGACAGGAACAGCGCGCTCAGCCCCACCAGGCCGCCCAGGATGCCGCCCGCGTCGATGAGCAGCACCCGGCCCCGGGAGATGTCCAGGTTGCGCGACACCAGCGCGAAGGTGAGCAGGCCCGCGCCCACCACGCCCTGCTCGATGCCGATGAAGTCGCGCGTCTCGCCGTTCTGGGTGGCCATCAGCAGCCCCGCCACCACGCCCGCCCACAGGCCACCGGAGTTCGTCAGCGACACCTGCCCGGCGGTGGGCCGCGCGAACTCCGCCACCAGGATGCCCGCGCCCGTGAAGCCCAGCGCCGCCGCCATCACCATCCCCGTGGACTTGTCCCCGTCCAGGTCGAGCGAACCCATGGACGCCAGGCCATAGCCGAAGCCCCACACCGTGCCGGAGTTGATGGCCGCCGCCTGGCCCTGCGTCAGCCCGCTCCGGGTCGTGAGCAGCGAAATCGCCGCCCCCGCGCCGCCGCCCAGCAGCGACAGCGCCACGTACGCGCGTGCGTCCTGGCAGCTGGAGATGGCGCACAGCAGGATGCCCTGGGTGACGCCGTGCATCGTCTGTACGACGGTCAACGACGCCCGGGCCCCCTGCGACGGCTGCTCCTTGGAGACCGCCTCCGACGGCATCACCACCGGCCGCGCCAGCGTGTCCTGCGCCAGCCGCGCGCCCGGCTCCAGCCGCGTCCGCGCCAGCCGCGCCAGCTCCGGCGCGTACGGGTGCTGGGGGCACACCCGCATCACGCGCTCCAGCAGCTCCAGCGCCTCGGCATCCCGTCCGAGCACCAGCGCGTCGAAGCCCGCCGCGTAGTCGGACTCGGCGGCGCAGGCCTCGTCGCTCGCCACGAGCGGCGGCGCGGACACGGTGCCCGGGGACGCCCCAGCGGGAGGTGCCGCGCCTTCCTGGGAGGAGGGTGCGGGCTGCGCGGCGACGAGGACGGCCAGGACGAAGGGCGCGAGGAGCATGCGGGCGCCCACCCTAGTCGACCCCCGTGAAGGAGCGGGAGGCCCGGGCCCCCGCTCCTCCCGGCGGGGAGGCACGGGGGCCGGTGGGCGCCACGCGCTGACCTACCGCGTCGCCAGCGTCTCCATGTGCTGGCGGAGCGCGGCCGTGTCCCCCAGCCGTCCGCCCAGGCCCGGAAGGGGCTTCGCGGCCTGCTCGATGCGGCCCCGCGTGCGAGGCCCCGCCGCCACCAGCCACGCCACGCCCAGCGCCAGCTCCGCCACGTCCGGCGCCGGGTCCAGCTGCGCGGCCAGCGCGAGCAGCGCGTCCACGGCCTTCTTCACCTGCGCGCCGTGCAGCGGGTGGCTGCTGGTGATGCCCTCGCGCAGGAGCACCAGCAGCACCCGCGCGGTGGCGCGGGCCTGGCGCACCGGCTCCGGCCCTTCACCTGTGCCGGCCCACAGCCCGTTCGCCAGCTGCTGGCCCAGCAGGCCGCCCACGTCCTCGGTGGCGATGGGGCCCTCCGCCACGGACAGCGGCAGGGACGCCTCCTGCTCGTAGAGCACCTCGCGCGGTGCGGTCTGCTCGGGGGACGGCGCCGCTGGAGCCGCGGCCTTGCGAGGCTTCGCGGCGGACATCAGCCGGTCGAAGATGCCGCCCTTCTCCTTCTTCGCGAACTCCTGCTCCCTGCGCTCCTTGGACGCGGCGGGCCGCTGGGGACCGGCGCCATCCGCGAGCTCCGCCTGGAAGGAGGACCCGGTGGTGGGCTCCGGCCCCAGCGCGGGCGCGGGCGCGGCCATGCTCGGAGGAGGTGGGGGCACCGCGCCGCCCTGGGAGCGGTGGACTGCCCCGGGCGCGGGCAGCGGCTTCGACGCCGCCCGCCGCCTCGGAGACGCCGGCGCCGGCGCGAATCCACCCTCCGGCACGTCGTCGTCCACGTCCCGAGCGACCTGGTTGAACATGCTCCAGCCCGCGGGCGCGTTCACCGGCACCACGCGCGTCTCCGGCGTCCCCGACGCGCGCCGGTCGCCCTGGCGCTCCTCCACCACCACGAAGGACGTGTACGTCGTGGCCAGCTGGTGCTCGACGGCGAGCCGCACGATGCGCTCCTTCATCGCCTCCGCGCGCCGGCCCACCAACCCCGCGTCCATCCAGCCCCGGATGCGCTCGGCGGCCCACAACTTCTCCACCACCGGCCGGTCCGACTGCGCGGGCAGGTCCAGCCGCACCGTGAGGGAGAAGGGCTCCCGACCTGACCTGCCCTTCAGCGTCACGCTGCCCGTGCCCGCCCGCGCATAGCGCCCGAAGAGCGTCCACGGCGTGCCGTCCACCAGCGGCGGCAGCGTGGACGGGGCCAGCTCGCTGGCCTCCACGCCCTCGAAGCGCACCTCCAGGTCGGTGACGCGCGGCGCGAGCGCCCGCGAGAACTGCGCCACCACCTTCTCGTCGATGCGCTCTCCCGGGTGGATGAACTCCACCGCGCCGTCCGTGCGCCGCGCCAGGTCGCGCAGGAGCGCGTCGCTCACGTTGGTGCCGATGCCGAACGAGAACACCCGCCCCGTCCCGCGCGCCGAAAGCACCGCGTCGAGGATCTCGCTCTCGTTGCCCACCTGCCCGTCCGTCAGCAGCACCACCACGCCGTCCGGCGCGGCCTTCATCGCGGTGACCATCGGCTCCAGCAGCTCCGTGCCGCCGTAGGCCCTCAGCCCCGCGACCCACGCGTCCGCCTGCTCCAGCGTGCGCTGGGTGAACGGCACCGTCTGCGCGGAGAAGGAGCGGAACGAGTTCTCGAACGCGATGACGTTGAAGCGGTCGCCTTCACGCAGGTGGCGCAGGCACAGCCGGAGCGCGGCCTGGGCCTGCGGCAGGCTGTCCCCGGCCATGGAGCCGGACGTGTCCACCACGAACACCACCTCCTGCCGCGGAGGCGTCGTCGCCAGGTTCAGCAGGTCCGGCACCACGGTGAGCGCGAACGTGCCCGGGCCCTCCGCCTTCCGGTGCGCGACCACGGGCGTGAGCATCACGTCCGGGTTGGCGTTGCGCAGGGTGAGCACCACGTCCCGGTTCAGCTCCACCTCGTCGCCCGCGAAGCTCTTGAGGAGCGAGTCGCGCTGCAGGTTCACCCGCGTGCGCGTGCCCTCCTTCGTGACGGTGAGCCGGTGGGACGGGCTCTCCACCACCACGTCGCGGCCCACGTCGATGAGCAGGTCCATGCGCAGCCCGTAGTCCACCCGGCCCTGGGGCGGGGTGATGCGGTCCGCGTCCGGCACCCGCGTCGTCGGGGCCGCTTCGCCGTGGCCGGTGCGGTCGCCGTGCACCGCGCCGGGGATGTACCGGGGCGCCACCAGCGTGGGCAGCATCCAGCGCACGCTGCCCTCCTCGGCGGTGAGCGTCTGGAGGAACTCCACCTCCACCCGCGTCTCCTCGCCCGGCAGCAGGTTGCCCACCTGCGCGGTGAAGACGTTGGCGCGCTCCTGGTCCAGGAGCGCGGCGCCGTGCCCTTCCGTGAGGGCGTCGTCGTAGGCGCGGAAGGCCTCTTCGCGCTCCTTCACCACGCCGGCCACGCGGCGGCCCGCGCACGTCATGGAGAAGGCGCTGAGCGTCGCGTCGGAGGGCAGGGGGAAGGTGTAGAGGGCCTCCACCGGCTTCTTCTCGTCGTTGCGGTAGCGCTGCGTCACGCGCACCCGCGCGTGCCCCCCGAGCAGCTCACCGGAGACCTCCACTCCCTGTAGGGGCACCTGGGCCCCGTCACGCGTGAACAGCCCACACCTCGCCTGCTCGTTCATGACGCCTTTCCTTCCTCGGACTCCTCGATGAGGGCGCGCACCCGCTCGGCCAGCGCCCGGACCTTCGCTTCCGCCTGCTCCGACACGTGCAGTTCCAACCCCGGCGCCAGGAGCCAGCGCTGGTAACGCGCCACCTCCACCGTCGGGTCTTTCCCTGGCCGCTTCGGGGGCGGCATCCGGGGGACCTCCGCCGGGACCGGCGGCGTCCCTGGACCGACCGGCGACTCCGCCAGCCGTCGCAGCTCCTCCGGCGACAGCCGCAGCAGCTCCGCCTGGATGGCGTCCAGCGGCAGGAACCGCGCCTGGAGCACCCGGATGGCCTTGAGCCGCACCCGGTGCTCCTCTCCGTAGACCGTGTCCGGCCCCTTGAAGGGCGGCGCGGGCAGGAGGCCCCGCTGGACGTAATAGCGGACCGTGCGAGGCGAGACGCCCACCTCCTCCGCCAGCGCGGCCAGCTTCCACTCCGTCTGTGTCTTGGGCGTGCTCACGAACCTGACAGTAGGTCGCGACAGTTCAAGTGTCAAGATGTCGGTGGCGATTCGTCAGCGAGGGTGTCGGGATGGGCGGGAGGTGGCGGCCGGGCGGACGGTGGGACAGAAGGGGGCATGAACGTCGGCGTGGACGGCCTGGACCCCTCCTCCATCCAGCTCATCGGCACGGCGGTGACGCCCGCGGTGATGGTGTCCGGGTGCGGCATCCTGGCCACCGGCCTGGACAACCAGATCTCGCGCATCACCGCGCGCATCCGGGACATGGCCCGGGAATGGCGCACGCTGCCGGAGGGCCACGCGCGCCGCCCCCTCCTGCGCGAGGAGGTGGCCATCATGGACCGCCGCCACGCCATCCTCGCGAGGGCCATCGGCTTCACCTACGCGGCGCTCCTGTCCTTCGTGGTGACGTCGCTCCTGTACCTGCTGCGCCGCAGCGTCGCGGTGCCGGAGGGGCTGCCGGTGATGTCCTTCTCCCTGGGCGTGGGGCTGCTGGGCTCCACGGCGGTGCTGGCGCTGGCGTCGCTGCGCTTGAGCCGCCGGGCCATCACGCTGGAGCGCGAGGACCTCTTCCGCGAGGAGCGGCCGGGGGGCCCACCTCCGCCCTGAATTTGTTCCGCAACGCACGCGAAGGTGCTAGCGGGTGCCCCCGAGACGCGCGGGTCTGGTACGTCCCGGCCCGCGCGCCAGGTATCGCGCAGGATTCCGCAGCCTCTGTGGCTCAACCCTCACCGTGGAGCACGTGAACATGGCAAACGCCAAGGTCTTCTTCGACATGTCGATTGGTGGCCAGCCCGCCGGCCGCATCGTGATGGAGCTGTTCTCCGACGACGTTCCCAAGACCGCCGAGAACTTCCGCGCCCTGTGCACGGGTGAGAAGGGCACCGGCCGCAGCGGCAAGGCGCTGCACTTCAAGGGGACGCCCTTCCACCGCGTCATCCCGAACTTCATGTGCCAGGGCGGCGACATCACGCTCGGCAACGGCTACGGCGGCGAGTCCATCTACGGCGAGAAGTTCGCGGACGAGAACTTCAAGCACAAGCACACGGGCCCGGGCATCCTCTCCATGGCCAATGCGGGCCCCAACAGCAACGGCTCGCAGTTCTTCCTCACCACCGTCCCCACGCCGTGGCTCGACAACGCGCACGTCGTCTTCGGCAAGGTCGTCGAGGGCATGGACGTGGTGAAGAAGATTGAAGCCGTGGGCAGCCCGTCCGGCGCGACGCGCCAGCCCGTGAAGATCGAGGACAGCGGCCAGCTGTAATCCGCGCGCTGCCGCGTCTCACGCAGGAGGCCCATCCGCGCGACGCGCGGGTGGGCCTTCGTCGTTTCAGGACAGGCCGTGGGACGCGTCCTCGTCCTCCTCCTCGCGGGCCGCTTCCGGCCGGAAGGGCCGCGCGGGTACGGCGCCGAACGCGCGCAGCAGCTCCAGGGGGATGGGCAGGATGGTGTGGTTGCCTCCGCTGGTGATCTCCACCAGCGTCTGGAGGTAGCGCAGCTGGAGCGTGGCGGGGTTGCGGCTGAGCACGTCCGCGGCCTGGGAGAGCTTCTCCGCGGCCTGGTGTTCGCCCTCCGCGGCGATGATCTTCGCGCGGCGCTCGCGCTCGGCCTCCGCCTGCCGTGCGATGGCCCGCTGCATCTCGATGGGCAGGTCGATGTGCTTCACCTCCACGTTGGAGACCTTCACGCCCCACGGGTCGGTGCGCGCGTCCAGCACCTGCTGCAGCTCGTGGTTGATGCGCTCGCGCTGCGACAACAGGTCGTCCAGCTCCACCTGGCCCAGGATGGCGCGCAGCGTGGTCTGGGCAATCTGGCTGGTGGCGTAGAGGTAGTCCTCCACCTGGAGCACGGCCTTGTCCGCCTGGATGACGCGGAAGTAGACGACGGCGCTGACCTTCACGCTGACGTTGTCCTTGGTGATGACGTCCTGCGGGGGCACGTCGCGCGCCACGGTGCGCAGGTCGATGATGACCATCCGCTCGATGAACGGGATGAGCCAGCGGAAGCCCGCGCGCTTGAGGCCCACGTAGCGGCCCAGGCGGAACACGACGCCGTTCTGGTACTCGGCGACGATGCGCACGCCGGAGATGAAGAGGAGGAACAGCAGGGCCAGGGGGATGATCCATCCCAGCGCTCCGAACAGCTCGTTCATGGCATGGACTCCGCGACGGTGAGGGTGAGCCCTTCCACGGCGCGCACCACGACCCGGGCGCCCTCGCGGATGGGGGTGAAGGAGACGGCGCGCCAGCGCTCGCCATGGACGAACACCTCGCCGCCCGAGGGCGTGACGGGACCCAGCGCCGTGCCCGACTCGCCGATGAGCCCCGCGTCACCGCCCCGCTGCGGCAGCCTGCGCGTCTGGGCGCCGCGGTACGCGACGAAGGCCGCGGTCCCCGCGAGCACGAGCGCCGAGGGCAGCAGCACCCCCCACGGCAGGCGGAAGGACGGCTCCACGAACCAGCCCGGCTCGAAGCGATCCACCAGGAACACGCCCCCCAGGATCAACAGCCCCACGCCCGCCGCGCCCAGCAGGCCGCTGGTGACGAACAGCTCCGCGATGATGAGCCCCACGCCAGCGAGCATCAGCACCAGCGCCCCCGAGCGCACCGGCAGCGTCGCGGAGGCCATCAACGCCAGCACCAGCGCCACGCCGCCGGTGAGCCCCGGCGCCACCGCGCCCGGATGGGACAGCTCCACCACCAGGCCCAGCGCCGCGACGAGGAACAGCAGGTAGACGAGGGAAGGCTGCGCGAGCGCATGCACCACCCGCTGTGACAGGCCCGGCTCCAGCGACACCACGCGGGCCTCGCGGGTGGCGAGCGTCACGGTGTCGCCGCCCGCCACCTCCACGCGGTGACCATCGACGGAGGCGAGGAACGCGGCCTCGGTGGGGGCGATGAGCTCCACCACGCCAAGCTCCACGGCGCGGTCCGCGGGAGCGCTGGCGCTGTCGCGCACGGCGGACGCGGCCCACTCCGGGTTGCGGCCCCGTTGCCGGGCGATGCCCTCCGCGAAGGCGACCGTGTCGTTCTCCACCTTGCGGGCGAGCTGTCCGCCGCCCCCCTGCTCCACATCCTCGCCGCCCCAGCCCACGGGGTGCGCCGCGCCGATGTTCGTCCCTGGAGCCATGGCGCTCACGTTCGACGCGAGCGCGATGAACAGCCCCGCGCTGCCGGCCCGAGCGCCAGAAGGCCCCACCCACACGAGCACGGGGACGCGCGAGCCCAGGAACGCCCGCACCACGGCGCGGGTGGCCTCCAGCGAGCCCCCCGGCGTATCCAACGTCACGAGTAGCGCCGAGGCTCCACCGTCCTCCGCCCGCTCCACGCAGTCCGCGAGGTACGCGCCCAAGCCGGTATCCACCACGCCGTCCAGCTCGCACCGGGCAACGAAGGACGGCGAGGTCGGGGCCGCCGGAGCCGCGAGGCCTCCGAAGAGGAACACCAGGAGCCAGCCCCAGAGGACGTGACGGCGCCACCTCATCCTGTCGACGTGCTCCCGCATGAGCGCTCCCGGTGCGCGTGGTCGCGCACACGCATTCGGGCAACGATGTGCATCGGCCCTTCGGATGACCGGGATGGGAGACCGGGGGGCTGGAGGGCGTGCGGGCAGGGAGGGCCCGGTGTCCCGCTCGTGCATCCAATCCTGGACGTTGCAGGGGATGCGCATTGCTGGAGGAGGACGCACCTCCCTAGGGTCGGCCTCTCGATCTTCTTCCAGGAGGTTTCATGCGCCGTGCCGTGCTGCTCATCGCTGCTCTGGGCCTGACCGCTGGAGCGGTGGCCTGCAAGACCACCCAGCCCCCGGGGACGGAAGATCAGATGCCCATCCAGGGCCCGGACACGGCCCGCGAGCCCATCCAGAACGTGCCCAACGACCAGGGGGGCCCCGCGGGCCCCATCGAAGCACCGGGTGTGGACGCTGGCACGCCTCAGGAGGGCGGGTAGTCTCCGCGCATGACGGCGGCGCCGACCGTCTACCAGGCGGAGCGCGTATGGACGCTCGATGTAGAGCGTCCGCGCGCGGACGCAGTGGCGGTGCGTGACGGGCGGTTGCTCGCGGAGGGCCGCGACGCTGCGGGGCGCGACGCGCGTGAAGTGGACCTGGGCCGGGCCACGGTGATGGCGGGCGGCGCGGCGGGGTGAGCCTCAGCCGCCGAAGATGTGCGAGCGCGCGGCCTCGGCGATGGCGACGACGGCGGGGTGTCGCAGGCGGCGCTCCACGGTGATGGCGTAGAAGCACTGCTCGATTTCGTCGGTGTGCCCGATGGCGGTGACGTTGAACTGCCGCTGCACCTCGGCGTCGATGATGGAGGGCATGGCGAAGATGCCGTGCCCCTTCTGCCCGAAGGCCTGGAGCAGCGCGCTGTCGTCGAAGTCGCCAGCGATGAGCGGCCGGATGCCGAGCCGCTCGAACCACAGGTCCAGTGAGCGGCGCACCGACGACTCCTCCGAGGGCAGCAGCATAGGCGCGCCATCCAGTGAGCGTGGGAAGTCCTTGCGCAGGTGCGCGAGCGGCTGGGCGGCGAAGAACGTCACACCGCACTTGCCCAGCAGGTGGTTGAAGGACCGGACGCTGACGGGCTCGGAGCCGGGCGCGTCCGCGAGCACCACGTCCAGCTCATGCAACGCCAGCTGTGCGAGCAATTGGGGCAGGGGGCTCTCGCGGCAGATGATGCGCAGCGAGGGGCCGGCCTCCAGCGCGGGCTTGAGCAACTGCTCGGCCACGAGCTTGGGGATGACGTCGAGCACGCCCACGTTGAGGCGCAGCTGCTGTCCGGTGGGCAGGCCGGAGACGACGTTCTTCAGCTCGTTGCCCAGGCGGAAGATCTCATCCGCGTAGCGCATGACGGTGCGGCCCACGTCGGAGAGGACGAGCTTGCGGCCCTTGCGCTCGAAGAGCTGGTGGCCCAGTGACTCCTCCAGCAGCTTGATCTGCGCGCTGATGGTGGGCTGGGCGAGGTGCAGCTCTTCACTCGCCTTGGCGATGCTGCCGGCCCGCGCAACCGTCCAGAAGTAGAGGAGATGGTGGTAGTTGAGCCAGGCCATGACTTAGGAATAATCTAAGGTTTTCATCCAAACTAGCTCATTTTTTTAAGTGTCGCCCTCGCTTATCTCTACCTCCGTCACCGCGCGATGGGTGCGCGGGGGACTGCTTGGGGAGGTACGCGTCATGGAAGCCATCTACGAGGAGCTCGAGTCCACGGTGGAGGGTGTGGCGGCCGAGGTGGACTCGGCGGAAGTGGAGATGCGGGTGCGGGGGCACCTGGAGCTGGTCCGCCGGCTGGCGTGGAAGTACCGCTGGACGGGCCTGTCGTTGGAGGAGCTGATGTCGGAGGGCAACGTCGGCCTGGTGGAGGCGGCGCGCCGGTTCGAGGAGCGGGGCGTGCCGTTCGGCGCCTACGCGCAGCAGTGGATCCGCGCGCGCATCCGGGCGTACGTGTCCCGTACCTGGAGTGTGGCGGGGGGCCGCGCGCCGTGGATCGTCTTCCAGCTCCGCCGCGAGCGAGCGCGCCTGGAGGCCCGGTGGGGCGAGGGCCACCCGGAAGTGACGAAGCGGCTGGCCGAGGCGCTGGGCAAGCGGGAGGAGGACGTGGTGCGGGGGACGGACGCGCTGGCGAAGGACGTGTCGTTGAACGCGCCCCTGGGCTGGGAGGGGGACGTGACGCGGCTGGACATGCTGGAGTCGGACGAGGACTCGGTGGAGGAGCGGGCGGACCGGGTGGCCTGGGCGGAGAAGCTGCACCAGAGCGTGGAGGAGGCCTGGCCGGAGCTGGACGCGCGCGAGCGGGCGCTGGTGAAGGAGCGGATGCTGGTGGAGGACGGGGTGAGCGCGGAGTTCCTGGCGAAGCGCTTCGGGGTGACGGCGGTGCGCATCCGGCAGATCGAGCAGGGGCTGCGCCAGAAGCTGCGTCAGCGGCTGACGGCGGGCTGCACGTCCTGGGACGGCGAGGCGCCCCGGCTGGCGGCTTGAGTGTCGAGCGAGGGGAACGGGCGTCGGAAAGAGGTTGACGGCGCGGGCAAGTGACCGTAAATCGGCGTCGCCGCTCGCGGTGCGCGGTACGCCCAAGTAGCTCAGTCGGTAGAGCAGGGGACTGAAAATCCCCGTGTCGGTGGTTCGATTCCGCCCTTGGGCACACCAGTACGAAGATTCTGAAGGGCGTCGGACTCCGGTCCGGCGCCCTTTTGCTTTTGCAACCCTCAGAGCGCGGCGTCGATGCGTGATGCGAACAGTCCGAACTTCTGGCTGTGCCGCTCGCGTCGACACCAATCCTCGATGACCTTCAGGTCCACTTCTTCTCTCCGTGCATGGAAGACAGCAAGGGCCTGTTCCAGGCCACTGAAGTCATTCCAGAAGAGAAAGGACGCGAGTCGGTCACGGCAGGAGTCCGTAGGCGACAGGACGTACAGCACCTCAGCGTCACGACGGACGGTGCTCCAGCTCTTGACCAGGTCGTCACCCACCGCCAGGGGCCCGCTCGGAAACTCCAGGAGGAAGAGCGAGCGTGGGTGACGGTAGAAGTCTCCCTTCCGGATGAAGCCGAGTGCGGCCAGCGCTGCTTCGCCTCCTGTTCCCTTGAGGGTGATGACGAAGTCGAGGTCTCCGGATTGATACGCCTCCGGCGCGTAAGTAATAGGTTGCCGCGCTTCCTCCGGTGAGCACCGCGTGGAATCCGCTGCGATCCAGGGCTGTGCAGACGGCGAAGGCAATATCCGTGAGTGACGAGCTGGGCCCGATCACAAGAGCCCCGGTTTGCCAGCACGACGGGGACGGCGGCGCCGCGCGGCGAGCTTGGACTGGAGGCCCACGTCGTGTTCCCCGCGCTTCCAGAGCAGCGCGCTGAGTTCCGCGTGTGCGAAGTATCGAGGATTCAGGGAAACCACCCGCGTCCGCCCCACCAGCCGACTGACGATGATCGCCTCTCTCTCGAGCGAGGTCAGGATGGATTGAACGGTGAATGGGCGGACGCCCAGCAGCGCCGCCACCTCACTGGGGTAGGTCTCATCGAGCAGACGGATGGCTACAAGCACCGCCGTCCGGGTCGAAGTACCAAAGAGCCGAGAACCTTCTTCGAGCACGATGTTGATTTACCAATTTTATTGGTGATGTTGCCAGTGGTATTGGTGATCCTGCTTCTTCTTTCGGCCAGAAGAAGCGCGCTCGTCAGCGGCGCGGAGCGCGATGCGCGAAGCGGCAAGACCTGGACAGGTCCCATCTCCAGTCCGTCGCCACCCTCCATGCCGGGCCAGAGCCTGTGTTCTTCCCAGCGACAGCGTGCCGAGGGAGTTCCTGAGCCCTACGACCGCGTCGATGGCGTCTTCGATACTGCTCGGGACGTGCTGGAGCAGGCGGTCTCCCGAAGCAGGGCAGCCGCACCGGGTGCACATCCGGGCGCGACGCGGTAGATGGGGGCCCGGAGGTTCATCAACGCAATGGACGCGAACGTGGTGGCGGAGCTGGAGAAGGCGGGCGTGAAGGTGGAGGACCCCATGCGCCTGTTCATCCCCGTGGAACGGGACGAACAGGGCCAGGTGAAGCCCGTGGGCGACGAGGTGCCCGTGCGCTTCGGCGACGTCACCGCCCACGTGCGCCTCCAGCCCATCTCCGCGCTGTGGACGGGCAACAAGCAGCCCCCCGACTTCACCCGGCCGCCCTTCCCCGAGTACGAGCCGTTCTTCTTCCTCATCGAGGCCACCGCCGCCGGCTTCTGCCGCGACACCCGCCACGCGGAAGTGGACCAGGAGTTCTCCCAGCTCTACCGGCACCTCGCGCGCCGGCCCGACGGCCACCACAAGAACCCGCTCTTCTCCTACCTGCGCGCCGCCGCCCGCCTGTACCTGTCCCTGCGCGACGTCAGCCAGGCGGAGTTCGAGGCCGTCGCCCAGCGCCTCCACCAGTCCGCCAAGCTCCACGCGGGCCACATCGGCAGCACGAACTACTTCCAGGCCGTGCTGCGGCAGGTGCTGGGCGCGTAGCGTCCGCGGAGAGCGCACGCCGGGCCGCCGGGTGTCCATTCGCGGAGGCTCCGAGAGGCAACCTGGAAACAAGGCTCGTTGGAGGGCCATCCCATGGGTAGTTTTCCCATTCGATGCCCTCCCGCTCCGCCTCCCCGCAGACCCTTTCGCTCCGGCAACGACTCACGAGCAGACACCTCCATGAGCTGGCCGGTCGGGAGATGCTCGCGCAAGCCCGGCGGTGGCTCGTCCGGGAGGCCGTGGAGGTGTGGCCTCCTTCCCGGGGCCGCCTCCAGGGGACCGTCTTCGACGACCAGGGCCGCATGTTCGACGCGTCCCTCCGCGTGGACCCGGACTTCGAGGGGCTGCTGCTCGAGTGTGAATGCGACACCTATTGGAGCGAAGGGGTCTGCGCGCACGCGGTCGCGGTCGGGCTTGCGTGGCTCCAGGCCTCCACTCCCCGGGCGCGGCGGCGCGCTCCCGCGTCCCGGCCCGGGCCGCCTCCTTCCCGCCGCCAGCTGAAGGCCCCCTCCCCTCGGCCCTCCTCCCCCGTCGACATCCAGGCGTGGCTCGTGGCGCACCACGTGGAGCGTGCCCGCATCGTGCCCGTGGCCGTGCTGGTGCCCCTCTTGCCCGGGCCCTTGCAGCGGCGAGTGCTCCCCGCGCTGCGAAAGGCCACGGTCGTGGACGCGCTGGAGGGCGGCCCGAAGCTCCGGCGCCTGAGGCTCGGTGAGCAGGAGGTGCTCGCGGAGACCGCCTGGCGCTGGGTGAATGACGAAGCGGGGCGCGTGTCGCGCGGGCGGGTCCATGAAGCCTCCGCGAAGCCCCTGCCGCCGCCCACGGACGACCGCCTCGCGCTCCTGCGGGATGCGCTGACGCGGGTCCGCGCGCGGATCCGCGCGCAGGCCGAGCCCCGGTCCCTGTCCCCGGTGCCCAGGGGCATCCTCCAGGAACGCCCGTTGCGGCTGCTCGTGAAGGAGGCGGAGCTGGCGACGTGGCGCCTCACACACCCTCCTGCTCCTGCGCGGTCCGAGGACGAGGGCCATGTCGAGCTCGACCCGCGCGCCTTGATGGAAGGCCGCCCGGGCGTGTCCTGTCCATGCCGCCCCAAGGCGACCGAGGCTTCCTGCGTCCACGCCCTGACCGCCGTGGACGCGGCGCTGGCGCTCCTGGCGATGCCGAAGCAGGCCGCGAAGCTGGCGGAGCTGCTGTTCGAGGCGCCAGGCCGGGAGCTCCTGTCCGCGCTGGAGGCATCCCTGGTGGACCGGACGGTGCGCGATGCTCCCGCGACCGGCAACTACGTCACCTTCCGACTGGAGCCCGAGGCCTCGCGCGGATGGCGGCTCCGGCCCTATCTGCACCTGCCCGCCAGGAAGGGCGGCCTGTCCCAGGGTCGCGCCGTCACCTGGTACGACCGCGACAACGCGCTCCGGTCGCTCCAGGATCCGGATGAACGCCATGCTTGGTCCCTCCTCAACGCCGAAGAGCGGATGAGCAGGAATGGCGTGTACCTGGGCGACAACATCGGGGGCGGCGCGCCGTACGCGCTGCTGCTCCAGGCCCTGCGGTCGCTCGCGCGCAGCCCCCGGCTCAGGCTTGCTGGCACCCCGGATGTTCCCCTGCGGGTGCGGGAAGCGCCGCTGGGCTTCGCCCTGGAGCAGGACGGCCAGGGCCTGCGCCTGCGGCCCGCGGTGGAGGGGCACCCCGTGGCCGCGGAGGCCCTGACGCCGCCTCCCGAGGGGCCGGGGGCTCCACAGCCCTGGCTGCTCTTGGAGCCAGGCGTCCCACGCGTCACCCTGGTGTCCGTTCCTCCTGGCGCGGGGGCCCTGCTCGAATCCCTGGCGCGCCACGGCACCTACGTCTCCGAGCGCCAGCGCGACGCGCTCGTGGGACACCTCGCCGCGCTGGAGGCGGCCTTCCCCGTGGCGCTGCCGCCAGCCCTGGAGCCCCGCCCCGTGGAGGCCCAGCCGGGCCTGCTGGTGCGGCTGCGCGCGGTGGAGGACGCGGGCCTGGAGGTCTCGCTCCTCGTGAGGCCACTGCCGGAGGCGCCTCCCCAGCCCGTGGGGGAGGGCGCTCCCGCGGTCCGTGGCCAGCGCGGCAAGGAGCGCGTCATGGCCCGGCGCGACCTGGACGCGGAGCGAAGGGAGGCGGACGCGCTCCTCTCACGTCTGTCATTGCCGGCTGGCATGTATCACTTCACGCGCGACACGGTGGAGGACGCGCTCCAGCTCCTGGAGGCGCTGGAGCCGCTCGCGGGCCCGGGCGTGCGCGTGGAGTGGGCGGAGCAGCCGTGGACGGTGACGCGCCCGGAGACCTCGAACGTGCGGGTCCAGGTCCTGCGGGAGCACGACTGGTTCGGCGCGAAGGGCGGCGTGGAGCTGGACGGCGCGCGCGTGGAGCTGGCGGTCCTGCTGGAGGCCGTGCGCCGCCGCCAGCGCTACGTCCCGCTGGGGAAGGGGCGCTGGATGCGCCTGACGGAGGCGCTGCGCGAGCAGCTGACCCCGCTCGCGGACGTGGCGCACTCCGGACGGAGGGGGCTGGAGGTGAGCGCCGCGGCGGCGCCCGTGCTGGACACGCTGGAGAAGGCGGGCGCGCGCGTCCAGGCGCCTCCGGACTGGCGCCAGCTGGCGAAGCGCATCCGGGATGCCCACGCGCGTCCGGTGCGCGTGCCCCGGGGCCTGAAGGCGGAGCTGCGCGACTACCAGCGCGAGGGCTTTACCTGGCTCGCGCGGCTGGCCTCGTGGGGCGCGGGGGCGTGCCTCGCGGATGACATGGGCTTGGGCAAGACCGTCCAGGCGCTGGCCCTGCTGCTGTCGCGCGCGGGGGAGGGCCCCGCGCTGGTGGTGGCGCCCACGTCCCTGCGCGGCAACTGGGCGCGCGAGGCCGCGCGCTTCGCGCCGTCCCTGCGCGTGCACCTCTGGCAGGACGCGGACCGGGAGGCCCTGCCGTCCCAGCTGAAGCCCCGGGACGTGCTGATCATCAGCTATGGCCTGCTGGCGCGGGATGCCACCAGGCTCGCGGACGTGACGTTCACCACCCTGGTGGTGGATGAGGCGCAGGCGGTGAAGAACCCGGACACGGCCAGGGCCCGCGCACTGCGCACCGTGAAGGCCGAGGCCCGCGTGGCCCTCACCGGCACGCCGGTGGAGAACCGCCTGTCCGAGCTGTGGAGCCTCTACCACCTGCTGTTCCCCGGCCTGCTGGGCGGGCGCGAGTCCTTCCACGCGCGCTTCGCCATCCCCATCGAGCGGGACCGCGACGCCGACGCCCGCGCCTCCCTGGCCCGGCTGGTACGGCCCTTCCTCCTGCGCCGCACCAAGGCCCAGGTGGCGCGCGAGCTGCCCCCGCGCGTGGACACGGTGGTGCCGGTCACCCTGTCGGAAGCCGAGCGGCGCCTGTACGACGACGTGCGGCTGGCGGCGCTGGCCCGGCTGGGGGAGGGGACCGCCGGCGGGGACCGGCGCTTCGAGATGCTGGCCGCGCTCACCCGGCTGCGGCTGGCCGCGTGCCACCCCCGGCTCGTCGACGCGGACTCGGGGCTGGCCTCCTCGAAGCTGGAGCGGGTGCTGGAGCGGGTGGAGGAGCTGCTGGCGGAAGGGGGCCGCGCGCTCGTCTTCAGCCAGTTCGTGCGCCACCTGAGCCTGGTGCGCGACGCGCTCGCGGCCCGGGGCATCGCGTTCCAGTACCTGGACGGGCGGACCCCCGCCGCGGAGCGGCAGGCCCGCGTCGAGGCCTTCCAGCGAGGGGAGGGCGCGCTCTTCCTCATCTCGCTCAAGGCGGGCGGCACCGGCCTCAACCTCACCGGCGCCGACCACGTGCTTCACCTGGACCCGTGGTGGAACCCCGCCGTGGAGGACCAGGCCTCGGACCGGGCGCACCGCATCGGGCAGACGCGCCCCGTCACCGTGTCGCGGTTCGTGTCGGAATGCACCATCGAGGAGGCCATCCTGGCCCTCCACGCGGAGAAGCGGGACCTGGCGGACAGCCTGCTTTCGGAAGCGGATGGCGCCGCCGCCCTGTCGCCGGAGCAGCTGCTGGGCCTGCTGCGCTTCGGCGCTGACGCGCACGCGGATTGAGGCCGCCGGGCGCCGGGCGCGGCGTTTCTGGAATAGGGTGCGGTGCCGCCCGTTCCCGGGCGCCGCCGAGGTCCCTCCCCAGGAGCAAGGATGTTCCGTCCGCCGTTGTCGTGGTTCGCCTGTCTGGCCCTCCTGGGTGCACCCCAGGCCGGGGCCCAGGCCGTCTCCGAGCCGTCCGCGAAGCCCGCCGCCTCCACCCCCGTCGCGAAGCTGGGCTCGGACATCCAGGCCCGCACGCTGAAGAACGGGCTCACCGTCATCGTCTGGCCGGACCACGACATCCCCAACGTGGCGCTCGCCAACTGGTTCCGCGTGGGCAGCCGCAACGAGCGCCCCGGCATCACCGGCCTGTCCCACTTCTTCGAGCACATGATGTTCAACGGCGCGAAGAAGTACGGCCCCGGTGAGTTCGACCGCGTCATGGAGGCCAACGGCGGCTCCAACAACGCCTTCACCTCCGAGGACGTCACCGTCTACCTGGACTGGTTCCCGGCGTCCGCGCTGCCCCTCATCCTCGACCTGGAGCAGGACCGGCTCCAGTCGCTCTCCTTCGACCCCAAGGTCATCGAGTCCGAGCGCGGCGTCGTCTACTCCGAGCGCCGCTCCTCCGTGGACAACGACAACAGCGGCGCGCTGCAGGAGCAGGTGCAGGCCACCGCCTTCGTCGCGCACCCGTACCAGATCCCCGTCATCGGCTGGCCGTCCGACATCGAGTCCTGGCGCATGGAGGACCTCCAGCAGTACTTCAAGACGTACTACGCCCCCAACAACGCCACGCTCGTGCTCGCGGGCGACCTGGAGCCGGCCCGCGTCTTCGAGCAGGTGGAGGCCACGCTGGGCACCATCCCCGCGCAGCCCGCGCCGGAGCCCGTGCGCACCCTGGAGCCCGAGCAGCAGGGCGAGCGGCGCATCGTCGTGAAGAAGCTGGCCCAGTCCCCGCTGCTCCAGGTCGCCTACCACGGCCTCGCCGCCAACGACCCGGACATGGAGACGCTGGAGCTCCTGGGCCTCATCCTCTCGCACGGGGACTCGTCGCGCCTGCACCGCAAGCTGGTGGACGAGGCGCGCGTGGCCATCCGCGTCCGGAGCGCCACCGCCGGAGGGTTCGACCCCTCGCTCGTGTGGTTCGCCGTGGACCTGCCGCCGGGCGGCGACCTGGCGAAGGCCGAGGCGCTGCTCACCGCGGAGCTGGCCCGCGTGGTGAAGGACGGCGTCACCGACGCGGAGCTGCGCAAGGCGCGCAACGTCGCGCTGGCCACCTTCTGGCGGAAGCTGGAGACCAACAGCGGCCGCGCCCGCGAGCTGGGGAACGCCGCCACCTTCCGGGGCGACTGGAGGACCCTGCTCGACGCGCCCGCGCGCTACGAGAAGGTCACCCGCGACGGCGTGAAGGCGCTGGCCGCCCGCATCTTCAACCCCGACCACCGCACCGTGGGCTGGCTCGTCCCCACCCCGGCTCCCGCTGCCCCGGCCCCCAAGGAGGCCGCGCGATGAGTGCTCCCTTCCGCCTTCGCTCCGCCGGACCCCACGCGATGAACGCTCCCCGTCGTCCCGACCCGCGCATGATGCGCGCCGCGCTCGCCACGCTGCTGCTGACCTCCGCGTGCGCGACCGCGCCGGCCCCGGTCGCCGCCCCCGAGGCCCCGCCGCCTCCGTCCGCGCCGGCGGCCCCGGCCACCCCGGCGCCCGCCGCCCCGCTGTCCACGAAGGGCGTGACGCTGCCGGAGACGACCTCCGTCACGCTGAAGAACGGCGCGCGGCTGCTCCTGGTGGAGAAGCACGAGCTGCCGCTGGTGTCCTTCAGCGCCTGGCTCAAGGGCGGCGCCGTCACCGACCCCGCGGGCAAGGAGGGGCTGGCCGCGCTCACCGCCGAGCTGCTCCAGAAGGGCGCGGGCTCGCGGAGCGCGCAGCAGTTCGCGGACGCCGTGGACGGCGTGGGCGGCGAGCTGGAGGTCCTGCCGGAGCGGGAGGCGCTCGTCCTCAATGGCAGCTTCCAGTCCCGCGACACCGCGCTGATGGTGGAGCTGCTGTCGGACATGCTCGTGCGCCCCCGCTTCGACGCGCAGGAGCTGGAGAAGGCCCGCGCGCTGCGCGTGTCCGAGATCGCCGCCGCCAAGGACGGCGATCCGCGCGCGCTCATCGGCATCTACTTCAACGCCTTCCACTTCCCCGCGCACCCCTACGGCCGGTCCGAGGTGGGCAGTGAGGCGTCGCTGCCCACCATCCGCCGGAGCGACGTGCTCGGCTGGGCGAAGGCGAACCTGGGCGGAGACCGGCTCATCCTCTCCGTGGTGGGGGACTTCGACGCGAAGCAGCTCGCCGCGAAGCTGGAGGCCGCCCTGGGCGAGTGGGCCCCGGCGGCCCAGCCGCTGGCGGCCGTGCCTCCCACCGCGCCCACGAAGGGCCGCCGCGTGCTGCTGGTGGACAAGCCGGACGCCACCCAGACCTACTTCTCCATCGGCAACACCGGCATCCGCCGCACCGACCCGGACCGCGTCGCGGCGCAGTTGGGCAACACCGTGCTGGGCGGCCGCTTCACCTCGCTGCTCAACACCGAGCTGCGCGTGAAGACGGGCCTCACCTACGGCGCCCGCTCGGCCCTGGAGCCCGCCCTCCAGCCCGGCCCCGTCGTCCTCACGTCCTATACGCAGACCGCCTCCACGGGCCGCGCCATCGACCTGGCACTGGACGTGCTCGCGCGCTACCGCCAGGACGGCATGGACGACGCCATGCTCGCCTCCGCCAAGGCCTACGTGCTGGGCCAGTTCCCTCCGACGCTGGAGACGGGCGACCAGCTGGCCATGAAGCTGTCGGAGCTGGCCTTCTACGGCCTGGACGCGCAGGACGTGAACGGCTTCGCGGACGCCGTGTCCGCCGCCACCCGCGACGGCGTGCGCGCCGTGCTCCAGCGCGTCCTGCCCGCCCAGGAGGACCTGACGTTCGTCCTCATCGGCAAGGCGGACGCCCTGCGCGACGTGGCCCGCAAGTACGGGCCCGTCACGGAGATGAAGATCTCCGACAAGCGCTTCGCCCCGCCGCCGACGCCTGGCCGCTAATGGCAGACGGAGGTGGGCGCAAGCCTTGAATTGCGCCCACCCAAACTACCCATCAAAAAGTAAATATCCAGAAAGTCATCCCTGTCGCGTATAGAGGGTGGCGTCTGGTTGGGGCCGGAACCGGACAAGCATTGCTGAATGTTTGTCACGAAGGCCCATCATGTCCTTGCGACGTCTGTCGTTGTTGCTCATCCCCACCTGCGCGGCCTGGCTGGGCTGCGGAGGGGCCGCGCCTCCCGCCGAGGAGGTGAACCCTCCTGAACTCGCCATGGACCCCCGCGAGGGGACCGCGGTCATCACCAACGAGGACGTGCTGCCGGGGTGCGGCGAGCCCGACGCGGGCTCCGGGCCGGTGGATGCGGGCACGTCCGTGCTGGTGACGGCGGACACGCGCTTCCACTCCGGCGCCGGGGTGACGGTGGTGCCCCAGGACCTGGCCGGCTCCGACGTGGAGATCCTCGTCCCCCACGGCATGGACCTGGACCGGTACGCCGGCACGCCGGTGGCGGGGGGGCTCCGCTTCGACAACGTGCCGGACGGCGAGTATCTCCTGCGCTCGAACCAGAGCTATTACCTGACGCGAGAGCGCCACTTCGACCTGGGCATCAACCGCATCGGCCGTCCGGATGCCGTCTATGTGAACGACACCGAGTCCCCCGCGTCGGTGGAGCTCTTCAACCTGGCGCCCTGGCAGCCGTATACGTCCCTCTCCGAGCCGGGCACGTCCTTCCAGCTCATCAGCGCGGACGTGAACGTGAGCGGCTCGCTGGTCAGGTCCACGGAGCCCGAGGTCGGTGACACGTCCTTCGTCGACCCGTCCGCCTACGCGTACTTCGGCACGAGCTATGGAGGTCCCGTCCTGGACGCGTCCAAGGGCGACCGCCTCTACGTGAACCAGCTCAACTCCGTGCAGGCTGGGACACTGCCGAGCGGTGAGCCCCTGGCGTACCTGTCGGTGCTGAGCAGCGCGCACCTGCCGTCGTTCTCGTTCACGCCGGACGGCACCACCTCGCTGCCGCTGGCGGCCACGATGCAGCCCGTGAGGCAGCAGCCCTTCTCCCTCGAGTGGCGCCTGAACGAGTTCACCCGCTGGCGCTCGGACGTGAACCCCACCGGCGCGCTCAACTACCCCTCGTTCTCGGTGGTGCCCGCGCCGTTCGGCTACCAGCACGGCTGGGTGGGCTACCAGGGGGAGCTGCTCGACATGTGGCTGCCTCGCGGCGAGGACGGCGTCATCGCGAGCCGGCTGGCCTACGGCAATCCCTATCCAGCCAGCTGGGGCGTGGTGGGCACCGCCGCCTATTCGTTCCGGTCCGCGACGCCCGTCGTCGTGGGGAGCCGGACGCACTACCCCAGCGGCAACATCTACATCACCGACCGGCTGGACCACCTCATCGCCGGCCCCATCTCGCCGCCCATCTCGCCGCCCCGGGAGCTGCGCATCGACGGCGTGGACGCCTATGTGTCGCGCGTCGTGGGCAGCAACCGGCCGGTCATCTCGTGGCGGCCTCCCGTCCGGGGCACGCCCCGGAACTACGTGGTGCTCGTCATCCAGTTGATGGACACGTTCGGCGCCAACCCGACGCTGCGCTTCCATGTGCCCGGTGACCGGACGCAGGTCCGCCTGCCGCCGGACCTGCTGCTGCCCGGCTCCACCTACTACGTGCGCGTGGTGGCGGATGGCTCGCCGAACTACGCGCCCGAGCGCGCGCCGTCCGTCACCGGGGACCTGCTGCCCATCATCACCGCGGACACGTTCAGCGCCGCGTTCACCACGCCGTAGCCCCGACGTGGCGGCCCGCTACCGCGCAGGCGGGCGGTGGCGGGCCATGCACCGCTGGTAGCGGGCGTCCACCGACCTCGCGAACCACGCGGTGGTGCGCTCCCCGCTCAGCTTCACGCTCTTGAGCGTCACCTGGGGAAGCTGGGCGTAGGCGGGGGCCTGCCCCGTCCGAGTCGCGTACACGCGCTTCACCGCCAGGTACGTGTCCGTCTTCTCGAAGTCCGCCGTCTTCTCCTCCTCCACGTCCCGGCGCACCCGGCGCTCGCTCAGGTCCGGCGCGTAGCGCTGACGGAAGAGGAGCAGCGCCTTGAGGCTCTGGCTGTCCTCGCCGCGCGGCGCGCCGTCCTTGTCGTACAGCTGGAGGTCGCCGTCGGTCGCCAGGGCGACGCCGGTGAGCTGGCTGACCTGGGCCTGGAGCGCGGCGTTGCGCGAGCTGTAGACGCCGCCGTTGTAGTCCGCGAAGCGGTAGAGCGGCGCGTCGTACGCGGCCTCGAAGCCCAGGAGCCGGGCGGTGCCGTAGCGCACGCCGCCCGCGCGCGTGTAGAGCGACTCGCGCACCGCCACCGGATCCGCGTCCGCGCCCGCCTTCTCCACCGCGTAGCGGACGCTGACCTGCATGGATCCCGCGGTGGTGACGGGGTTCTGCCCCGCGAACGAGGACGGACCGAACAGCGAGCTGGCCAGGTCCGCGGCCGCGTATGCCGCCGGGTACTCCGCTTCGTAGTACGCGAGCATGTCGCGGAAGAGACGATCCAGGTCCCGCTCCGTGCGCAGGGCATTCAGCCGCGCCCCGAAGGTGCGCTTCGCCCCCTTCGGCTTCGCCGCGAGCACCTCGTCCAGGAGCCGCCGCCCCAGGGGGCCCAGCCGCCCCGCCGTGCTGTCCAGCTTCTGACGCACCAGCCTGGGCAGCCCCGGCACCGCGGGGTCCGCCTGGAAGCCGGACTCCTGTTCGATGACGGCCAGCACCTGACACACCTCCGGCGCCGCGGCGGGGATCGCCTCCGCGTCCAGCGCCGCCAGCACGTCGCGCGCCCACCCCTCGCGCTCCGCCCCCTTCACCTTCGCGGGCAGCAGCCGCGCCACCTGCGCCACCGACAACGTGGGCGGCGCAGGCACCTCCGTCACCACCGGTGCCCGCGATGCACAGGCCGTGAGCGCCAGCAGCACCCCCACATACAGCGCCCCCACCTGCCGGCGGACCGCGCTCCGCCTCATGTCCCCCTCCCGGCGGAGGGGGGCGGACGTCTCATGAAACATTTTTTGAGACATCCAGGAGGCAGGTTCGTTTTCCCCTGAGAGCCGGTGAAGAGCAGCAATGTTGTTGAAATTTTCCTAAACTGCAATTCAGGTTCTCTTGGCTTGATCGGCAGGGCTTGGGAAAGTAGCTAAACGTACTTTCCGCAAAAAGTAGTTGCTCTGATGATTTCGAGTGTGTCACGTATCATCCCGCTGTTTCTTCATGGAGGTATCGCGTTGGCTCATCGACTGTTGAAGACGATTGGCGCGGCTTGGCTGGGCGTGGCTCTGACGGCGTGCGGTACGCAGGGTTCGACGGGGGACGAGACGCAGGCGCCCCAGCAGGAGAAGTCGGGTGAGGACATCCAGAGCGCGCTGAACGCGCTCGGTGGCGGCGCGCAGGTGCTCGGCGTGCACGCGGATGGCATCCCCGACAGCATCCGTGGCGAGCTGGGCCGCGTGGAGCGGACGCTGACCACGCTGCAGTCGAGCCGCCAGGCGGTGGCCGGCGTGGCCCCGGCGTTCCGGCTGAACGCGGACGACATGGTGCTGCGCAAGGCGAACACCGACGAGCAGGGCAACCAGCACCTGCGCTTCACGCAGACGAAGAACGGCCTGGAGGTCATCGGCGGTGAGCTGGTGGTCCACGTGCGTCCGGACGGCTCGGTGTTCGGCGCCAACGGCTCCGCGCGCGACGGCCTGAACGTCTCCGCGCTGCCGCGCATCGCGGCGACGTCCGCGCGCGACGCGGCGCTGAGCGCGACGGTGGGTACGGGCCTGGACGTCCTGGGCTCCCCCCGCCTGGTGTACGTGCGCACCGAGGACGGCGCGCTGCGCCTGGCGTACGAGGTGAAGGTCACCGGCGAGGCCGCCGAGATGCCGCTGCGCGACCGCGTGTACGTGAACGCGGCGGACGGCTCCATCGTGCTGCGCGTGCCGGAGATCCACACCGCGCTCAACCGCAAGGTCTACAGCGCGAACAACGGGACCAGCACCCCGGGCACGCTCAAGCGCAGCGAGGGCCAGGCGGCCATCGGTGACTCGCATGTCGACATGAACTACGACATGCTGGGCTACACCTACAACTGCTACAAGACGCACTTCAACCGCGACTCGCTGGACAACGCGGGTGAGACGCTCATCAGCACGGTGCACTACAGCCGCAACTACGTGAACGCCTACTGGGACGGCACCCAGATGGTGTACGGCGACGGCGACGGCGTGAACTCCATCGAGCTGGGCAAGGACGCGGACGTCACGGTCCACGAGCTGACCCACGCGGTGACGGAGAACGAGTCCAACCTCACGTACTCCGGCCAGTCTGGCGGCCTCAACGAGGCGATGTCCGACACCTTCGGCGCCTTCTGCGAGAGCGCGGCGAACAACTGGAGCACCTCGGCGGACGTCTGGATGGTGGGCGAGGACGTCTGGACGCCGGGCACGCCGAACGACGCGCTCCGCTACATGGACGACCCGGCGAAGGACGGCGCGTCGCTCGACTGGGCGCCTGACTACTCGGGCCAGGACGTGCACTACACCTCCGGCATCCCGAACCTGGCGTTCGCGCTGCTCTCCAAGGGCGGCACGCACCCGCGTGGCAAGAGCACCATCAACGTGCCGGCCATCGGCGTCCAGAAGGCCGGTCAGATCTGGTACTACGCCAACACCAACCTCTACACGGCGAGCACGACGTACGTGCAGGCCAAGGCCTGGACCATCCAGGCGGCGGCGGCCCTGGGCTACGACCAGGCCACGCAGGACGCGGTGAAGGCGGCCTGGGAAGCGGTGGGCGTGGGCGTGACGGTGCCGCCCCCGACCTCCACCCCGCTGACCAACGGCACGCCGGTGACGGGCCTCTCCGGCAGCGCGGGCAGCAAGAAGTACTACTCGCTGGCCGTTCCCGCGGGCTCCACGAACCTGAAGTTCACCATCTCCGGTGGCACGGGTGACGCGGACCTGTACGTGCGCTTCGGCGAGGCGCCGGACGCGTCCACCTACGACTGCCGCCCGTACGTCGGCGGCAACGCGGAGACGTGCACCATCACCAACATCCAGGCGGGCACCTACTACGTGATGCTGAACGCCTACTCGGCGTACTCCGGCGTGACGCTGACGGGCAGCTACACCACGGGCGGCACGGGTGGCGGCAACGTGCTGCAGAACAACGTGCCGGTGACGGGCATCTCCGGCGCCTCCGGCTCCTTCACCACGGAGTGGATCACCGTGGACGTGCCGGCGAACAAGTCGGTCACCTTCTCCACGTCCGGTGGCTCGGGTGACGCGGACCTGTACGTGAAGTTCGGCTCCTCGCCGACGACGTCCTCGTACGACTGCCGTCCGTACCTGTCCGGCAACAACGAGTCGTGCAGCGTCAATAAGACGACCGCGGGCAAGTACTACGTGAAGATCCGCGGCTACAGCGCCTACTCGGGCGTGACGCTCAAGGCCGTCTGGTAGTCGCACCCGCTTCCAGCCCGTCTCCCTTCGCGTGAAGGGGGCCGGGACGAAGACAGGCACCCGGGGAGCCCTCATGGCTTCCCGGGTGTCGTCGTTTCAGGCGTTGGGAGGGGCGCGGTTCTAGCGCCGCACCTGCACGTCGCGCGCGACGGTGCGGCCGCCCATGAGGACGAACTGCGCGCGCACCGGCGTGCCTTCCTGTAGCTCCTGGAGGGGCACGCGCTGGCCCTGGCGCAGGCCCCGGCTGCGCTGGTCGAGCTGGAGCTCGTAGACGGTGCCTTCGCCGTCGCGCACGTGCAGGGTGCCCTGGCCCACGCGCGTCACGCGGCCGCTCACCGTGCTGGACGCGATGACGACCTGCTCCAGCGGCCTGTGGGCGGCGGTGTCCGTCACCGCCGCCTGCGCCGCCTTGGCCGCGCCCTCGTACCAGGCCTCGTCCTCGCTGGCCTGCACGGCCTGGGCGCCAATCATCACCCGGCCCTCGGCGGGCGCCTGCGTCGCGGGCGTGCCGTCCGGGGTGGCCTGGGGCTGTTGTCGGGCGTTCGACTGGGCACTCGGGTTCGCCGGCGCGGCCTGCTGGGGCGGGGCGGCGTTCGGGTTCGCCTGGGCCGTGGGGCCCTGCGCGGGCGCGTTCACGCGGGGCCCTGGCAGTGGCCGGGCGCCGGGGGGCGGTGCCGTGTCCGGAGGCACCTGTGCGTTCGCCGTGGGAGGCGCGTCGCCGCTCGGAGCGCGGATGCCGTCCACCGTGCTTCGCGCCAGCGCGGGCGTGGCCGGCACCATCAGTCCGCCGCTCGCGGAGTCGCGGGACTGCATCGTCGCCGGCACCGCCGGCACCGTGTCCGCGGTGTCCTGCTCCCGACAGCCGGAAGCGAGCGAGCACACCCCCACCATCCCCCACCACATCCACCGTCCACCCATCCGCCAGCCCTCCCGCAGGCGAACCTGCGGACGACCCCCTGCCGTTGCAAGCGTCCGGCGTGCCGTGGAGTGTTGGCTTCCCGATGGCGAAGGCTACGCGGGGAGCGTGGCGGCCACGGCGCGCACGTGGTCGCGCACCAGGTCCCGCGCGGCGAGGAGCTCCGGTGCGCTCGACGGCGTGTAGCCCAGGCACAGCACCACGTCGTCCTCGGGGGCGGCGCGCGTGCCCAGCGCCGCGTAGTCGAGCGAGCGAGGGGTGGGCTCCCCTTCCGCGTCGTGGGCGAAGCGGCCGAACACGGCGGCCTGGCTGTCGCGGCCGGGAGCCGTCTCCTTGAGGGCGAAGAGGCGGCGCATGGCGGCGAGCGACTCCGGGCGCTCGCGCAGGACGTCCGGGGACGCGGGGCCTCCCAGCTCCCACTCGAGGAGCTTCAGGCAGCCGCGCACGAACTCCACGTCGGTGATGACCAGCCCATAGAGGTACCAGTCCGCGCACGCGGCCTGGACCAGCCGCGCCTGCGCGTCGGTGAGCCAGCCGAAGGACGGACAGGTGAAGGTCTCGCAGATGGTGGCGCGGTACACGCCGCAGTCGCGCAGGTCCGTGCCGCCCGTCACCAGCGGGTGGCCCAGGCAGCCCACGCGCTGGTGCTCCGCGTCCAGGAAGCCCAGCAGGGGACACACCCGCACGATGGGGAAGAGCGCGGGGGCGTCCCGGTTCGCGGTGAGCTCGCGCGCGGCCTCGGCGTAGGCCTCGGGCGTGTGGGGTGTGCGGGAGAGCCGCTCGGTCTGCGCCGTGAGCCGCCGGGTCAGCGCCGCGCGCGAGTGGTCCCGGAAGTTGTAGAGGCCGCAGCAGGCGCCGCACGACGCGCCCTTCCCGGGCTGGCACAGGTGGAAGGAGACGGACATGTCAGAACCAGTCCGGGCGCATGCGCGCGTAGGAGTCCTCGCCCGTGCGGCACAGGTGGGCGAGCAGCGGCACGCGCGGCACCTCCACGGCGAACCAGTACTGCGCGGCGGCGAGCTTGCCCTCGTAGAAGGCGACGTCCTCGGGGGAGGGCGCGCGGGAGAGCCCCTCCTTCGCGGCGGCGCCTTGCGCGAGCCAGCGCCACGCCACGGCCACCACGCTGAAGAGCTCCAGGAAGTCCGTGCTGTGACGGAGCATCACGTCCACTTCCCCCGCCATGCCGCGCGCGCCCAGCTCCCGGGTGAGGGCCGCGGCCTGCTGAAACGCGTCCTCCAGCGCGTCGCTCCACCCGGGCTCCACTCCGGCGGCGCGGGCGCGGGCGGTGGTGGCGCGCACCTCCGCGTCGAGCGCCTGGAGCGCGGCGCCGCCCTCCGCCACCGCCTTGCGCCCGAGCAGGTCCAGGCCCTGGATGCCGGTGGTGCCCTCGTGGATGCTGTTGAGCTTCTGGTCGCGCAGCCACGCCTCCGGGAGGTACTCGCTGGAGTAGCCGTAGCCGCCGTGGATCTGGAGCGCGAGCGCGTTGGACTCGAAGCCCTTCTCCGCGGGGAACGTCTTGGCGATGGGCGTGAGCAGGTCCAGGAGCAGCTGCGCGCGCTTGCGCGCGGCCTCGTCCGGGGCGTGGTGGGCGAGGTCCGACTGGGTGGAGGTGGCGAGCAGGAGCGCGAGGCCGCCCTCCACGATGGCCTTCTGGCGCAGCAGCATGCGGCGCACGTCGGCGTGCTCGATGATGGGGGACTGGGCGCGCGCGGTGTCGCGGATGCCGGCGGGGCGGCCCTGGGGGCGCTCGCGCGCGTAGGTGAGCGACTCCTGGTAGGCGACGGCGGCGGTGGACACGCCGTTGAGGCCCACCATGATGCGCGCCTCGTTCATCATCTGGAACATGCACGCGAGCCCGCGTCCGGGCTGGCCCACGAGCCAGCCGTGGCAGTCCTGGGACTCGCCGAAGTTGAGGACGAGGCTGGGCAGGCCGCGCCAGCCGATCTTGTGGATGACGCCGGCCACCTGGACGTCGTTGGGGACGAGGGTGTCGCCCTGGGGCCTGCGCGCGGGCACGGCGAAGAGGGACACGCCGCGCGTGCCGCCCTCCGCGCCTTCGATGCGGGCGAGGGTGAGGTGCACGACGTTGTCGGTGAAGTCCTGGTCGCCGCCGCTGATGAAGATCTTGGAGCCCTGGAGGCGGTACGTGCCGTCCGGCGCGGGTGTGGCGCGCGTCTTCACGTCCGCGAGGCTGCTGCCGGCCTGGGGCTCGGTGAGGGCCATGGTGCCGGTCCACTCGCCCCGGTACATCCGGGCCATGAAGGTGTCGCGCAGGAAGGGCGTGCCGAAGACCTCCAGCAGGTGCGCGGCGCCGATGGTGAGGCCCAGGTAGCCATAGGCGCTCAGGTTGGCGGCCATGAGGTAGGCGCTGGCCACGGCGTGCACGGTGAGGGGGAGCTGCTGGCCGCCGACCTCGGGAGGGCGGGTGGCGGTGAGCAGGCCCAGGTCGGCCATGCCGGCGTAGAGCGCGCGCATGGCGGGGTGGACGCGCACCCGGCCGTGTTCGAAGACGGGCGGGGTGGCGTCCATGGGCCGGTAGGTGGGGGCGAGCACCTCGCGGGCGAAGCGGCGGGTGCTGTCCAGGAGGAGCGTGAAGGTGTCACGCGAGTGCTCCTGGAAGGCAGGCAGCGTGCAGAGGGCGGCGGTGTCCAGCGCCTCATAGAGCTGGAAGTCCACGTCGCGGTCCGACAGCAGCGGGTTGGGGCGGGGCACGCTCATGCCCGGGTTCCCTACCAGGACGCGATGGGGTCGTCGAAGTCGTCGTGCGACGGGCATTCACCGTCGGACGGGGGCGGGGTTTCCGGGCGGGGAGCGAGCGGGGGCAGCGAGGGCCTGGGCTGCCAGGTCGGGGTTGGGGGGCTGTGCTGTTTGATGCCGGTGTCTGACATGGGTGCGCCTCCCTGTGGCGTGTCCCGGCTGCTTTGGGCTGAAGGTGTGGCGCATGTCTGTCCATTGCCAGTCGGGGGGCCCCGGGGTCGCAGGTGGGGACGGGCGGGGAGGCGAGGTCCCGCAGGGCATGTCGGCCCGGGTCTGCGGGAGGGGCGAGCGCGACGCACCGTTGGGAGGTGGAGGTGCTTCAGATGCTCATCGTCGGCTCGATCGTGGTCGGAGTCCTGGTGATGATGGTGGTGATGGGTGGGGTCATCGCGGGGGGCGCGCTCGCGCACAAGAACGCGCGCGAGGACGACGCGCGCTGGGCAAGGGAGGACGCGGAGCGCGCGGCGCGGCGCGACCGGGACATGTCCGGACCCGTGGGTAGGGAGCCCGTGCACGCGTGAATGCGTGAGGTGCCTTCCTCGCGTTGATGCGAGGATGCCGCACCGTGCGATTCGTGCTGCTGTCATTGCTGGGGTTCTTGATGGGGTGCGCGGCCTCGGTGCCAGCTCCCACCCCCTACGCGTCCGCGAAGATGGCGCGCGGGCCTTGGGCGGAGGTTCCATCGGTCGAGATGCCTGCGGGAGACAACTCCATTCCCATCGACTTGATGCGGGATGTGGCGGACGCGTTCCTCAAGCGTCCAGGGGCTCGGGTGTGCGACCCCGCGACGCTGCGGCCCATCCCGGGGCTGTCTACGGAGTACTGCGCGGCCGTCTACGTCGCAGGTGGGCGGGACGCCCTGTCCTGGCGTGTGTCTGAGCCTGTTCGTGGCAGTCACGCTCGCTGCTCCGTGCCATCCCATGTTCAGGATGCGGATCATCTCGCCTCGCAGGTCTGGGTGGTCGGATTCATCCACAATCATCCTTGCGGTAGCCCCCCTTCCTCGGTGGATCTCCTGGCCTGGCCGACCGATGTGGTTGATCCGCTGACGGCCATGGCGGTGGTGCGCCTCGTTCCTGGCAATCCCGCGCCTGCCCTCTTCAAGAACCTGGCGATCGAGATGGCCTCCGCACTGGTTGCGGAACGCATGGACGGCAGCCGGGTCTACTTGCGCTATTTTCCCACGGGCGAAGTCGAGCAATGGAGTGAGCGGCGACGACGGTGGATCCTCCTGGGGACCTGCGCGCCAATACAGAGCCAACTGGGGGCAGCCCCTCAGTGCACGAATGGGCCGCTGCGGCTGCTGCGTGAATGACCTGGGAGCGTCGATGAGGGGTAGGGCTGTGGCAGCAGGATGCATCGCAGTGCTCGCGGGATGTGCCGCGCGGCCGAAGGCATGGACAGCACCCATTGAATGGCCCGACGAGACATCCGCCACGCTCGTGGGACAACCCATGGAAGCCGGGGCCGTGGTCGCTGCCGCCGGCGCGGTTCGGGAGTTCATCCGCACGTATCCTGACTCCACGTTGTTCCAGGGCTGTTCCAGCCCAGAGCAGGGACTGGCGGTCGCCGTCTTCACCGGGCCGACCCAGGGCCTCTACTTCGTCGTGGTTCATCAGGACTTCAGACCGTGTGGTGGACCTCGCATCCGGATGCTTGATGGATGGGATGCGTATGCGGTCACTCCCCAGGGAGCCGTGGTCGCCAAGGCTCCTCCCCCGGTGGGAGATGCCTCCTTTGCGATTCCACCACCTGCCCCAGACGCGCAACAGCCACCCTCGGCGTCTCCCGTGCAGGAGGTCCCACCCCCTGCGCCTGAAGCACCCGCGAATGACGCCGGACCTACCGGGGACGCGGGGCGTAGTAGCGGCGCAGCCAGCGACTGAGCCCATCCAGGCCGGGGAAGAGGACCCGCTCGGTGATGTTCGCCTGGTCGAGCTTGTCCCTGATCTCCCACTTGAGCGTCGCCGGCACCACCAGCCTGCGCACGCCGTGATGCTGGTGCCCCAGGAAGTCGTTCAGGCTCAGCCCGGGCCCGTTCATCACGGAGAACAGCGCGAACTGGTTCACGATGCGCGCGTCCAGCGACGGCGGCTCGAAGAACAACACGAACGCGTGCTCCGCCAGCCCGTCGAACGCCGTCAGGTCCTGCGCCACCGACGCCAGCATCTCCCCCGTGAACACGTCCGCCCCCTCCAACCGCAGCTGCTCGCGCAGCGGCTTGGGCAACTGCTGGTTCGTCTTGTGGTAGTCCACGCACCAGACCGCCCCGTCCTCCTCCATCAGGTCCAAGCGCTCCGTCATGAAGTGCAGCGCCACGTAGGGGCTGAACGTCCAGTCGAGCAGCCGCGTCGGCATCCCGTGGTGCTGCGCCAGCGCCAGCCAGTCCCAGACGGACGTCAGGCGCTCCGTGCCCGGCACGCCCCGCGCGTACTTGCGGAAGGCCCGCAGCAGATCCCGCTCCAGCCGCACGAACGCTCCCTGGCGGTTGAGCGTCGCCGTCAAATCCAACGTCGCGTCCGGCACGCCCCGGAACACGAAGCTCGTGCGGAACCGGTGCAGGGGCTCGTTCCACGAGCCCGCGAACATCAGGTCCTGCAGCTCCAACCAGGATGTGACTCGCCGCTCCTGCATCCGCTGGCCCCTCGCCGCCTGACAAGGTGGGCCCGGTCCTTCAGGGCCGCAGCCGGAGACCCGACGGAAACGGCGCCGGACGACGGGCGCCCCTCCCGCCCGCTCCCCCTCCCAGCGGAGGGGCGCGGAGGCGGGCAGGGCGCCCGGCTGTCTCAATCACAGACCTTGAAACAACAGACGCCTCAAGGCTGCCCGAAGTCCGCGGGCTGCGTGAAGGCAAACGTGCTGGCGCCTGGCGCCTTGTCCTCCTGGAACAGGGGGCACTTGGCGCAGGTGAAGCTCTCCCAGTCCTGACGGACCGCCACGTCGATGCAGCCGCCGTAGAAGCGGCAGTGGACGTTGCGGTGCTCCTCGATGGAGAACGTTTCGGCCCGCAGCGGAGGGTGGAACCGGGTGGGACGCGGCTGTGGACAAGGCATTGGATTCTCTCTAGCCCCCCTCGTGGGTGCTGATTCCCTCTACTGACTGGTGCGTCGCGTCATTCCCGGCATTCCGCGGGCCGGACACTGAACGCTTGCACCCTGGCTCATCGCCGCCAGCAAAAGGCCGTGTGGGTGCGACACATTCAAACGGCACAACAGCCTAATGACGTCGGGCGTCCCGGGCCCGCCTCGCCAGGATGTCTGCCTTCACGCGGAGCAACCTGCCGGGCAGGCCGCCGGAATCTTCACCCCGGGAGCGCTTTCCCGCGAGAATGCGGCGGGTGAGCCCCTTCGCCCGACCCCCCCGCGCTTCCTCCCGCTGGCTGAGCGCCCTGGCGCTGCTGTCCCTGGTGCTGCTCAGCGGCTGTTCCGCCTTCTCCCGCGCCGTGCGCGAGGGCGACGGCGCCGCGAAGGAGCGCCACTGGGCGGAGGCGGAGGCCGCCTACCTGCGCGCCCTGGCCGCGGACCCGCAGGCCTCCGAGGTCACCGTGAAGCTGCGCGCCGTGCGCAAGGAGTGGGGCGCGGAGGTGTACCAGGAGGCCGGCGCCGCCCATGCCTCCGGGGACCTGGCGTCCGCCACCAAGCTGCTGGTGCGCGTGCTGGAGCTGGACCCCGACCACGAAGAGGCCCGCGCGCTGCTCGCCCAGACGCTGGAGGCCCGCGTGCAGGTGGCCCTGGGGCTGCTCAAGGAGGAGAAGCTCCAGGACGCGCGCGCGGAGCTGGACGCGGTGCTCGCCGTGGCGCCGGACCACGTGAACGCGCGCAAGGGCGTGGACGCCGTGCAGGTGGCGTGGGCGAAGCGCTTCTTCTCCAGCGCGGAGACGCTGGAGAAGGCCGGCAAGCTGGGCAACGCGCTCGTGGCCTACGTGCGCGCGGACCAGGAGCGCGTGGGCGCCACCGCCGCCCGCGAGCGCGCGGAGGCCGTGCGGCAGCGGCTGCGCGACGAGGTGGCCTTCCTGGTGGTGGCCACGCCCGTGGAGGACAACGCCCAGGCCCCGGACGTCGCCCAGCGGCTGAGCGCGGGGCGGCTGGCCGCGGCGCTCCCCACGCAGCTGCCCCTGAAGGTCGTGACGGAGGCGCCCCCGGGCCGCGTGGGCGTGAAGCTGGACCTGGCCCTGGAGCGCGTGCTGCCGCTCAAGGCGGTGGAGGAGTCCCAGCGCAGCCAGCGCTACCTCGCGGGCAACCGCTCCGTGCCCAACCCCAAGCGCGGGGAGTACGAGAAGAAGCTCCTGGAGGCGGAGCGCACCCTGGAGGGCGTGGAGCGCAAGCAGGCCGCCGTGCTGCGCGAGTACCTCAAGGCCCAGCTGGAGCTGGGCACGCTGCGCGACGTCGCCGAGCGCTGCCGCGAGCGGGAGAAGCGCGAGTGCCGCGCGGCCATCCAGGAGTGCGGCGAGGAGGCCCGCAACGCGAAGAGCCCGGGCAAGGTGCCCAGCGAGTGCGACCCGGAGCGCTGCTCCGGCCAGTGCACCCAGGACGAGGGCCTGATGTCGATGAAGGCCAAGGCGGCGCGTGTGCTGGAGGTGGCCGTGCAGGTGGCGCTGGACAAGGCGGAGACCCAGCGCACCGAGGTGCAGCGCAACCGCGACGCCGTCTTCCGCGAGCCCATCACCGTGGAGGAGCCCATGTACTCGGACTTCGTCTACGACGTGCAGCTGCACCGGCTCACCGTGACGGCTACCGTGACGTCGGTGATGCGCGACCTGCTGTCGCCCCAGCAGGTGCCCGCGCCCAACACGCAGGACTACGCGGTGCTGCACGAGGACCTGTCGCACAAGGGCTATGACCGCTACGGCGTGCTCGCGGACCCCGTGCAGCTGCGCAGCGAGCTGGAGCTGCGCGTGGACGCGGGCGACAAGGCCGTCCAGGACGTGGCGAAGCACGTGAAGGAGCGCTTCGACCTGTACCGCGGCAAGCGCGTGGAGGACGCCCGGCGCGGCATGGTGCGCCCCGGCGCGGAGGACGTGGTGGAGACCGCCGTGCGCGCGCTGCTGCTCACCGCGGACGCCCCCCCGCAGGACATCCTCCAGCCCGTCGCCCGCGCGCGCGGCCTCACCAGGCCCGAGGCCCTGCTCGGCGTGGGGAAGTAGCCCCCGCTCAGTCCAGGCTGGCGCTCATCTCCGGGCGCTCCAGCCGCAGCGTCTCCACCCGGCGCCGGCGCGCCCCCGCGATGGTCAGGTGCCACGCGGCCGCCGTCAGGCCCACGCAGCAGCAGCCCACCCACAGCGCGCGGGCGCCCACGTGGCCCAGCATCGCCCCGCCCAGCGCGGGGGCGGCGCTGGACGCCAGGCCCCACATCATGTGGTACGCGCCCTGGTAGCTGCCGCGCAGCTCCGCCGGCGCCAGGTCCGCCACCACCGACGGCGCCACCGGCGAGTGGACGATCTCCCCCAGCGTCCACACCGTCACCGCGGCCATCGCGAGCGGCACCGTGGCCGGCAGCGCGTGCAGCCCGAAGCCCACGCCGATGAGCACGCCCGCCACCGCCAGCGCGGTGGAGCGCCGCACCCGGCCCACCCCGCGCACGATGAACGGCTGGAGCGCGACGATGAGCACGCCGTTGACGGACATCACCAGCCCGTACTCGGCGGGCGTCAGGCCCTGCTGGGTGAGCGTCAGCGGCAGGCTCATGAAGCTCTGGTGGAGCAGCAGCGCCAGCGCGAACACCGGCAGGCAGAAGGCCAGGTACACGCCGTCGCGGAAGGGCGTCAGCAGCGCCCCCAGCGGGGAGTGGGACGCGTGCGCCGCCCGCGCCTCCGCGGGGCGCGTCTCCGGGACGAAGGCCCAGACGCAGCAGCCGTAGAGGAAGGTGGTCACCGCGTCCGCGATGAAGAGCAGCCGGTAGCCCAGCCCCGCCAGCAGGCCCGCCAGCGGCAGCGCGATGGCGAAGCCCAGGTTGATGACCCAGTAGAGCAGCCCGTACGCGCGCGCCCGGTCCCGGGGCGCCACCAGGTCCGCCACCGCCGCGGCCACCGCCGGCCGGTACAGGTCCCCCAGGATGCCCAGGAGGAAGGCCGCCGCCGCGATGCGCCCCGGCGTCTCCGAGTGGCCGATGAACAGCATGGCCCCGGACCCCAGCCACAGGCCCCCCGCGAGCGTCAGCCGCCGGCCCACCCGGTCCGCGAGCATCCCGCCCAGGGGCGCCGCCAGCACCGCGCCCGCGCCGTTGAGCGCCACGATGAAGCCCGCCTGCTCCACGCTGAAGCCGCGCTCGCGCGTGAGGTAGAGCGCCAGGAACGGCGCGACGAAGGACCCCAGTCGGTTCACGAAGGTGCCCACCCACAGGACCCAGTACGTCCGTGGCAGGCCACCCCCGCCCAGCGCTCTCAACACCGTGGCAACGGGATTCATGGAGGATGCCCGACGGCCACGGGAGGGACGCCTGACCGCGGGCGCCCGCCAGCATGCGCCCGCGCCCCGCGCGTTTCCACGCGCCCTCTGCCGCGCGCGGGCGGTTGGAGCCTCATGCATTCCAGTCGCGCGCGAAACGCGACTTCCCGGTGCGCCCTTCATGGGGCTGGACATCGCTTCCGGGCTCCTCCAGGTTGCCGCGCCAACCCACACCGGGAAAGGCGGGCATGGGGCAGGTCATCGGACTCCTGGGGGTGTGCCTCCTGTTGGGCGTGGTGGCGCGCCGGAGCGGCCGGTTCCCGGAGGGGACGGCGCCCGCGTTCAACGCCTTCCTCCTCAACGTGTCCCTGCCCGCGCTGGTGCTGCGCGCCATGCACCGGCTGGAGTTCGCGCCCGGGCTGCTGGTGGCCGCCGCGGCGCCGTGGCTGCTCTTCGTGGGGGCGGCGCTCTTCCTGCGCCTGCTCGGGCCCCGGCTGGGGCTGGCGCGCGAGTCGGTGGCGGCGCTCATCCTCACCGCGGGGCTGGGGAACACGGCCTTCGTGGGCCTGCCCATGGCCGCCGCGCTGCTGGGGCCCCCGGCCGTGCCGGTGGCGGTGGTGGCGGATCAGCTGGGCTCGTTCCTGGTGCTGGCGACGCTGGCCACGCTGACGGCGGCGAGGGCGCGCGCCCGGGCGGCGCTGTCCGTCCGCGCGCTCGTGCGCAAGGTGGTGCTGTTCACCCCGTTCCAGGCGCTGGTGGTGGCGCTGCTCCTGCGCCCCTTCGCCTTCCCGGACTGGCTGGAGTCCGTGCTCCAGCGGCTGGGCGACCTGCTCACGCCGCTGGCGCTGTTCATCGTGGGCTTCCAGCTGCGGCTGAGGGGGATCGGGCCGCGCGCGCCGGCGCTCGCGCTGGGGCTGTCCTACAAGCTGGTGCTCGCGCCGCTGGCGGTGCTGGGCGTGTTGACGCTCGTGCCGGGGCTGGCGCTGGTGGTGAAGCAGACCGCGGTGCTGCAGGTCGCCATGGCGCCCATGGTGACGGCGGCCATCCTCGCGGCCGAGCACGACCTGGATCCGGAGCTGGCGGTGCTGATGGTGGGCGTGGGCATCCCGCTGTCCTTCTTCACCGCGCCGCTGCTCGTGTCCCTGGTGCACTGACGCCCGTGCGGCGGGAGGCGGCGCGCGGGCTTCGCGCGGTGCCTCCCGTGCGGTCGCACGGGCGCTCTCATCATCGCCGCGCCGGGGAGCGTGCCCCCGGGCGGGCTGTCATCTTGAAGCGGCGGGCGCCCCGGGTCAGGCGAGCGCCGTGGTCTGGAAGGAGAGCTCGACGCCGTTGGGCTTCACGCGCATCTGCGGACGCGACAGCACGTGGCACTGGGGGCAGTAGCCGTGTGCGCCGGCCGGCGTGGCCCGGATGGAGACCGCGCCGCCGCACATCATGCAGCCCTCGGGTAGATCGAAGTCCGCGAACCGCTCTCCGCTCTGGGTCTCGAATTGGGTCATACCCTTGAGTTAACGCAGGATCGGCTCGACACAAGCAGACCGGTCCCCCCTCGCGAGGACCCGGTGCGGCACCTTGCCCCACCTTTCAGGGACAGAAGGCGGCCCTCCAGGGCAGCCTGCAATCGTTACCGGCCCCCCTCGCTCTGCTCACCCCCCGACATCACAACCCCTTGGGCGGGCGGGCGGGGACGTGGACGGTGATGGACCCCTCCGGGGAGGTGGTGCTGGAGGAGCGCGCGCCCGCGGGCCCCTGGGGCGTGGTGGCGGGGGACTTCCCGTTGGACCGGGGCGCGGCCACGGGCACGTGGAC